>JBPOJG010000348.1:0-30768 GCA_052033835.1 Spirochaetota bacterium
TGAGAGCCTTGGCCGGAAAAATTGCAAATATGCCTCCTAAAAGTGCAGTCGAACTTCTAGTCAACTGGCCGGATCAGGACATTATTGATGTGTTCAAGCAGATGGACAGGGAAGCAGAGGAAGAAGGGAAAGCATCGATTACAAATTATCTTCTCACTTTATTTGATCCAAAAAGAAGATCAGTCATTACAAATAAGTGGCTCGATTCGGAATCGGACAAGGTTCCGGAAGAAAATATAAATACTCTGCTTGAGCAGGAAGTGGTACCATAATGTCAAACGCAAAATACAGTGTCGAACCGGGATTTATAAGTGCTGGAATTATACAGCTTGTACTGAACTACAATTTTATCAGGTATGGTATCTGGGAACCTTCCCAGATAGATCTTCGAATGACTCCCTTGGAAATTCTTCCAGATGTAAAACTTCTGAAAAATGAAGTCGGATTTCCTGTACAGAATCAGGAGAAATCTCTGGTTGTAGGTACGGTCAGGATGGGTTACGGACACCACCGGATGGCATATGCATTATATACGTGGGGACTGAAAAAATACTCACAGATATTTCTGCATGATCTGATCGGTTTAGGAAGCAAGGAATCTGACGCAATTAAGGATGTCGACGGTTTTTACAGCCAGATGAGTCGGGCTGCTTCTGAAATGGGAGGTATGATTGAGTGGAGCTGGGGAATGCTGATGTCTCAGGGAGGGATTTCGTCTCTCCATACTTCTCTTGCTTTTGCTAAACGTTATGTAAACCTTATGGGAAATATTTCCAGGGAAAATCCTTACATCTCCACATATCCGCTGAATGGACAGATTGCAGTGGAGGCCGGCGTTAAAAAAGTAATTCATCTGATTCCTGATAATTTTCCTCAATACTATCTTCTTGTGCCTGGTGCACTGAATCTGGTGCAGAGTCCTGCAGCTTATCTGAAATTTATTGAAATGGGCTTTCCAAAGGAAAACCTGAGCATTGCCGGTCACTGGGTGAGTGAGAAGATCGGTGCAAATTCAATATTCCATTCGGAATGCAGACTTGAAAGAGCTGAAAAGAAAATGAAAAGAAGGATTACACTTGCAATAGGAGGGGCTGGCGCTCAGAAGAGTTTTACGAAATCTCTTCTGGAAAGTCTGAAAGACTCACTTTTGAAAGATAAATTTCAGCTTTTCATTAATACAGGTGATCATTCCGGACTGTTTCATGAACTGAAGGATCATTGTAAATCACTGAATATTCCTTTTGATGAAGTGACAGACAGAGCTTCCATGGAAGCTTTTATGAAAGAGGCAGAACTCTCGAAGATGACTGAACTGAACAGAAAGTCATTGGTTTTCTTTCATTTTGAAGATTATTTTTCTGCATTCAGTGCAACCGATGATCTGATCTGTGTTTCTGATATTCTGATGACTAAACCGTCCGAACTTGCATTCTTTCCGATTCCAAAGATATTTATCCGAAGAGTAGGTGATCATGAGGCTGCATCTGCATTCAGATCTATGGAACTTGGGGAAGGTACGATGGAGTGCAGAGAAGTAGAGCATACTGTGGAAATGGTCAATATACTGACAGGTGCGGATGATCTTTTTCAGAGAATGTGTGAGTGTATTATCAGAAATTCAAGAGAAGGAATTTATGACGGAGCCAAAAGAGCTATAGAACAGGCATTGGCATGAAAAGACTTGCTTTTGCTGCTCTTTTCTTCTCTCTCTTTTACTGCTCATCGAGTTCAGAAAATGTGAAAGTGGTGAAGGGAGAAGTCTATTTTTCTGATAAAATTAAGGATAAGAATGATATTACTGTCATTACTGGGTTTGTCAAAGACTTGGTGGACTCTACAATGAAGAAGGATCTTTCTGTTTTAAAAACGATGGTGAGTCAGGAAAAAGGAGTTTATCTGGATGTAAAAGGTTTATGGACATACCGCGATCTTTTAAAAGAACTGGGTAAAGATGACTCCTATTTTTCCGTTTATTTCTTCGAACACGAAAAACTGGTGAAGGAAAAGAAATCAGAGGATGTTCTTACTGTAAGAGAAGTTCTGTCATTGTCTGGCGGTATTGAAGCAGATCTATATTTTGAAAGTAAGGACAGCTGTGAAGTAAGACTCAGATTCAGTAAAAACAAGAGAAAAGAATATGACCTGAATAATCCTTACTTTATTAAGATGAACGGTAAATGGTATATATACAGGTTATTTTAAAGCCTGTTCTATAGATTCGTGAATCATTACAAAATCAGTCAATCCTACAATATCCATCACTTTTCTGAAATGAGCATTTAATCCGGAAAATTCAATTTTCCCTTTGTTCTCTGAAGCTTTCGTAATCAGACTGATCAATGTAGCTATTCCGGCAGAATTGATATAAGCAGTTTTTGAAAAGTCAATAAGGACTCTGCTTCTTTTTTCATTGGGTATGGAGGAATAGGAACCTGTAATTTCCTCGTCTGCTTCAGAAGTGATTTCTCCGGATATATGGATCACCGGAACTGATGGATCTTTTTCATAATCCACAAAAATCTTGAATTCCTCTACCATAGCCACTTTTTTGCATGACTATGTATAAAGTCAAGGGAAAAAGGAAAAATCAAATATCATACGGTGATTTTTCAGTTTAACTGGTAAAAAGTTGACTGATCCGCCAAATAAAGATTATTCTGCAGACTGACAGGTTTTTTGTCAGTCTAAATCGGAGCTTATGAAATTTTACAGAACAATTCTATACTTAGGTTTATTTTCAATTTCAGTAAGTCTGTCCGCTGAATGCGTTCAGGGGGACTGTAATAATGGGAATGGCACGATGACCTATCCTTACGGTGAAAAGTACGTTGGCGGTTGGAAAAACGGACAAAAAAACGGGAATGGGAAGTATTATTTCCAAAACCGAGATCAGTATGACGGGGAATGGAAAGACGGGAAGTTTCATGGAAAAGGTGTTTTTACTTTTTCTGCGGGATCTAAGTATTCCGGCCTTTTTAAAAATGGAGAAATGGAAGGGTACGGAGTATATCAGTACGCTGAGGGATTTGTTTACAAAGGGGATTTTAAGGCAAGTAAAAGAAGCGGAAAAGGTGTTTATACTTTCCCGGACGGGGATGAATATTCCGGGGATTTCAAGGATGATAAATTTTCAGGACAGGGTTCTTATAAATATGCATCTGGGGACATATATACTGGAGACTTCAGGAACGACAAGTTTCACGGCAAGGGGCGTCTTGTAATGTCAAACGGGGATATTTATGAAGGCGGATTTGCAAATGGTGCGAAGGAAGGTAACGGCTTGTATCAATTTGCGAATAAGAGCAGATACACAGGGGAATTTCTGAAAGACAGATTTAACGGAAAGGGTGTGTATGTGTTTGCAAACGGGGATGTTTTTGAAGGCGAGTTCCGAGATGACAAATATTTCGGTCAGGGCCAGTACACCTATGCGAACGGCACAAAGTATGCCGGAATGTTCAATAATGATAAATTCAACGGCGGCGGATCTATTGTAAATGCGGACGGAACAAGATATGTCGGAGAATTCAAGGATGATCTTTATCATGGAAAAGGTACGCTGACGTATCAGAATGGGGACTCATATTCAGGAGAATTCAGAGCGGGTCTGTACTATGGAAGAGGCACAATGATGTATTCGTCAGGTGATAAATATCAGGGTGAGTTTGCGTACGGAAAACGACATGGAATCGGAGTCTATACTTATTCAAACAAAGATAAATACATCGGAGAATTCAAAGACGATGTATTCAGCGGCAAAGGGCTCTATCATTTTTCCGACGGAAGCATTTACGAAGGGCAGTTTGAAAATGACCGTTATAACGGAAAAGGAATTTATACTTATTCTAGCGGTGATCGTTATGAAGGCGAGTTTTTGGATGACATGAGACACGGGTATGGAACTTATGTAACAGTAGATGGGATCAAATATGTCGGTGAGTATAAGAATGACCTTAAGAACGGTCAGGGAATTCTCTCTGATAAAAGTGGAAGGGTAATTTATTCCGGTCAATGGGTAGAAGGTCAGCAGGCGAATAAATGACATTTCATGATTTGTAAGATTCGCAGATGCAGAAATGTATCTGAAAAATATGCAGTAAAGTGAGAAATTTTTATGACAAAGTTTCATAGTACAGATATAAGAAACGGTCTGATGGTTCCTTATGATGATATCTACATCTTCCCGATCAGCGAACCTGTTTTTTCTTTTTTGGAAAAAATATGGACATCCTTCGTAAACAAGATGGTAGGTCTTTCCTTTTTTAATCAGGAGAACATGTTTGATCATGCTGTCTTCGAAGTCATCCAGGGGAATGAAATGAAAATTGTTTCATCTGCAACTCATTTCAGGATGAAAGAAGTGATTGGAAAACGGTACAATAAGGACATTGCTGATTTTATCAGTAAGACCAGGCCTATTCCATTGAATGACGAAAAAAACGAATCTGCAAGAATTCTTCAAAAAGCGATTCTTGCTTACAGCCATATGCAGAGACCTGAAGTCGAATTTATGGACCTCAGAAACAATGAAAAAGTTCACCCTAATCTAAAGATCCTTCTGACAGACACAATGAGATACTCTGTGGGAATTCCTCTGATTGTAAAGGAAATGCCTGTAGGAATTCTCTGGGGAATCAGAAGAAAGGAACTGACTGAAGAACAGAAAAGAGATATTATTCTTCAGCTCCACACTCTGTTCGATGTGATCGAGTATGTAGTGGCATTGGAAGTAGACAGAAAGGGTGATGAATATTTTGCAAGAAAGAATATAGAAAAGGCAGATACTACTTCTTCCATTCATCATCTTCTGTATACCGTTCAGCCTACCCAGAAAGATCCGGTGACTTCCATCATTGCCCATTCTCATGTGTACAATATGATGTACAGACTCGATGCGAGTTATATGGTTCCCACATCCCATGGTTTTACCATCAGTCTCAAACATTTTGCTCCGGAGCAGATGAATGATTCAAAAGTAATTGCACTTATGATTCCGGGGTTCTTCTGCAGACGTTCAGTGATGGACAAAGTGGCAAGGGAGATGGCACTCAGATACGGTTATCGTGTCTACAGTATGGATCTTAGAGGCCGTTCGAGATATACTCTTCCTAAAGACGGATCAAAATACAGCTGGTCCCTTGATGATTATATTCATGATGATTTTCCTGCAGTGATCCGATGGATAAAGGACAATCACCCTGATCACAAGATTCTTGTAGTTGGGCACAGTATGGGAGGAATGATCCCCCGTTTCTATGCAGGCAGTTATGACAAAATCAGAAAGATGCCTGGAAAGGGAGACAAGATCAATCCTGATGAAAACATAGTAGGGATGGTTTCGATTACTTCTCCGAGTTATATGGATTTGGGTTCGAACATTATGGGGCTGGGAATATTGAAAAACAGTTCCAAACTGATAAACAACAGAACAGTATATGATATACTGTTCAATCTCGTATCCTTTCCTATCAGAAATACAATATCTTCAATAGACTTGAACGGATTTTTCAAGTTTGTGCTGAATATTCATTCTTCACTCAGAGCATTTTCCTATCAGGTCAGCACTCAGGTTGTGAACATCAACGATTTCGTGGGTTATAAGCAGATTTCACCTCCTGAATGGTATTTTATGGTGGAAGATGTATTCTGTGAAGAGTCGATTAAGGTCATTCTGCAGTTTGTGAGATCTCAGCTTTCTGCTGAGCAGGCATTTTATTCATATGACGGTTCTATGAACTATACAGCTGATCTTTCGAAAATCAAAATTCCGATACTTTCCATTGCAGGCACAGTTGACAAGATTGTACCATCTCATACTATAGAATCTATTATGGATATTCAGGACACTCCTTACAAAAAGCTTCTTCATTATGAGCAGGGACATCTCGGGATTATATTTCATCAGGAGACAGTGAACAGTATCTGTGATGAAATTCATAACTGGGTGGAAGAGATCACAGGAAAAAGTCATCCTGTTCCGGAAAAACTGGCTGCAGCGTTTATCTGATGAACAGAAAAAAAATTGCCGTTATCGGTCTTGGAGATTTCGGCAAGGTTCTCGTGAAATGTCTCTATGAGGAAAAACACGAGGTTGTCGCAATTGATATGGAAATGGATCTCATCGAAGAGATCAAGGATCATTGTACGGATGCAATCTGTATGGACGCAACAGACGAAAATGCTATGCGTTCTCAGGGGCTTGAAGATTTTGATTATGTGATTCTTGCTGTTGCAGACAATTTTGAAACTCTGATCATTACTGCAGATATTCTGAAAAGAATGGGAGTAAAGGAGATCATTGCAAGATATCAGACTGAACTCCACATCAGAATTCTCAAGATGCTTGGAATTGTGAATGTATTCAATCCGGAAGAAAGAGCAGCTCAGAATATGGCTGAAATGTTTGGGCATTCAAATATGCGCGGAAGTATGATCATTTCAGAGGAGTTCAGAATTGCAGAAGTGATTGTTCCGGAATTTTTTATAGGCAAAGCTTTGAATGAAGTCAGACTGAAAGAGATTCATAAACTTCTTCTGATTACCGTCAAAAGATACAAATCTCATGCCGGCAAGCGCAAGGATGATATGCGGATTCTGGAAACTATAGGAATCCCGGATTTTAAAATGACTTTCAAACAGAACGATATTATGGTCATATTCGGAAGTCATGAAGATGTTGAAAAATTCCTGAATTCAATTTAAATTTTAATGTATAAGTATCTTTTTTCAAGAATTTATGATCCGTTTATGAGATCATTTGAGAAAGTCGAACTGTTCCGAAGGCGTCGGCGTCTTCTGAAGGATCTGGAAGG
Source organism: Spirochaetota bacterium (assembly GCA_052033835.1). Classification (GTDB taxonomy): domain Bacteria; phylum Spirochaetota; class Leptospiria; order Leptospirales; family Leptospiraceae; genus DAORDI01. The sequence goes on from JBPOJG010000348.1 coordinate 6,813, forward strand.
GACTGTTCTGGAAATAGGAAGCGGTACCGGAGTGAATTTCCCTTTTTACAGGAATGGAGTTTCTGTCTTTGCGGTAGAGCCGAATGTTCATATGTGGGATATTATTAACAGGAAAATAATGCAAAATAAATATGATTGCAGAATTATTCCGATTGTATCCGGTATTGAAGATCAGAAGACTGAAGAAAAAATTTCAGATTCCAGTCTCGATGCAGCGGTGTGCACTCTTGTTCTGTGCAATGTGCCTGACGCAGAACATACTTTAAAATTCATTTTTAAAAAATTGAAGAAGAGCGGGAAACTGATTCTGCTCGAACACATCCGATCACATCATCCGCTTACTGCAAAAATGCAGGATTTTGCTGCACCGGTATGGAAGGTTCTGGCTGACGGCTGCTGTCTTAATCGGGCAACAGATATGATCCCTGAAAAAATCGGATTCAGTAAAAAGGAAGAATCATATTTCAGTACAATTCTTCCTTTTTATCAGGCAGTCTGGGAAAAATAATTTATTTAAGACCGTCCATCCAGTCTGTAATTTTTTTATATATCTCCGATCCGGCTTTTTCAGAAAAGAACAGGTCAAAATGGTCATAGTCCATCGAGAGATCATTTGCAGTGCTTGCCTCCAGAAACTCAGCCTTGGATTCCCTGCTTCTTTTTTCCGGATAAAAGCAGGGGTAGATGGTCTCTTCCGGACTGATTCCGTCAATCTTTCCAAAAACAGCAAAAAGAGGGACAGATATTTTTCCGGGCTCGTTCTTTCTGATTCTGAAAGGATAATCGGGGATTTTTCTAGGAAGAGATATAATCTTTCCGTTTCGAATATAAATTTTAGATACAGGCGGTATACAGGATAAATGCCCGTCACTCTCAATGCATATATCAGACGCTTTACGGTAATCGGAAACCTTTTCGGCAAAACTTCCAGTATATGAATAATCAAAACCGGTTCCAAGAAAAAAGACTCCTTTTATGGATTCAGGAGGGTCTGAAGAGAGATAGTCAAGCACAGTATTGCCGCCGAGAGACAGTCCTCCCAGAAAAATCTCCGATGCTCCCGTTTTCTGAACTTCAGAGACAGAGCTTCCGAAAATTTTCACTCTTTCCGGGTCGGTCAGTTCAGTCTCCTTATTGTATTCTATTAAAAATACATTATATCCTTTTTTATTCAGATATGAGATCAGATTGCCGTTTTCGTCAGAGTTTTCCGGGATCTGTCTTCCGGCAATTCCTGATAATTTGTAAGAATCTTTCCAGCTCATTCCGTAAGAATAGGAATCCTGCAGATAAAGGCTTTCTTCTGAAAGAAAATAAGGATCAGAAAGAATGACGGCTCGGCGACTGTCGGAAGCTGTTCTGTCAAAAAGATACAGTTTATGTTTTCTTCTTCCTTCCAGTATAATGAATTTTTTCTCCAGATCCTTTTTTTTATAAACCGGAAGAGATGAACAGGAGCATGTCCATAATGAAAGAGTCAGAATGACAGCCGTTATCTGAGATAAAATATATAACACTGTCTGTATAAAATATTTATTATTGCCGGAAATTCTGCGAAACAGATGTCTGTATGATTTTTTGTTCATAAAACTAATTTCTCCTGTTCAGCCATTCAATGATCGGGAGCTGAATATCCTTTACTGAGTCCTTGGAGACTGCGAGGTCAACATGTCCATAGTCTTCTGATTTTCCTTCAGTCTTGCCGATAATCATCATTGCTTTATCTTTACTGGAAATCCTGTCGTAAACATAACGCACCTGGTATGGAGAACCCATATGGTCGCGTCTTCCTGCAATCAAAAGAGCAGGAATTCTGATATTTTTGAGATTTTCAGTGAAATCTGTCTTTCCGTCCCTGGATCTGTAACTCCATTCTCCGAGAGATTCTGCAAATTGAGCAAGCAGTCTGGGACTTTCATCATCAATTCCGTATTTAAAAAGATCCCTTTCATTCTCTTCACCTAAATTTGGAGAATACCAGTACATTGAAGAAAGATACTGCTCATTCATCAGAGGCAGTCCGGTATATCCCATAATCCTGGAAAAGAAGCCGGAGGGTATTACCCAGAAAAGAGGAGTGAAAAAACCTGCCTTCTTCTGAATTTTCAGTTTCCAGGAAGGAAAGGGAAAAAGGAAAGGTGAACCCAGTGTGACCAGATTTGCCACTCTGTTTTCATTCATTGTTCCAATTCTCATATACATCACCATCCCTCCCATACTGTGTCCGATCCAGTTGACTTTTTCCGCACCGGAGGCCTTCAGTATGAACTTTAGTGCCGTGTCTGTATCATATTTGCAGTGATCATCAAAACTGTAATTATAAGTTTTCTTACCAAAAAACCATGAACTGTCATCAGCTTCTTTTTTGCCCCGAAGATCAAATGTCCATACATCATAACCGTTTTCTGTAAAATTTTTTACAAATGATTTATCACCGTTTAAGGAATAAACTTTTCTGTTTTCAACGATTCCGTGAAGAAATACTGCAGGGTACTTTCGTTTCGGGCTTCCCGGTTTAGGCGGAAAATGTTCGACTGTAATTTTCCATCCGTCATCTGTCACGGGCTGAAAGATTTCTCCCCTGATCCCCTTGTACTCTCCGCAGCTGATTAAAAGAAAAAATAAAATGAAAAGGATATTCATCATTGTCGGCCTTGCATTTGTCTGCTCTTCAGAACGTTTGTCCATCTGACTCTTCCTGAATTCGTGTCTTTTTCGTATTTGCAGAACGGGATTGACTGAATTTGAGGTTTTCACTCGGTCAGTCTAAAAGATATCGACAGGATTCAAAGATAATTTCCAAAAAATAAGTATAAACTCAGTTTTTTATCTTCAGTTCCGATGAAAATGAGAAAATTTGCTTTCTAGTGCGGTTTGACAGCTTTTGACAGGCAATTCGCTGTCGAAAATCTCAGTTTTTTTACTGCCCAAAGAAAGATTTTCAGATTTTGCAAAAAAACCTTTGTACTGTTTTTTTTGGGTTGCTAAGTTTTGATTTAGATTTACCGATAAATATATAAGCAAATTTTACTGACCGGAAATTTGTACATTTTGAGGAAACAGGGATGACCGAACCGGAAATTTTGACAGAGAAAGTAATAACGCAAAATAAGACTTTCCTTGTGGATTTGAAAAGGAACCAGGCTGGTTATTACCTGAAGGTCTCAGAATGGTCAAACAGCAAAAAATCTTCGATTTTCATACCTGAAGAAGGGGTAGAGAAAATGATAGAAATTCTCTCCCGATTCAAAAATTCAATGGCAGAGAATCAGGGGATGAAAACACTGGTCGGTTGAAACTGTGTATTTTTATAGAAAGTGAAGGAGAGTTTCTAATGAAGTTCAAATCATTCTTGTTAACAGCAGTTCTTGCGTTTGTATCCTATACATCCGTAAGTGCTCAAAACACACCGGCACCAGGAACAGCGCCAGCAAAAACCAACCCTGCTCCTGCTGGAGGCAATAATGCTCCTGCAGGTGGTAAGCTGGGCGATGCACTCGAAAGAGTGACATTGGAAGATTTCGAAATGGCTGAAGATTGGCGTGCAAAATCCACTACACCGCTCGGAGAGACAAAAACTCTGAAGATGATCCAGAGAGGACTCATCAAAGATGTATTTGATGAAAAAAGCATGCCAGATACAAAGGATGACAAAGGTAATTATAATCCAGCTACAGAAAATCAAGATGAAAAAATCGGGAAAAATCATGTTCTGGGAGTAAAAACTTATTTTGCGAACAGAGGATTTGACAGAGTTGAAGTTGCACCTCCTCAGGAATTTATCATCAAAGGTAAGGCTCGCCAAGTATCTATTTGGGTTTTAGGCAGAAAGTACCGTCACACTCTTTATGCAAAGTTTAGAGATTACAGAGGAAACACTCACAATATTCGTCTGGGAAGACTCGATTTCTTTGGATGGAGACGTCTTACTGCTCCAATCCCAGGCTTTATTCCACAAAGTGCAAGATACTCCCTTCTTGACAAAAACATCAGATTTGTTTCCCTTTTTGTAACAAGTGATGTTCATGAAGTCGGCGGAGAATTTTACTTTTATGTAGATGATCTGGAAGTCAGAACAGACAAGCAGGAATCTGTTTATCCGGGTTTTGAAATCAAAGACAACTGGTAGAAATTATTTGGTATAGGGGTACAAAAATGAACAAGAAAAAAGCAATTTTAGCTGGAATCGCTTCGGTTGGGATCACACTTGCCGGAGTTGCAGGTCTTGCTTTCGCACAGCAAAAGGGAGTGAAAACCTCCAATGGTAATGATCTCTCTCAAGGTGAATTGAGAGCAATTACTTTGGAAAACTGGGATAAAACTGATATTTGGCAGGTATTTACTGACAAAGACAGTATGACTTACCCAGATAATTTGGAACAAGGCAAATATGATCCAAAATTGGCTCCTACATCTATGGCGATGAGAGAAGCAAAGTATTTGGATGGTGCATATCCGCGCGATGTAAGATATTTGGACACTAGAAAAGAGGAAGACAAAAAGAATCTGAAAGTTCTTGGAGTCAAGTTTCAGTTCACATACTCTGGAAGCAACGAAGTTACAATTCGTCCACCAAGAACTCCTGATTATCAAGTGAAGAGATACAGAACGTTCCTGACTGGAAATGAAGCAAATTTAGACAGAAATGAAGCCAAGAAATCGCCTGAAGACAGAAAAGTTTTAGATTTGGAATATAAAATCTATGGTATCGATCTTCCTGGGGTTGCTAAAGCACTGTCTGTTTGGGTATGTGGTCGTGGCAATGATTATGATCTCGAAGGTTGGATTGAAGATTACAAGGGAGATACTCACATTGTAAAATTCGGTTCAGTTGGTTTTGTCGGATGGAGACCAATGACAGCAAAGATTCCAGTCTCTATTCCACAGTTTTCCAGCAATTATCCTGCAACCAGAACAGCTGTATTCAAGCAGTTTAAACTCCGTTCAAATTACAGATCTTCAGGTGATCCAGTCATTCTTTTCTTTGATGAATTCAGAGTACTGACAGATACATTTGAAGTGCATTTTGATGGGGCTAACCTTGATTTCGATGACGAAGATTGTGCAAACAAAGCAAAATTGGATGCAATGATCGACAAGAGAACTCCTGGCGATCCTTATCGTACTGTAAAATGCGGTGAAGGCAAAGGGGCAACTGGAAAAGAAGCTCCGGCACCTGCTAAAAAGAACACACCTTAAAACTTCTCCTTCAACAATTGCTCGGGCATCCGCCCGGGCTTTTTCTTTCCTTTTTTTCTGCTTTACTAATTCACTGTTCCTAAAAATCTAGTTCTTATAACGCACTATTTCTTTTAAATAATTATTATTCAATGGGGTTGTTCATGTCACAAGATACTGCCGTATTACCAGATAAGGCCAGCGGAGAATTTCAAAAATTAACTGCTCTAATAAATGAAGAAATCTATGTAAGAGTGGATGCAGGCAATGTTCCGGTAACAAAATTTAAAATTTATGATGATCTAATCCAGCACTATAAGCAGCTGGGCAAGCTGACTGAAGCAAATCAGCTCATGAAAGAACATCTAAATGATCATCAGGACAGCATATCTTCAAGATATATGATGGGAATTATTTCTCTGATGCAAAATAAGCTGGAGGATTCCAATCATTTAAAAACACTTCTCGAACAGTTAAAAGTGCATAGTAAATGGTCAATCATTGAGCATATTGCAGATCAGATTTTGCTCTTTGGTGAACAGAGAATGGCTCTCAAATACAAAGCGGAAGCTTTGGAAAAACAAAATAAGAATAAAGAATTAAAATTTGTTTTGGAAAAACTTGCCAAGCATGACAGGAAAAACCCTGAGATTGCTAAAAAGTATGCAATGTCCATCATTGATGAGGACAAACCCAAAGCAATCAGCTTTCTAAAACAGGCAGCAGAGTCTTTTGCCCGATCAAAGGACTATCAGAATTTGGAGGAAATATGGCCGATTCTGATTTCAAACAATTTTGAAGATCTTCTATTCTTTGAAAGAATCGAAAGAATACTGCTGGCTAACCGTGAAAGAACTAGACTTGTAGTTCTTCTGTTTCCGTTGATGGAGACATACAAGAATCTGGAAGACTTTGATAAGACGATTCACTTTCTGAAGAAAATTCTTGATAATGAGCCTTTGTCTCCTAAAGCGAGAAATGAGCTGATCCGTGCCTATAAATCAAAGTATGCAGGACATTCTCTGCTCGATGAGTTTCTTAAAATGTCCGAGTTAGGAAATACTAAAAAACCTATCAAAGCATGTATTACCAATTTTGAAAGAAACATCGTTTTTGATACAAACAATTATGTAATGCATAGAAACTGGGGTGTAGGAAAGATTAAATCAATCAGCAGTGAAAGTGATTCGATTGTTGTAGATTTTGTGGGTAAGCCTGATCATAAGCTTTCTATTCAAATGGCGATCACAAGTTTGAAACCTCTTAAGAAAGATCATATTTGGGTCAAGCTTTATGAAACTCCAAATGAAATTTATAAAATGTTTCAGGATGATGTTTCCAATTTCATAGCCGAACTCCTCACTTCTCATGAAAATACAATGACTCTGAATGATATTAAATCTGAAATCATTGGAAGATTTGTAAAGAAAACAGAAGACTGGACTAAATGGTGGAACAAGGCTAAACTGGCACTTAAAAAAGACCCTAGAATCGGATTTAATCCGAAGAAAAAAGATGAAATTTTATTCCGTCAGAAACCGATTTCACTGACTGAAGAACTCACTGAAAAATTTAATGCTCAGACTGACATCAATAAGAAGCTGGACATTGCTCTCGAGGCTTTGGAAGTATACCATGAAGCAGAAGGTGCTGTTGAATCTTTCAATCATTTTTACTATGAGGAAGAAGAAGTAAAGGATACGTTCCGCAGAATTATTGCCTATATTTATATGGAGATTGCGTCAGGAATCGTAGAGAAAGATGATCTTCCTCGGCATATGTCTGAAGCAGAAGCTGGAAGGCTCTTCAGTGGAATATCCAAAGAAGAAGCAATTCAGTTTTCCAAGCAGATGAGCAACTTGGAAGTCAAGAAAGTATATGTAAATCTAATCCGCAAGTTCCATCCTTCCTGGACTGATATTTTTGTGGGAATTCTTTTTGAAGTCCCGGTCAAAATCAACAAATATGTATTCTCTCTTTTGGTTCAGGATTCTAAATTTTCAGAATTGAATCTCTTTTTAGAGACTGTAATGAACAGGATGAAAGATTTTCCAGAAATTTTCCTTTGGACTGCGAAATCACAGCTCTCTGGTCTCTGGAGTTATACTTGGATGAACCTGAATGAAAATGAAATGGTTCTGAGAGTTTTCCGTCTTTTGAAACCGCTTTCAAAGATAGAAGAGAAAGGCACTAAACTGAAGAATATGGCATCCGAGATTCTTTTTGGAAATAAAAATGAAGTGATTTCGAAGACAATTCATTCTGCCGGGGATGAATTCTTAAGAAGGCTGTATGCTCTTTATAAGGAAGTACCATTTATTTCCGATACGGAAAAAGAAAAATTTCTGGAATTGATCTCTCATTTGAAACCTGGTTTCGAATGGAATCAGGCACTTGCTTCTGAGGAAAAGGAAGAAGAAGAGGATGTTCTGGCGAATATTCCTACTAATGTGGTTTTGGTCACAGAAAAAGGATACAGCAAGAAAAAAGAAGCTTTTGATCATCTCGTAAATGTGGAGATGCCTGAAAACTCCAGAGATATTGGAGAAGCTCAGGAAAAAGGTGACTTGAGAGAAAATGCCGAATACAAGGCAGCGATGGAAAAGCAGAATCAGCTTCAGACAGAAAGTAAAAAACTCGAACATGAACTGAAGATTGCTAGAATCATTGATCTCAGCAAGGTTCAGACAGACAAGATCAGAGTCGGATGCAAAGTTGTTCTAAGGAATCTGAGTACTTCTGAAGACTTGACTTATTCCATCTTAGGTCCTTGGGATGCTGACACGGAAAAGAACATTATCAGTTACCAGTCTCCTGTCGGAAAAGCGCTTTTAGGCAAAAAAATCGGCCAGACTGCAAATGTGATCTTCGAAGGAAATGCCACTAATTTTGAAGTGCTTTCTATCGATCCTTACAAGGAAGGCTGAAAACGCATCAATGCTTGTATGCTTTGAAAAAATCATATAAGCATTGTATTATCTGTATACACATACACCGCTGCAGACTCTGATTTCAGACCAACTCTGAGATTTCAGAAAAAAGGCTGAAAACCAGTCTGCATTATTTTTCAATACAACATATTCCACTCACTCCTCAACGATTGCCAATTTCTGCAAGTTTTATAGCTTTTCACTCAGTGCAGCAGAATCCTCTGCTTTAGTATCTCAGCGTTTCCGTCCTGGCATTTTTTTTGAATGGATATCGATTCTGCAGTCTATAGATTCTTATTATAGGGCTTTTAAAATATGCCATTTATTGGAAAAGTCAAGAAATTATCAGAAAAATCAATTTCATTAAGAAAAGATTAGGGTTGCGTAAAAGCATAAAAATGATCTTTTACACAGTCCCTTGCCTGTAGGTCAAACTCAGTTTCCGCAGCAGCGAAGCGAGCTGCCGAGCGTTTGAAAAAGTGCTGAAAACTAATTTTTCAACAACTCTATTCTTTTGTATGGAAAAATAATTGATAAACTGTATTCAAAAATAGAGACAGTCAGAAATTTTTCAATAGACAGCCTGACTTTCTATACGAAACTGGTCTCAAAGTAGGGAACTATGATTATTGTCGAAGGTATTGATCACATAACTCTTGGGTCTGTTGACCTGAAAGCTTCTGTTAAATTTTATTCTGATTTGTTCGATTTTGAAGTTTTGGACGATTCAAAAAAAGGACAGGCGATCATCACACTCGATCCAATCAAACTGAAATTAATCAAGGTAGACAAGGTTGAAAACAGTCTGACCGAAGCAAAACTTCCTCTTCTCAGTTTTGAGATGGATGTAGATGATTTTACTGAGGCGATATCTGAGATAGAAGAGATGGATATTGCAATCGTAAAAGGACCGGAAAGTGCTAATGATGGGGAATTCCTGCATTTCAAAGATCCTTCCGGAAATATCATAGAAATCTTCTATAGAGGGTAATTCGTATTTGGATTACCGATCATCAAAAGACCTTTCTAAGGCTGCCAGAGAACTGATCGAAGCATTTCAGTCACGCTGGCAGAAAATGGGACTGCAGACCGATTTTGACAGACTGCAGTCTTTACGAGAAAGATCTAAATCACCTGAATTCTGGTCCGATACGGACAAAGCTCAAGAAGCCACAAAACAGATTAATTCCATAGAGAAGAAGCTTGCTCCATGGATGGAGATCCGTCAGGAAATCTTAGATTTTCCTGATCTGATTGAGCTGACTCTGGAAGAATCAAACACAGAAGATACTGTAAACAGCCTGAATCGCGATTTTAATGTATTGGATGGGAAATTTCACAATTTGGAAATTCTTGGAGCTCTCAGCGGTTCTGAAGACTTTAACAACGCATTTTTCAATATTCATCCAGGCGCCGGCGGTACAGAAAGTCAGGACTGGGCGGAAATGCTTTTCCGAATGTATTCCCGATATTTTGAAAACAAGGGATACAAAGTGGACCTCATTGACTTTCAGGAAGGTGAAGGTGCAGGCTTAAAGAACGTCACTATGCATGTACAGGGTGAGTATGCATACGGATATCTGAAAGGCGAAAATGGCGTCCACAGACTTGTAAGAATTTCCCCGTTTGATGCAAATAAAAGAAGGCATACTTCATTTGTATCCGTGCACGTGGAACCGGAGCTCGACGACAGCATCAATGTTGTCATTGAAGACAAAGACCTCAAAGTAGATACGTACAGATCATCGGGGGCAGGCGGTCAGCATGTCAATAAAACAGACTCTGCTGTGCGTATGACGCATATCCCGACTGGAATAGTAGTGCAGTGTCAGAATGAAAGATCTCAGATCAAAAACAGAGCAACAGCTATGAAAATGCTGAAAGCAAAACTTTATGATCTGGAAAAGAAGAAAAATGAAGAAGAGCAGGCAAAAAAGTCCGGTGAAAAGAAAGACATTGCCTGGGGTTCTCAAATCAGAAGTTATGTATTTCATCCTTATAATTTAATTAAGGATCACAGAACTGAACACGAAACTGCAAATATCAGTCCCGTGATGGATGGTGATCTTGAGCCGTTTATTCTGGCATATCTTAAGACCCAGATGCTCTGATCAGTCTCTGCTCATAAGACTTGGGTAATCATATTCAAGTCTTACAAAATGGCTTTTCCCTGTACTGTCATTGATATTTGAAATGCCCTCGTATTTCAAAATCCTTTTCGTTTTTTTATCATAAGTAATCTGTATTGCCGGAAGTATTTTCCCAAGCGCAAATACATCCAGTTCCACTCTGACAAGAAAAGCATCCTTTCCTTTATAAGCTTTATCATTCAGTTTGAATGCTTTGAATTTATAGAAATCCTGCTTGGCTGGTGCGAACATATAGAAACTTCTGCTTTTGCCTGCAAGGAAGGAATCCCAATGTTTTCTGATATAATGATCAAATCCTCCGTCTACTACAGAATCTCCCGGCAGAGTTACCGTTCTTTCCTGCATCGGTGAATTGGAATTTTTTCTTGTGAATATTCTAATCTTGTCCCCATTCAGTTCAGCACCCTCCAAATATCCGTCTCTCTTATCTTCCAGGGTAAAATCAGGCAGCTGTGACGATTTGCCGAAGCTGATCTTTTTGGAAGCAAACGTTTTCCCTGAACTGTCCTTGTACTCAATATATGAGCTGATGTGCTGACCTGACTGCAGTGTTTCACTATGATGGTCTGAGTACAGTTTCGTTCCCTTGTTCAGATCAGATGCAGTTCCTGAATATTGAAAAATGTCTCCTGCACTCAATGAAGCATTTATCATCATAATCAATACCGCCGTTTTGTCTAAAGTTTTAAAGTATAACATTTTACATTCCTTGATTTAGAAGACGGCTTTATTTCAGAAAATCCATTCTTTTTTTTGAGAATCTTTCTCAGAAGTAGAATGTTTCGGCAGTTTCACTTTTGCTGAGCCAACTTACGGAACTGGCGACCATCTTCATCAGCGAGGGACATACGCTCCTTAAGCCAGCATAATTGAATCAGCAGAACTGTCAGAAGAAAGTGATTTCAGAAAGAGTTCTACATCTTCTTCAGAACGGATGCAGTACCATTTTCCTTCCGGATAAATCACCTGTACAGGACCTTCTTCACATCTGTCGAGACATCCGCTCATATTTACTCTGATTTTTCTGTCTGGGAAGACCTCTTTCATCCTTCTTTTTAGAAGTTCTCTGATTTCTTTCATATTGATTCTTCCGCAGGAAATCCTTTTTCCTTCTTCCCTTACATTTTCGCAGACAAAAATATGCTTATCGTAATACATTCTTTCTCCTGAATTATTTGCTTACAGTAAACAAATCGGAAAAGCAGTCAATCTTATTTCCAGTTCTCCGGTTTGTACCTTTCGATCAGGTCCTTTTTGAGCTGTTCGTGAGGATAAGGAATCGGAGGTTCTTTGGGGCAGCTGAGATACAGTATCATGATACCTGTGATAACAGTCTTGATATATTCTCTTTCTTTGGCAGGGTTTTTGACTCCGATTTTTTTTAATAAGCTGTCTATCATTTCCATATCTTCGAGAATCTGCGGTTTCATTTCTGATGATAGCGTCTGGAGCATTTCTGAAAATCCCGGCTGAAGTTTTATTGTGTAGAGAAGTCTGTGCATATCCATCGCTGATTCATTTTCTGAATCAGTATCTAACGCACTTTCAATCAGTTTTTTTATCTTTTCAAATGGGGTTATGTTTTCTGAAATTATGGATTTAAGAATCAATCTCCTTTTTTCAGTGAAAGTTTTAATAATCTCAATTAAGATCTCATTCTTGCTTTTGAAGTATGTGTAGGCAAGTCCCTTCGACACACCGGCCTTTTTTGCAATCATTTCCATAGAAGTTCCATTGAACCCGTTTGACGCAAATAATTCAAGAGAGGTCTTCATAAGAATGCATTTCGTGTTTTCTTTTGCCTCTGTTCTTTTGTTTTTAATATGCATTTTTATTAACCTTTCCGATTATTACAGTCCGAGTCTGATTATAAAATCCAGTTTGTATGTTTGTTTATCTTCTATGACTGTATATAATTTTCTTAATGTGCTCACAGCATACTGTTTTTGGATACTGTTTTTTCTCTTCCCAAAACTGAATCTGTATAAAAAAGAGATTGTCTGTAAAAAATCCGAGTAAAATATATTTGACTGATCGTTCGGTCAGTTTTATCTGGTCTTATGCATTTGAGAAGATTATTGACTGAAAGTGACTTGTTTCTTTCCTTTCTGCTTGTCTTATCCTGTTTTCTTCTTCTTGCTCCGGGAATTTCCACAAACGCAATTCTCACTCAAGGAGATGAAAGTATGCATATACAGACGATTCGGGAAAGTTTCCGAAATGGAAATTATTTTCTTCCGTATCTGAATGGAGTTCCTAACCCATACAAACCGCCTCTGATTTTTTGGATCGGTATGGCGGCAGAAAGCTTGATTCCCGAAAGTCTGTTTATGGAAAGACTTCCATCTGTATTCTTTGCAGCAGGCACATCTGTTCTTGTGTTCAGAATCGCAGGAATTTTCGGAGGACAGAGACTCGCATCTTTTACGGCAGGATTTATCTATATACTTACTGTAGGTGTTTTTAAATTTTCGAGACTGGTTATGATGGAACAGGCTATGGCCTTCTTTCTTTCTCTGTGCACTTACTTTATACTTTTGTTCTTTATTTACGGCAATAAAAGATATATCATCTCGGCCGGTCTGACCGCCGGGGCAGGTTTCCTTCTGAAAGGTCCGATAATGACTGTATATGCAGGCACTGTTCTGTCTGTTTGGGGAGTTCTGCACTTTTTGCGTTTCCGTTTTGCGCCTTTTCAATGGAAAGGAAGGAAATATTTCCGAAGAATGTTTTTCGGTGCTGGGTTATTTCTGACGTCTGCTGTCTTTATTCCTGTCATGTACTACACTGCATTGACTCTGTTTACGGATAACGGTCTCAGTATTGTAAAGTTTTTCTTTTATATAGAGAATATAGGAAAATTTTCAAATGAAAATCAGCCTGAACTTTCCATTATTTTCGGGGCAGTTTTCTATCTGTTTCCATGGAGTATTGTTCTCTCAGTTCTTGCATTTCGCTCTCTGTTTAAGAAAATCAGGAAACCGAGAGAACTTTTAGGGCAGATTCTCATTATATCGTCAGGATTCATTCTTCTCATTCATATTCTGCCTAATAGAAAGGATGCCTACTATTCAATACCGGCACTTCCGATTCTCGTGTCCGGTGTATTTATGAGATATGGAAATTATATATACACATTTAAAAATCTCTGGAAGATGAATCTTTATTTCAATTTTTTCGCATTTATTCTGACGGCTGTCGGCGCTTTTTTTCTTCAGAGTATTGATGATTTCAGGATTAATACATATTTCTCTGCAGCCGGCATAATTTTGTGCAGTTTCTTTCTTTTTCTCAGGATCTCTTACGTTTACAGGAATCTGCTGGTTTCATTTCTGATTCTGTCCTTTTTTCAGTTTTATCTGCTTCGAAAAACTTATCTTCCCCTGATTCCGGAAGATATGGATCTGAAAGGCAAATCGGTCTGTGTACTGTCTGAAAATTCCTGGAATCTCTTTGATGCCGGAATTTTCCTTCCCGGCTCGAGACTCTACTACAGCGCTCCTATGCTTCCTGAAAACTGTCCGTCCGAGACAGCTTCTGTTTTGGCATTGGGCGGTCACAGAGAGCCTGGGAATAAATTCAGCAAAAAACGCACTTGGAAAATTTGGAAGTCACATGCTCTGTTTCAGGATTTTTTGAACCGGGACCGGGTCAGAATTTTTGAGGAGGTTTCATATTATGAAATACTTATTCATTAAAATAAAACATGAAAAATTTTATTGGAGGCCCTTAAAGAGAATTCAAAGACATTTTCCAATGTATCTGCTCTGGATTCTCGCTTTTCTGATGATTGCCGGGGCAGGATGGAAAAGACTTAATTCTGAATTTAAAAATTCTGCAGGCGGAGAAATGTTTACTGGGGAATGTATTTCAGTCTGCAGCAGAATTGAAGCCTGTCTTAAGGAGAAATTTCCTTCGGAATTTTTGCTGTATGGAAAAACCCTTCAGTCTGGATGTATTGTCAAGTGTCCGAAACATATTGCCAGGGTAAGAAACTGCGTATCAGTAAATGACTGCGGAAGCATGATTCCGTGTTATATAAAGGAGAATCATTAAATATGACAATACCTGAATATTCTATAATTATTCCTACATACAATGAGAAAGGAAATCCTTCGCTGATTTCTGAAAAGATTATAAGTGTTCTGGAAGGAATGTTCGATTTTGAAATTGTTTTTGTGGATGATGATTCTCCTGATCTGACTTGGAAGGAGTGTGAAACACTTGCAGTATCCGATTCAAGAATCAGAGTTTTGAGAAGAACCGGAAGACGGGGACTTAATTCTGCAGTGCTGGAAGGAATGTCTCTTGGCAGAGGAAACTATTTTGCAGTGATGGATGCAGATCTTCAGCATGATCCCGGCATACTTCCTGAGATGTTTGTTCTTTCGAAAAAAAATGATATTGTGATCGGATCAAGATACTCAGAAAACGGAGGTGCAGACAGTTTTACTTTCTTCAGAAAGATTCTGAGCGCGGCAGGAACCTTGGTTTCCAGATTTTTTTCAGGGACAGAGGTGAAAGATCCCCTTTCCGGTTATTTTGTAATCAATAAAAGTATATATTGTAAAGTAAAGGACAGTATTTCTCAAAAAGGGTTTAAGATCCTTCTTGAAATTCTGCTTATCTGCCGCGATGACCGGACTGCTGAAGTCAGTTATAAATTCGGAAAAAGAACAAATGGCGTGAGTAAGATAGGCATTTTAATTGTAATCGAGGCAGTCAGATCGCTTTTTTTCAGAAGAAACACTTTTCGCAGAAAAGTCGACCGTCATATTCAGGAAACATTCTGAGTTCTGCGGAAACTGCTTTTTTAAAGAATCCTTTTCAAAATCCGGACAGAAAAATATTTTACTGTCTTTATTCAAGTCTAACTTTAGGAATGACTCCTCGCTCGCAGATTCAGGAATTACCGATTTTCTCATTGAAGAGAATACTTTCCCTTCATAAAATGTCATTCCAGTATACAGTAAGCATACTAGGAGGTTGTTTTGCTCAGAATTATAGTGATGTTTGGAATTATTTTCGGTTCAGTTCTGAATGCGGATGATGCAGTCTTTGATCCGGCCAGTGTCCGTTCTAAAGACTGCGAAACCAAGGGAAATTGCGGTTATATTCCGCTGAATCAGGAGCAGATTCGAAGTATCCCGAAACTGAGCAGAGCGTTTACTAGATCTGTCAGGTCCCTGCCATCTTCTGCAGATCTGAGCAGCAAAATGCCGCCAGTCGGAAGTCAGGGAATGCAGTCGAGCTGTGTGGCATGGGCAACTGCATATGCAATGAAATCTTATCAGGAGAAGGTAGAGAGAGACTGGAATTATGATTCTCCTGTAACCGGCGGTTCCGGTGAAAAAGTTTTTTCCCCCGCTTTTATTTACAATCAGATCAACGGGGGCTATGATCAGGGTTCAAGAATCAGTGAGGCTCTTCAAGTAATGATTTCGAAAGGAGCAGCTCCATGGAAGTATATGCCTTACAGTGATTCAGATTACAGAAAACAGCCCTCTGCTCAAGCTTATCAGGAAGCGGCAAAGTTTAAAGGCAGGGAACTGAGATATATTCAGGATGATGATATTGATTCTGTAAAGGCAGAACTGTCTTCAGGCAACCCTGTTGTTTTTGGAATACCGATTGATGACGGTTTTTACCGTTTGAAAAATCAGGTATACGACAGGCATTCAGGAAAAAATTACGGCGGTCATGCAATGACTCTTGTCGGTTATGATGATAATAAAGTGAGTCCCAATGGAGACAGAGGTGCATTTAAACTGATCAATTCCTGGGGAACAGGGTGGGGCGACAAGGGATACGGATGGATTTCCTATCGTATGTTCGTGACCTTAGGGCCAAATCCTATGGTTCTTTATGATATAAAAACTGATAAACCAACTGATAATAAACATGAAGATGATGTGAAACTGCAGAATCCAGCCTCTCTTCAGGCATCGAACGGAACATATAAGGACAGAGTCATTATAAGCTGGGATGCTGTTCCTGGGGTTTCCGCATATGCAGTGTTCAGAAAAGATCCTTCGGCAGGGGATGATTTTCAGTCACTCAAGGTTGTTTCGAAGAATACAGGCTATACAGACACCTCGGTGACTCCTGACAGAATGTACATCTATAAAGTAGTATCTTATCTCAGTAAAGATGTCTCATCAGATATTGAAACTGCTCCCGAAGCTTCCGGCTATGCAAAGTCTGAACAGATCCTTCTTGTGCCGGAAAAAGTCACAGGGCTTATCGGTTCGCTGAAGCTTGTAAATGGAGCCAAGTCTATTCATCTGCAGTGGAACTCTGTTGGAAATGCATCTTCCTATGAAGTAGTAAGATGGGATGGAAAAAAATGGAATGCAGTTTCTCAGGCAAGATCAAATTCTTTCAGTGATGTTTCTCCCTTATCAGGAAAACAGAATTACTATTGTGTAAGAGCAAAAAATTCCCAAGGCGCCGGAAAGTGGAGTGATATGGTTCCAGTATCCTCTGGCGGTGACAGTCTTCCCGCTGTCCCTGCCGGCCTCAGTGCATCCATGAGTTTTCCCGGCAAAATTGAACTCAGATGGAGTGCAGTTCCAGGAGCATCATTGTATGTGATCAAACGGTTCAATTATGCAGACAGAACGATGAAAGAAATCAGGACTAAAACAGCAGAGTATACAGACACTGATTCTCTTATTCCGGGCGCATATTTCAGCTATACATTGTGTGCTGGAAATTCTGCAGGATACAGTGATTACACTTCCTGGGTGTTCGGTAAGACAAGCATTGATAAGGAACCGGATATACAGGATATAGCAGATGAAATCAGCAGTCTTCTTTCCAGAAAGGTGAAAAAAATTGATCCGAAGGCAAAGACCAGATTTACTCGGAGTTTGAATCTGAGTAAAGACAATCCATCCGAATTCTTTGCGGGTGACTGGAAAGGAAAACTTTGGGACGGAGGAAAGAATACTCAGGAATTCGGCATCAAAGTGACATTTGAGGGTACGAAATTTACAGCGGAATTCAGACAGGAGAATACAGTGAAGAAAATTTCCGGGACAACGGTTCAGAATGCTGACTTCATTGAAGCGGAAGGTTTCAGAATGAAGAAGGTTATGGATAAGGTTGTGAAAGTCAGCATACATTCACATACAATATATCCCAAAGATCTTGAGCTGAGTTTTACAAAGGATTGACCGGGAGTATTCATATTCAGAATGAAGACTCTCGAAGTTTTTTCGGGAGTCTTCTTATGCATATCTGAGCACAGTTGTGAAAATGATCGGATTTCCTGGTATAACTCACCTACACGCAGTGCATAAGATGAGTCAGAGATAATAATTTTTATAGTTTTTGAAATTTCATTATTACAGGGGAATACTCTGTAAATATTCAATATTTATTGGGTTTGCATTATTCGATTTTCTTAAAGGAAGGGTTAAGGGCAATTCACAGAGTCGGTCATTTTTAGCCGGTCACTGTTCTGAAATTTCAGACATCTCCGTGTCAGCCCTCGTTTTCAGAATTCAGTTATCTGTGTCGCTGCTGGTTTCTGCTCCTTGGTTTAAATTTCTGTCCGCCTCTTCTGTTGTCCTGTTCGCGATAGCTGCTGTAACCGTTCGAACTGGAGGATGAAGAAGAATGACTGTTTCCGCTTTCTTTCGGTCTGGTTGAAGCTGTTCCGTAATTGTAAGGATGATTCAGATTCACCTGTATCTGCTGTCTGGAAAGTTTCTCAATAGATCTCAAGAAAGTTTTTTCTTCTCTAGCGCAGAAAGAAATTGCCTTTCCGGAAAGACCCGCTCTTCCTGTTCTTCCAATTCTGTGAATATAAGCCTCTGCTTCGTTCGGGAGTTCATAATTGATCACATGCGTGACTTCATCAATATCAATTCCTCTGGATGCAATGTCTGTTGCTACAAGAACTCTCAGCTTTCCTTTCTTGAAACTTTCAAGAGCCTTTCTTCTTGCTGCCTGAGTCTTGTTTCCGTGAATTGCTGCTGAATGGATCGATTTTCTGTTCAGTTCATCCGATACTTTGTTCGCAGTGTGTTTTGTTTTTGAGAAAACAAGAACCTTTGAAAGAGTCTCATCCTGAAGAAGATGCACGAGCAGATCGTGTTTGTTGATTTTGTCCACCTGATAAACTTCCTGCTCAATGTTTCTGTTAGGAGCAGAAAGCTGTCCAGTTTCTGCACGGAACGGATTTTTCAGAATTTCATCAGCAAGTCTCTGGATTTCATCAGGCATTGTAGCAGAATAAAAGAAGTTCTGTCTTCTGGAAGGAAGTTTCTTTACTATTCTTCTCACGTCGTCAATGAATCCCATACTCAGCATTCTGTCAGCTTCATCTAATATAAGCATATTTATATTATGAAGTTTAACAATTCTCTGATCAGCGAGATCCAAAAGTCTTCCTGGAGTCGCTACAACAATGTCTATTTTGTTTTTCAGGACTCTTTCCTGATTTCTTTGAGGAACACCGCCGAATATGACTGCATATTTCAGGGATGTATGTTTTCCGTAAGTGTTGATACTTTCTCCGATCTGTATTGCAAGTTCTCTTGTCGGAGCGAGAATGAGAGCCTGAATTCCCTGATAACCTTCACCTGCTTTTCTGCGGTTGTAAAGTGTCTGCAGAACGGGGATTGTAAAAGCTGCAGTCTTTCCTGTTCCAGTTTCAGCCAGACCAAGTATATCTGTACCTGTAAGTGCAGACGGAATTGATTTTTCCTGAATTGGAGTAGGGTTTGTGTAACCTTCTTCTGCGAGTGCTCTGCAGATAGGTTCAATGATTTTCAAATCTTCAAATGTCATTAGTCATTATTTTTCGGGCACTCAGGAGGGAAAGAACTCTTTTTCAGGACTCAGTTTACGAATTCGCCCACAGCCTGCGTCTCATTATCGTAAAGAAAACGTACAGCTTTCTGAATTTCCCTGTTTTCCGGATTTTCAGACGAGAGTCTGCTGAGAATAGAATGTGCTTCATGCCTTCGTCCAAGAACTAAGAGACAGATGCTCAGATTGATAAGAGCTTTGCTGTTCTGCATACGAAGATTTTCCGAAAGTTCAATTGATTTCCAATAAGAAACTTCAGCTGCCTGAAACCGTTTCAATCTCATCAATGAATTTGCCTGATTGAAATACAGAATGGAAGTATCCCAGGAATCTCTTCTAGAAGATGGTCTGTATAGTGAAACTGCCCTGTCTGCAGTCTCAACGGCTTTTGTATGCTGATTTTCTGCTGCATAAATCAGAGCAAGACTCAAATAAGGGATTCTTGAATATGGTGCTGTCCAAAGGGCGTGATTCCAGAGACTTTCGGAACTGTTCCATACTTTGTGCATATACAGACCAGTCAATGTGGCGACAGAAAGAAAAAAAGTAAATGCAGTCTTGAATAAAAAATTATTTAATTTATTCTCATTAAAGGCTGCCCATTTCGTTCCGGCCCCAAGCAGAAAAAGAAACGGAAGTGCAAGATAACGTTCGGCAGTGATTGAATTTCCTGAAAGCTCAATCGGAAAAATCTGCAGAACAGGGAGAAGGGATATCCAGAAGCAGGCGATCAGTCCGCCGAGATCAATCCTTCTGAATATAAGGAATATACTGAATGCCGCTCCGGCAAAAAAGAACAGCAGTTCTGCAATTGATACTGAATTTAGAGAGACAGGGAGTTCTGAATAATGAATTGGGCTGCTTGTTTTTAAAAGGAAAAGGATTCTGAGAACTGTCACGGCAGTTCTTGATACCAGCAGAATATGAGAAAACGGATCACCCGTTTCAATGGGCATACCTCCTGATTTCCATAAATAACCTAATAATAATGGTCTGAGTGCAAGCGCTCCAATAATGCCTGCAAAAGAAAATATTGGATGAAGGAGAACAGATTTTGAGAGATTTATGGAATTCTGTCTGTAAAAGGAAAAGCACAGAATCAGGAATGGGAAAATGACTGCAGTCTCCTTTATCAGAATAGAAATAAAAGACAGGATGAAGCTGGTGATATAATGCGTTTTACTGTACTTGGATGAATTCATAAGAACAGTCAGAGCAGATATTATCAGCAGAAGATCGAATCTGTTTGTTGCCTGACTGATAAGTTCCGACTGTATCGGGTGCAGTATCCAGAGAGCTGAGGCACCAAGTGGGATCAGGTGTCCCTTTTTTTGACTAGGTTCCTGAAGTCTGCAGAAAAAAAGATATACAAGTCCGCTTGCGGCAGTAAAGAGAATCAGATTCAGAAGCTTGTAGAAAAAAGGAACTGTTCCATAAATGCAGGATTCTAAATAGTATAATACACTTACTGTAGGTCTGAAATAGTTTATATTGAAATAGAAAGGTTTTGTAAAGATTTTTGAGAAATCTGAACCGCATGCATACGTTTTTGTATCGAGAAAAAGAATGGAATCGTCCCAGGTAAAGCTGCCCCAGAGGACATAGATGTGAGAAAGAAATGCACAAGCCAGAATATATTTCAGATACTTTTTTTCAGGATTAGACGGATCTGTCTTCTTTTCCGATTTCATATATACCAGATCAATACTGCAATTCCTCAGCAGAATACAAGAAAGAATTTGATGAATATAGCAGTATTTTTCATACTGGAATTATGAATAATTGCCGGAGGGCTTGCTTTGAAAGAATTTAGTTTGAGAGAAATCAGCGAGATATTGGCTGGAGGCAGAATCATTAATTCCGCAGAGCCGGAGAAAATTGTTTTTCATTCACTTGGGTCACTGGAGTCCGGAACGGGAAAATTTCTTTCTTTTGCTGCTGGCAAGGGGAATCTTAAGACTGCGAAAGCGTCAGCAGCGGCAGCATTGATTATCAATCCTGATCTAGAAAAGGAAATCACTGTTCCTGCGATTGTTACAGAAAATGTAGAGCTTGCTCTTTCTAAAGTATTGAATTTTATGTACCCGCCCAAAAAACCGGAAGGAAAAATTGAATCTACAGCAGCTGTTCATCCTTCTGCAAAGATAGGGAAGGGGACCTATTTAGGAAATTTTGTTTCTGTAGGTGAACGTTCAAGTATAGGTGAAAACTGTATCATTGAAGACGGTGTGAAGATTGGAATGAATGTTCATATAGGAGACAGTGCCAGAATCGGAATGAACTGTGTGTTTCACGATGATACGGTTATAGGTAAAAATTTTACAGTATTTGGAAATTCAACTTTCGGAGGAGATGGGTTTCGTTTTGTCACAGTGAACGGCATTCATCATAAAATTCCTCAGATTGGAAAAGTTGTGATTGGGGATGATGTTGAGATTGGATCCAACTGCTGCGTGGACAGAGGCGGACTCGATGATACTGTCATCGGAAACGGATGCAAGTTTGACAATCAGGTTCACGTCGGTCATAATGTGAAGATCGGCCATAATGTGATTATTGCGGGCCAGAGCGGTGTGGCAGGAAGCACTGTTGTGGGAAATAATGTACTGATCGGAGGGGCATGTGCAGTCTCAGATCATTTGGTTGTGCCTGAAGACAGTATTATTGCCGGCGGAACAGGTATGAGAACTTCACCGAAAGAAAAAGGGATCTATATTGGCTGGGATTGGGGAATGACTTATCCTGAGTTTCAGAAAGCCAGAGTCAATATGAAACATCTGATCGGGTTCAATAAATGGGCTTCCCGAATTAAAGCAATAGAAAAACAGCTGGGAATAAAAGCAGAAGAGTAATTTTAGAATTGAAACCTCTGGCGGAGTTTGGAAATATCGGATTCCATTTTCTTCCAGAGTTTATCCTTTTTGGGATAAAAGGAAGAGTGGACTCCCTTTTTCAGAAGGTCAATAATTTCATCGACTGTGAAGTCCAGATGTTTGAACAGTTTATAATATTCATCAGTCAAAGAAACATTGAATATTTCAGGATCATCGGTATTGATACTAGTAATAATTCCTAAGTCATAGTAGTATCTTACCGGGTGATTTTCTTCCTTGCGGACATATTTTCCTGTGAAAAGATTGCTGGTCAGACAAATTTCAATTGGAATCTTTTCTTCTTTAATATATTTTAAAAGTTCGGGGTCCTGAATTGCAGATGTTCCATGACCGATTCTTTCTGCCTGAAGAATTTTTAATGAGTCCCAGATTGACCAAGGCCCATCATCTTCACCTGAATGAGCGACACAGTGCAGACCGGATTCTCTGGCTTTTCTGAATACAGGTTCATAATCTCGTGCGGGTCCCATCAGCTCTGCACCGCCAAGACCAATCCCTATGACTTCATCATATTTCAGTCGGAGCACTTTGCTGAGATTTGCCATTGCATTGTCCACACCGAATGTCCTTGATACGTCTACGAGAATTGCAATTTCAATCCCATAGTCCTTCTTTACTTCATGGATTTTTTCAATTATGCTTTCCATAATTTCATTAAAATCCAGTCCATTTTGAATGAATCTGGTCGGTGCGAGAAAAACTTCAGCATAAATAATATTGTCTGCACGCATATATTCTGCGAGACTTTCTACGAGATAACTGAAATCTTCCGGTTCCTTGATTGCACTCTGAATAAAAAAGAAAAGCTGAATGAATCCGTTCAAATCTTTGAAATTAAACTTTTCTTCAAACTCTTTTTCATTATATTCTATATCATTTTTTTTCAGCAGTTTTTTGAGTGTCTCTCTGTTGATGCATGCTTCGAGATGAAGATGTATTTCTGTTTTTGGAAGAAGTTTCAGAAACTGGTATATATCATTTGTCTCAACCGGTACAATTGGTGAGAATTCTTCCTTTCCTTCGTCTGCTTCAATTTCGGAAATGATCTGTCCATTCAAATGAACAGTAAGCCAAGCAGGCGGATTTTTTATCGGAAGACCGAGAAGTGAATTTTTTTCTGCAGAAAGTGACTGTATCTGCTGATCAAATGCAGATTGAAGATTGGCAAAATATGGCCTGTCCTCTGATAGACGATTTCTCAAGCGATGAAGTTCATTGATATCGCGATCAATGATTGCTATACGTTTAAGAATCTGTTCGAAACTTGCCTTTACTGTTCTCTGAGTCATCTGCACGGCTTTACTCTCTATAATTGTACAGATCAGGCTTTAAAAGGCAACAAAAAATGTAATTCAACAGATATTTTTAGAAGAATAGCGACTACTCAGCCTATTGGCTTTGTAGTTACTATTTGCTTTTGAAAAGCAAAAAAGTTGTTCCCTATCGGGAAGAATTAGGGGTTTGCAACCCCTAAGATCCCGCTTTCAGTGGATTTTTCTCAGATCATATTGTTTCTCTGAATAGTTAAGAAGAATTAGGAAGCTTGACAATCTTCTGAGATTCCCATATTCCCGTATTATGTCATTAGAAATTAAAACCTTCCCCGTTTATCCTTTGGGATGCAACTGCAGCATTCTGTTTTCCAGAGAAGAAAAAAAAGCCGTCGTGATTGATCCAGGAGGAGATGAAGATAAAATCCAGAAAATTCTTCTGAATGAGGGATTGGCAGTGGAAAGAATTATTCATACTCATGCTCATTTCGATCACTGTCTCGGCACCGCAAAACTGTCACTCCTACATAAAGATTCTAAAATCTGTATGCATCGAGATGATTTAGGTCTCTATAAAAATCTTCCAATGCAGTGCAGCTTTTTCGGAATTCATTTTCCGCAAGAAAGTATCACTGAAATTACTCATTTCCTGGAACACGAGGAGGAGTTCCTACTGGGTCGTGAGAGGATTAAGGTGATTCATACCCCAGGAC
>JBPOJG010000046.1:0-32312 GCA_052033835.1 Spirochaetota bacterium
ATTCTGAGTTTTCATATTATCCTCCCTGTTTCAGGAAATCCGCTTTTTTTGCAAGCTGATAATAAATACTCTTATCGATATCTTCCGGTCTCCGTTTCAGCAGATCAGAATTTTCATTTTCGATCAGATCTCCCAGTTTTTTCCTTTCCCCTTCACTGAGAAAGGGACTGTCCTGCAAAATCCTTGAAACTGTTTTTCTTTTCCCCCAGAAAAAGGATTTCAGAATCTTCTCAAGTGAGACTGTTTCTCCCGGACTGAGTTTTTTTTCGGGATATGGTATATATTTTAATAATGCTGAAGTTGCATCAGGAACCGGATAAAAACATCCGGGACTCACAATTTTCAGAAGCTCCCAGTTTCCGAAGGAGTGGAGGAAAATCGAAAGTGAAGATACTTCCTTGGCAATTCTTTCTGCAAATTCTCTTTGGAGCATAAAAATTCCTCCTGTGCATAAAGGCAGTTCTCTGCAGATGGAAGTCATCAGTTCTGAACTGATGGAATACGGAAGATTTCCGGCGGCAAATACTTTTTTTTCTCTGAAACTTCGGATTGTCTCCAGAGCATCCCCTTCCAGAATTTCCACATCATAGTTCTGAATTTTCAGATTCTCAATCAGAACCGGATCTATTTCCAGAACGCTCATTTTCTTTTCCAGTCTGCTCAGTATATGGGTTATTGCGCCGAGGCCGGGTCCGATTTCAATGAGTTCTTCAGTATCGGAAAACCCTGAGTGGTTTTCTATATGTTTACATATAATATTGATAATGTTTACATCAGTGAGAAAATTCTGCCCCCATTTTTTTCTGGGAGCAGCTTCATTTTCTGCAAAGAAGTCTTTAATACTCTGTCTTTTAAAAAAAGGAAATTCAGTGTTCATTTATCTGTCGGCAAATTGACAATAAAGTCATAGTTTCAGAAGTAAAGAGAAATGTCACCCTGAGCCTGTCGAAGGGTGCGAACGTCATGGATTCGATAAAATCACCATGACAATTCTTTGGTTTATCAACAAGTCTATTACCGAATTGAAAAACAAAAACACTGCATTCCATACTGAAATCAGATGAAAGTTCTGGCAGTTTTTATCCTTTTCAGAATTTCCATATTGAGCTGAAGTTCTTCCAGATTCGGATTCAGCGACAGACCTTCTTCTGCTGCCTTAATGGCCTCATCAAAGAAACAGAGATCAGTGAGAACTTTACAATATGCATACAGAACATCTGCATTTTTAGGAAATTTCTTGATCCCTGCCTTTATCCATTTTGCAGAATGGCTGTATGGACGAAAATCTACCGGGATGGAAAAGACAAACTGTTCAATCATTGCTCTGAAGTCTTCTGCGCTGTAAGCCGATATATCAAAAGTATCGCAGACTCTGTTCATTTCATCAATTCCGTAACTTGTCGCGGCTACATATGTCAGTGTCTGCATAACTCTGATGTCTGCAGGATTTCTTTTCAGAATCTTCGCACCTTTATTGTAAAGGTCTTTCTTGTTTTCTTCCGAATTGTCCTGCATTGCTTCATTGACTGCTACATTGAACTCATCCTGCTCAAGCATAGGCAGCATAATTTCCTCTTCAGATGCGCCTTTTTCAAGCAATGAAGAGAGAACAGGATCGATCTCCATCGGATGTCCCGACCAGATCACCTTTTTATCCTTGTTGACAAGGAATGAATGAGGGATGCCTTCTACCCCGGCCATATATCTTGCATATAATTCTTCAGACGCAATACCGACTGTATAATCCATATTGCTTCCCTGTGATTTTACAAAGGGAGTCACAGTCTCTTTTTCTTCATTGGACAGTCCAATGATAGAGAGTTTTCCTTTATACTTTTTCTGAAGTTCAGTCAGATGAGGAATTGTCTGAAGACAGGGGCCGCACCAGGTTGCCCAAAATTCAACAACAGTCAGACCGACGCCAAGTTTTCTGCTGTCTCCTTTCAGCCACACAATATCTGAAAGCTCCGGCACTGTATGGCCTGTTTTTAAAGGGGGAAAATCATTCATATCATCACTGTTGTATTCGTCTATTGAACTCATATCGGCAGTAAACCGGACATACTGAAAACGTCAAGTAATGGAATCAGTATCCTTCAGAATTTTTCAACAACTCTTCTCACCATGACAGTGCCGACAAGTTTAATGATGACTATGCTGAATGGACGTTCAAGGACTTTATCAGTAAATTTCTGTATTCCTGAATGCTCTCTTTCGGCGCGAGGAGCTGAATTTCATTTTCATAAAAAATGAGGGATTGGAAAAGAAGCTTTTTCTGATTTGTGCTGATTTTAAGAACAATTTCATTTTCCGATTCAGACTGTATTTCATAGTCAGAAAAAAATGCATTCGTGAAATGAGTGAATTTCCTTTTTTGAATTTTCACTGTATATGTACGTATTTTTATTTTATTTTTATATTCATCTGATTGTATATATTCTAAATAATTAAATCTGTTTTCATTCATACTGTCAAAATATGCGGATTCCAGAAGATTTGTTTTGATCTCTTTAATCGAAACTGCGGCAAAATGTTTTTTTTTGCCGTCAGAAAGATCAATGGCAAAAATTTCCAGAAATTTATTTCTGCATACGATTGCCAGGGGTTTCAGTCTGAATGACTTGTCTGTAAATCTCCCGTGAATACTGTCGCATACAATATCAACTGTCAGACCCAGCTGAATCGACAGATTGAAGAAAACAGGCAGATACAGTCCGAAATCCAGTCTGCCGGAATTTTTTTGAGTGATGATATAATTAATAATTAATTTATCATTGTAATTTGAAAAGTTATTTTTTCCATACAGTTTTATAAGATCAGCAATTTGATCAAATTTATCAAGTGATTTAGGAGTTCTTTTCTGAAAGTCAATTTTAATTTTATATAAGTCTTGAAGTTTTTTTCTGTGATTCTGATATGTCTTATTCAGTTCCTTAATGTCTTCCTGCTCATTGGCTGATTCTTTTTTTCGGGACTTTTGGAGCACATCTATGAGCCGGTTCAAAGGAAACTTTTTTCCCCTGTTTTGCCGAAAAAAAATCCAGCCGACTGCAAGCTGTTCAATTGCACTGCAGATCTGCTCATTGACTGTAGATTTGTTCTGTTTCAATGTCTGTATGGTTATTTCTTGATCTCGCGTTCCCCGCTCAAGCACAAAACGAGTTCAGTTGTGTTCAAAAATGCATTTTACAAGCAACTTCTATTTCCATATTTTCTTAATTATTTCGAAAAGTAATCTATGTCTTTCTTCCAATTCATTAGGACCAAATACATCCATTGGTCGGAATTGAAGATTATGGTTTTTGATCATTTTTGAAAAATGAAGTTTTGATTTATAAGTATCTTCTCGTAATGTCTCATTCCAATACAATGTGTTTGCATAGGATTTTAGTTTCTTCTTATAATTCTCATTGCTACTGGAGATATTATCTCTTCCTTTTAGGAGCAATAATCCACCTAAACGATTTCGTTCTCTCTCAAATAACTCTTCATCATTATTGAACAAAGCCTTGTTTTCTGCATTTTCAGAGAGAATATGTTCAATATGAAACCCATTGACAGTACCAGTATTCTGAACTAGATCGTAAAGCGATTGTTTCATCTGCATATTAGTGTTATCTGCAATAAATTGTTCAATACGGGCGAAGAAATACCTTTTGAACCGCTTTTCAAGCTCCATACCGGTATCCTTGAAAAAACCATAGGCAATTGGCTCTGTCACAGTCACCCCTCGAGCTTCGGCCAAGAAGTTTAGCAAGTATTTATTAAATACTGATTCAATGTCTTGAGATGGTTTGTTACGAATATCGGAACTGAGTTTATAAATTTCAGTAGCAAAGGAAGTGCTACTATAACTGCGTTGTAGCTGAAGCAGGCAAAACATTCTGTCAATCTGACGACTTATCAAGTAAATTTTTTCTTCCTCTTCTTTATCGTCAAGGGTACAAGCACTCAGAATTAGCAAAAACTGGGTATTCATTTCAGTTAGATTGTTATAGTAAACATATGGCTGACTCTGAGAGAATGTCTTGTAGTATGAAAGTATCTTGATATACAGGTTTGTAAAATATTTGAATTCACCTTGTAAAAATGCTTTTACCTTCTTTGGATTATGCTTAAGACCAAGAAGTGAATTAAATTCATCATCAAACATAACACGATGATAGTCTTTATCGAATTTTTGAGCGATACCTCGAGAATCGGCTAGTTTAGATTTCAAGAAATAGACAAAAAATTCATCAATCTCATCTTCTTTAAAATCGTTTATTTTACCGACCTGCATTTCCCAAATATCATTTAAATTTAAGGTGACGAGTTCTTCCTTATCGATTTGACCAAGAAGCTTTCCCTTTAGTATTTCATAAGGCTTTAAGCGCACACCCCGGTCGTTAATCACCTCAAAGACCATTGGTACTTCTGTTTTTTCAACAGATAGATTGATGAGTACCAGACGATTAAGAAAGAAAAATGCAAAACTTTCAAAATGGTGGTTTGTTTTGAGCTCTGAGTCGAGCCATTTACTGATGACAGTATAGTTGTCAACCATATTCTGAGCTGTGATACCAGTGCTAACATCAATCGAAAGTACATCTTTTCCTTCGAGTAATCCCTGCATTGCCGGTTTATGGGCTTCGTGGTTCATCCAAAATTCTTCTTCAAAACCCGACTGACCAATGATTTTATTTTTTATCCATCCGCTGAGCTTAGATTTATACCTTTCAGCTAAGTGATACAGCTTAATAAGAATCAGTGTGATCGTGGTCAATCTCTGCTGTCCATCAACGATAAAGAGTTTGCCATCAACCTTATTGGTAACATAAGTATTAAGATAATACCATGAATATTTGCTAATAACCTGCTGGAGTGGACTATCGGAATCTTTATATTTGGAATACTCTTCGTTGAATTTGTAGAAAACATCTTCAAGCAGACGCTTTACTGGTACATCGTTCCATTTGTATTGACGCTGATAAAAATCTATGTAATAAGTGGTGTTCGAAAAAACTTGGTCAATATTCTGTTTGTCGGGCGAAATATCCATTTTTTCTCCTCTGCCACCACGGACGGAAGGCGTCTTTGGGTGGGATTAAGACTTTGTTTTTTACGAAATTATATTTTTGGCCAAAAAGTCTTGCACGATAATTCTTCTATCTGTTTGAATACTAGTCATTTCTGCAAACAAAAATTCTCAATCTGGATAGAATTTTCATCAAAAAAAATTCAAAGAAGAAACTGAGTTTCCTCTTTGAATCCTTCAAATCTGCGATGATAGTAAGAGGGGAGTTTATATATGGCTGGAAGTCTGAAAACAATTGTCGCTGTTCTGATATGCATAAATTTTGGAAACTGTATTACATTTTATGATTTAAATTTTTCCAAACTGAAAACTGCAGAAAAAAATTCATCAGCTGGTACAGCCCTTCTAATGAAAAATCAGGAAAATCTGAGAATATATGCACTTGGGTCTGTGAAAGTGGAAAGAGATAAAATCAGACTGATTCCCTTTCTACAGGCAGAAAAAGTCGTACAGAAAAACACTAGCCTGCTCAACTATCTTTCCTATTTTACTTTTTGTCTGCTGCCCTGCGTTTATGAATCCGAAATGGAACTGAACGTTGACTATGTAGATTTCAGAATAGATACAAAATTTGTCAGAACTGCTCTTGATCCTTTGGGAAGCGAAATTACCAAATATATCCCGGGGAAAGTTTATAAAACTGAAAAGATCAGCTACAGCATCACTCAGACAGGATATATAGGCTCCTATTATGATGGAACAGAGGAATTGTCTGTGCGTAACTATTTTCAAAATGACCGCCACTATGCCCATAAAGATAAGAAAGATTATTCTGGAAATTTTAACCCTCTTGCGAACCATTTAAATGCATCACTGAAAGAAGTGGAGCAGATGCAGATTAAAGAAAAGAAAACTCAGGAAGAAAAGGTAGTTTCTGAGCTGAAATCCAAGAAAAATGAGCCTTGTAAAATATTTTATGAAATGTATGATACTATAGATGATCCAGATTTGAAAAAAAAGGTATGGAGCCGATTCAATGAATGCATTTCTAAAAAAGTCACTGTCTATGCGAGCAAGAAATATCCTTTCTTAAAAGATTTTCTTGATAAAGAAATATATTTTAAAGAAGGAACAACTGAATACTTTTTGAGAGAATTATTCTTTGCAAAGGTTGTATCCTATATTCCGGAAACCGGTTATAAACTTTCTGATGAGGAATTTTTCTTCAAAAGTAAAGGAAAAAACAAGTTTAATTTAAATTTCGTGACTAACGGATCAAAGGTAACGATTGAATTTGAAAACAGGGAAAACAGACTTTTCTGCATTTCCATACATTCCGGCAACGAGATCAATCCTCCGGGATGGCAGAATATGATGACTGAACTATTCAAAAAACTTTACACCTTTCCGCAGGAAGATTCACATTGGGACTGGGATTACATTGAGAAGATAAAGTGAAGTTGATGTGAGTCGAGCAGTTCAGGATTTTTTGTAATGCTAAAAGCGTGACTAATTAAAGGTTATCCAGCATTTTTAGGTTGACTGTAAAAAACATGCGAAATTGATTGAAAAATTAAAAAGCACAAAGAGGGGGAAGTATTATGCCACGCAGAGGTCAGATTTCAATCGATAAATTGAACAGTTTATTTAAAGCTATTTCGCAACTGGATTCAGATAAGCGGGATTATCGAATTTCCAAGGCTGAATATGAAATCATTAAAGATAAGAATAGTATTACGAAAGAATTAGTGGGGAACAGGAAATTCGACTCTTGGGAAAGTTTTAAATCTGCGTTTATAGATAATCAAAACCAATATAATATTTTCTGGAAACAAGCACAAGGCGGAGCCTTATATTTAGATGAAATTGTTCTGACTGAGGATATGGGTCTTGAAATTGCATCCAAAATAATAGACAAAATGGATTCCAAGGATAATCCAAAAGATTTATTTGTCGACTGCCTGAAAGATTATATTTCCGAAATGATGAATTATATTCAAAATAATACGCATTTTGTTACTCTGACGGAATTTCGCGAAGGATTCAAATCCTGTGAGAAAAAAAATTACAGTTTAAAATTTAAACAAGGAAGAAACAGTACTAAGTTTATTAAAACTCTGAATGCGTACACTTACTTGAATAAAGAGGGATCTCAGGATGAGTTTCAATTTGGACAAGAAATTGAGAAAAGGATCGAAGCAGAAATTGGAATAGAAATTAAACACATTCAGACAGAAAGAACTGGCGGAAAATATCAGAATTATGATTTCACTGGATTTAAAAGAAAAACTACACCGTTCAGTGATTCTATCGATATTTATTCCTTTGAATTGAAACCCTCAAACCAAATTGAATATATATCAGATGCAATAAGTCAGGCTGTTAATTATCGGGTGACTTCAAATTACGTTTATATTATCATCCCTATGTTTGATAAAAAACTGTTTCATGACGAAGCAAGATTCGATACATTTTATGAACTTTGCAAAAGCAACAAAATAGGCATAATCACAGTGGAAATGGATACAGCCAGACATATAATCAAAGATTTATATGAAGTGTTGGCACCGCAGCGTAATGAAATAATGGAATATAATCTACTAGAAAGCATTATGCTTGAAAAGAAAATGGAAAATTGTCCGCTCTGCAGAAGAATCGTAATCAATGACGAAGAGCGCAAAGGCTGCGGATGGCTGTCTTCTAAGGATTCAAAGTGTATGAAAAGGGTCTTTGAAGACAGGCTCACTGTGTAAAGTGCTGAACGTCTTGTGGCAATGCTACAGAAATTGGAGAGATAAATGAATTACATAAAACATGAAATTATAAACTTAAAAGGAAATTCATCCTACAATGAAGCGTGGGTTCAGAAAATAATTGCTGACGATCCATCAGTTTTAAATTTGGGAAATTTAATTTTAAAGGATAAAGAGAGAAATCAGCCGAATGACGGACGTCTGGAGCTTGTACTTCACAATGAAGAGTTATTACGAAGATATGAAGTTGGAATACAGCAGGGAAGAGTTGATGAAAATCATATCATCAGAACTATGGAGCATTGGGATGCACAAAGAAGAGAATACCCTCAATATGAGCATTGTGCGGTAATAATTGCTGAAGATATAACCAGTAGATTTTTGAATGTAATAAGTCTGTTCAACGGAGCGATTCCAGTCATAGCAATCCAAATGAATGCAATTAAAATTGGAGATAATATATCTCTAATTTTTACAAAAGTATTGGACCAGTCCACCCTAGGTATAGCTGATGAAGATGAGGAATCGTACGAATTGACTGACAGAAATTACTGGGATACAAAAAGCAATAAAGCAACGGTTGCCTTGTCGGAAGAATTACTGAAAATAATAAATTCTTTTGCACCAGGTTTAGAACTGAAATTCAATAGATTTTATATAGGATTGGCGCAAAATAACCAGCCTGATAATTTTGTTATTCTGAGACCGCAGAAAAATATAATAAGATTGGAAATACGTATTCCGAAATCTGATGAGATGGATCAGAAAATTGAAAGTAAAGAATTGGAAATTTTGGACTATGATGCCAGATGGGGACGCTATAGGATAAAATTGACTAAAAATGATATTCAGACTAAAAAGGATTTTTTGGCTGAAATAATGAAATTAGCATATGACAAGTAGCAACGCCACATAACAGTTGCGTACTGATAAAGTCGATGCGATAAAAAACTATTTAAGTCTTCGAGATTAGAAATTATTTAAATCAGTTCTATGCAGAAATCCTGAATGTGACTCAAACGAATGTTATCTTTATCGGTATAAATGAGTTTCATCTCTTTTTTGATAAAAGGCAATATCCTTGCGGAAAAGGATTCAGGGGTTAGGAGATCAATTTTATGATCAATTTGCTTATCCAGAGAGCCTCTATTCAAAGACCAGTTCTTTTTATCGAAATTTTTAATGTTGCGTCCAGTTTTCTGGGAGAGAACGCACCAAATCCACCCATTTTGTCCTAGAATGGATTATTATAGTATGTATGAACTCGAATCACGTATATTCTGAAAATTGGAAGTATTCTGAAGATGCAATCCAGGAATACTTTGGAGAAATTTTAGCCCTGTCCAGTCAGCATTTGTACACAGCGTGTATGCTCTTATCTGCTAAGAAACGAAATTGGAGAATTTCTGATTTGCTGAATGCGGAAAAAAAAGAAAGGGATTTGCCTGTTGAATCCAGTCATTGGTGGACTGAATGGGAAGGACTGCTCCTGCATTTAGAAGATAAGTTTTCTATACAATTTCCGCGAAAGGGAGAACAAGAGGATGTCTATCGAAATGATAACGGGCATTACTCTAAAACTGAATTTGGAGGAGTCGAATTCGTAATTAAATCGGAAGATCTTTCCGAACTCGTAAGTATTCTCTGTGCAGGAGAAGATCCTGATCAGAAATTTTTCCAGTATATGGCAGAACCGATTACTGAAGAAGAATTTCTGCAGGCTCATCCATACTCAGACTTTTCCAAAGAACTGACATACAATACTCTCAGAGATATGCCGATCAATTCCGGTATTCTGCTTGGGTACTATAGCTTAAAATCAGACAGTGGTAAATTTGGTAAAATTACAGTCGATGATCTGCTTGCAAATAAATGGAATGTCAGAGAAAAAAATTCTGATCAAATTCAAAATACCTATTCAACTATCAGAAAGCTTGTAGATGCAGGTTGGGTTCTGGATTAAAGAATCTTAACAGCATCCTCCTTTTTTTCTTTTGCAATTAAATGAGTGTTTTTGAATCTGTCATTGATTATGGCAAATGAAAATCAGTATAAACTTAAAACAGTTTATGTAGGCACGAGAGGTGTTCAGGAATACAGAGATTCTATTGGAACATATATTTCTTCAACGGACAAGGTTCTTGAGATTGGATGTGAATGGGGCACAACTTCCGTTCATATTTTTCCCAAATGTGAAAAACTTATCGCAACTGACATCAGTGCAAAATGCGTAGAGAAGGCTCGTGAAATCAGACCGGAAATCCATTTCGAAACTTTGGATGTTTATGATATCAGGAGAGCACAGTCATTCGGAGTGGAATTTAATAAAATGTATATAGATGTTTCAGGACTTTCCGGATACCGTTCAGTATTAGATGTACTTGCACTTTTGAATATGTACGCATCCGTGTTTCCGATGGATGCAATTGTAGTGAAAAGCGGAGCTTTGAAAGATCTCAGCAGAAGATGTATTGCCTGGAATGGAGGGAGTATCTGATACGGAGGTTTCTTCAGTATTGGCTCGACAGACAGACTAGACTCCCGATCATACTCATTCAGTTCAGGGATATCATCCTTATCCGTTTCGGAGTCGTCAGTGCACTGTCTCTTTTTTTCGGCCTCATCTTTTTCATTGTGCTCTTTAAGGAACTTGGAATTGCGGACAGTGTCATCCGAATTCTTCTTATTTTCGGTCCGATCAATCTGATTGGACTTTCATTTGTTCTGAGCTGGATTATTTCCATAAGAAAAATTATAGAAGACTTTCGGAATCTCAAGAATGTCAGTTTCGGTTTCTTCGGAGGATTTCTGGGAGTTGTTCTGACCTTCATTATCGTATCATTGAAATATGATATCAATCTTCTTCTGGTTTCGGACGGAGGAGCCGTTCTCACAGGTTTCATTCACAGTTTTGCCAGAACTGCCTGTCTGAATTACGGATGCTGTCACGGAAAAGAGATCAGAGGTGATCTGAAAGGAAAACTTCATCTTGTGTACCGCGATCCGCTTGCAAAGGCCGTCCGGGTTTCAGGCCTTGCCGGAAAGGCACTGTATCCAGTCCAGTTTTATGAGAGCCTCAGCTGTTTTACATTGGGGCTTTTGACTGTTCTTTTATGCTCATTTCATCCCCCTGCAGGCACTTTGACAGGATTTTATTTTCTGGGATACGGTATCATTCGTTTTATATGCGAGTTTTACAGAGGGGAGACTGATGTTGTTTTTTTCCGAAATCTGACTGTATATCAGTGGATCAGTACTGGGCTTTTTTTGATCGGATCATCAATGATAGGGTATTCCATTTTTTATGGAAAGCCTGCTTTCATTATATTTCATCTCAGTACTTTTGCTCTGCTGAGAGACTTTCTTCCTTTCATCATCGGAATGCCTTTTATAATATTCTTTGCCTACGGTTATCATTATAAATCAATCGGAAAATGGTGCTGATTTAACAGAAAAGAAAAAACATTACAGGTTTTGAATGGGAAACTCTGCTCAAAAATAAGGATGCCAAATAATCTGAATAACTCACCTACGCAAGGTGAGTGAATAATTATAAATTGGAAAAAATCATAAACTTTCAGATTATTGAGCATACGGAATTTTTTGTCCAACCTTCACGTTCTTCGTGCCTTTCGTGGCTTCGCTAAGTTCCATCGCATTTATTACGTATGCTGTTCAGAAGTTTAAGCCGTACTCTACCCAGAACTTTCGAACCTCCTATTTTAAATTGACGCGAGTCTTGCTGACGGGCTTACTTCGCCCATATCGTTACCCACAAATTCATTTCCAGCAGTTGTCGCCACCGCTATCCAGGAATTTGTCATCTCGACAGCCGCTTCCAAGCTTGCTGGAGAGATCTTGAAGCATCCTCTTCGGACAGCAGTATTCAGAAATAAAGTTTTTCTCTCAGAACGTTTTAAGATTTCTCACTGCGTTTCACTCCGTTCGAAATGACAGAACAGACAAATGGCTGTGATACTTTCTAAAATAATTTTCTCCTACTGAATTCAGGCAGACCCTCCGCCAAGTTTTATTTTGAAAATGAATATCTAATTTGACAGAATATGAATTTATTTTAAATCAACTCTCATAAATAGACAGAAAACCTCTTCCGGAGAGGTTTCTGCAGGAAAGGCAGAATCGTGCAAAAATTGACTGTTTTTATAATCTTTCAGCATTTAATCATCCGAATATATATTATGGATAGGTGGGTAATTCTTTGAAAAAGTTTTTCAGTCAGCTGGAGCTCCTGAGTTTTTTCAGAGAAACGTTTAAAAAACTGAAAGACAGAGATTTTTCGTTCAGCTGGACCGAATTTCGAGTCAAATTTCAGGCCCTGCCTCTGTTTCACGATTTTGTGCAGTTTGTTCTGAGCATAACTTCGATTCTCAGACTGATTTCCCATACTTCACAGAGAGTGACTGACAATACAGTCAAAATGGCCTCCTTCTCAGAGCGTCTGAAGACAGATTCTGATAATATAAGAGAAATTATGGACTCTTTGGTACTTGAGATGAAGAGTCTAACTGACGAAGTGAAGAATATCTCGTCTGAAGTTTCGGAAATCAGACGGCAGAGCAATCATATGCTTCAGGTCAACAGGAATATACTGGAGTCATCTCAAAGCATTCAGAGAAGGGTGAATGTCGGCGTTTCTGATATGCAGAATGGAGTATTTCTGATTTCAGAACTTGTGGATCAGAATAAAGAACTCAGCAATACAATTCATGAACTTTGGTCAAAATATTCCTATCTTGCGAATTATGCAAGGGATCTGATTAAACTTTCCGAAAACACAAAGATGCTCGCTCTAAATGCAGAGATTGAGGCGGCCCATGCAGGTGAGGCAGGAAAAGGTTTTGCTGTTGTTGCTCAGGAGATGGGAAATCTGTCTCATAAGAACGGTGAAATTTCCAGGATGATTTTCAGGGGCATTATGGGAATGCAGGATCAGGCAAAGCTGACAGATATCAACGTATCATCTTCGGTGGAACTGGCTGAAAATTCAGAAGAAGAAATCGGCAAGGTTCATAGAAGTTACGAAGATGTAAAAGAGTCAATTGAAGAAGTCCTGAAAGATACACAGGATTTTACAGAATCATTTGCCAACCTGGAAGTCAGTCTGAAACTGATCAATGAACATATCAATCTGACACAGTCCCATCTTCTGGCAACAAGCGGTGATGCAAAAAAGATTTCGGACTCAATAGATTCTCAGCAGATGTCTGTAGAACAGATGAATTCAGAAATCTCATCCGTATTTCATGCGAGCAGGATTTTAAATTCAATGATTGCACAGTTCAAGATTCCAAACTTCAATCTGATCTCCCAGAAAAGATCTCTCATTGAATCTCTTCTTCAGGGAATTATGAATATTCGGGGAATTTACGTCATCGTATTTTTCTCTGATTCTGCCTCTCTCCCGACATATATATTCGATGAAAGAAAAATCATCGAGACCGACGTCAGAAAAAATATTAAACAGCTGGAAACTCTGCTCTATCAGAAAGATGAGATAGAAACATTCAAATCATTTTTACTCAACTGGGAAAACTACTGGAAGCGGTCAGAAAACTGTCTT
Organism: Spirochaetota bacterium; assembly: GCA_052033835.1. GTDB lineage: Bacteria > Spirochaetota > Leptospiria > Leptospirales > Leptospiraceae > DAORDI01. Next base: position 13,352 of record JBPOJG010000046.1, read on the forward strand.
CAGATGGTGACTGAGGGACATGCAAGAACAGCCAGAGAAAAATATGAATCTGAAATAAAGGGACTGCTCGGCCAGGCAGTAAACAGTCTTCTGCAATTAATTCTCTTTGACCTGAATGAAACAGTGAAAACTTCCGATTAACTGAAATCCCCTCCTTGGAAAATACAGCAATGCATCGTTTGTACTGTTCAAAAATAAAATAATCAAACTTTTCAAAAATACATTGACTATTCTTATCTCAGTCTCACTTTCAAAAAATACGGAGAATGAAAATGAGAATTTATCAAGTGTTTCTATTTTTTTATATTTTTTTTGTAATAAATTGTACGAAAAATACGTCGAGTCCAAATAATGAACTTTCTCTTATTCTATTTCGAGCCAATCAGGTTCAGGTTTCCGGTCAGGCATTGAAAGGAGTGATCCGCAATGCGCAAGCCTCAGTTTACAAAATGAAAGCGAACGGTACATGCAATCTGGACAGTGTTCTTGCTTCCACTCAGACAGGAAATTCAGGAGAGTATACTTTAAGTTTTTCTAATATAGGTGAGCCTGTATGCGTGAGAATCAGTCCGCTGTCAGGCTCTGCAATGTATGACGAGAAAAGCAGAAAGTACAATTCCTGGAAAGACGGATCTGCATTTACAACAATTATGAATCCTTCCTCGCTCCAGTCCGGTACAAGAAGAACAAGAAGCAATCTTCACATCACTCCATTTTCCAGATTTGCATCAGCTCGAATTTCTGAGCTCGCAAAAAACAATACAAGTATGACAGATCTTGCTTCTCATATTTCCAGAGGAAACAGGGAAACCGTAATCCGGTTTGGTCTGGCAAGTCCATTCAAATCCAAGGCTGCTCTTTCCGATTCAGATTATCCTGATTTGAATGAACTGAATGCATCGATTAATGATCCTGAAAGTCAGGCAGTAAAGCAGATGGTGATTTTTTCATCTGCAATGTCTCAGATTGCTTACAATACAAGAGATTCCGGAAACGAAGCTTCCTCTAAGGATTTGGATCAGGTTCTTTCTGCGATGGAGGATGATGGAAAGGACGGCTCTTACGACGGTAAAAAAACAGACGGCTCCGGTATTACGATTTCAGGAGCAACTCCTCTGACATTGAGTTCAAACCCTCTGTCAGACAACCTTCTTGCTGCCGCCAGTCAGTTCCTAAAAGAAGGAGGATCACTTTCCTTTTCGTCTGAAGGAGCACAGACTACGACTGTGAATTCCGGAAACATCACTCAGTCAGTGACTGTAAATGGTACGGGATCAATAGCATCGTCTTTTGTTCCACCAAATGCAGTGCCTCCGGCGAATACCCCAGCGAGTCCTACAGTCACATATCCCAGCTCCTCCTTCGTATTGACTGGGTTTGCGGGTGTCGGAACCATTTCTCCTGTTTTAACTGGAGCCTTAACTTCTTTTTCCATTTCTTCGGCATTGCCTGCACCGCTGACTTTCAACACATCCAATGGAAACATCAGCGGCACGGCTCCGTTTATAGGACCTCCTACAGCTTATACAATCACAGCCACAGGAAGTTCCGGAACAGTATCTGTTGTGTTGACAATTTCCATTGTTCCGCCCGGAAAGAGAATCTTCGTCACAGGCGGAACTCTTGCTGGCAACTGGGGAGCTCCTGCCAATGCAGACAACTTCTGCAATGCTGATGGTGCAAAACCGCCTGATCCTGCTTTTTATATGGCAATGATTGGATATTCGGCAGGTACCAGGAAAGCCTGCGACAACGTTGCAAATTGTGCGGCTACAGCAGGTTCTCAGGCAGCGAATTGGGTGCTTCAGCCAGGGATAACGTATTACAGACCGGATGGTACACTGATCGGAACGGCAAACGCAGACAGAATCATTTCTCTTCCATTTACAAATTCAATCGGAACCGCTCCACTCAGTGTCTGGACCGGTTTAGAAAACAATTGGAGAATGATTTCGGGAACGACTGCGGAGTGTACTGGATGGACATCCGGAAGCGGGAATATTGGAACTGCCAATGTCACAAATGGCGTTTCTTTAAATACAGGTTCCCCCCAGGTTTGCGGCTCTCCAGCTCGGCTTTACTGCGTGGAACAGTAATCAAGGCAGTTTCTCAAATATCTTTTTGAATATCTTTGCGATATTCACAGCATCGTCGATTCCTCTGTGATGAGTTCCTTCCAGAGGGATTCCAAGATTTTTGAGTGCAGCATCCATTCCAGAACCATAAGTGTGATTATACACTTTTTGATATTCATCTTTTAGATTATAATGATTTTCCAGAAGTTTCTGAATTTTCCTATTATAGTTTTTCATCTTGGATTCTCTGATGATCTGTCTTTTATCGTATCCGCCCCAGGAATAGAGTTTTGCAGGACCTGTTTCTTCAATCCAGTCTTCAAACACAGGCATTACTTCTGAAAAAATCTCAGCACTGTCAGTATCGCTCTGCTGTATAGTTGTCAGACTTTTGCAGAATTCCGTCAAAACTGGACGGTATACAGGACGAATGAATCTGCAGAATCTTCCTGTCTCTTTCAGATCCTTATCCAGTCGGACTGCACCAATCTCGATAATTTCAGAATCAGGAAGCTTTACATTTTTTTCGCAAGTAGCTTCCAGATCAAATATGATATAGTTCATTATAAATTCCCTTCTAAAATCTGAATTTCCATTAAAGTCCTCCAAGGTTTCTCATAACTATACCCACAAGTTAAACAAATTCTCCGGAAATTCTTTCCACCGACTCTACAATCAGATCAGCACCGATCAGATTTTTGGATTCAGAATGTATGCTTTTCAGAAGATTCTGCTTGTATGAATTGACTCCGATGCTTCCTGCAGTGCCCAAGGCAACAGCCAGAACAAGACGCAAAGCGCTTCCCTTGCTGCCGACGATTTCTCTTCTTACAGTATGAAGAATCCATGAAATTTTTGAAAACATATTCATGATGTGATGAATTCAAAGCACAAGTTTTTCCTCAAGAGAAATTTTATTCCGCTTTTTTCAGTCTTCTCAGTTCACAGTTCATATAGCAGCATCCTGACAGACGAAGGATTTTCTTTTCTCCAGTTTTCCAGACCGTAATGAACTTTAGAATTTCCAGTCTGATCTTCCAGAATCCTCATTATTTCCTCAGACCAGCTTTTCTTTAACAGTATTTCCGTCACATCAGGAAAATCTGCCGCTTCCAAAATGTCCTCTTCCAGTCTTTCCCGAAACATATTTCTTTTATGGACAGAAAATATTTTATCATAATGATCAATATCCCTGTTTCTCAGAATGACCGACTGGACAATATCCTCCATTTCATAGTTCCGAAAAACGGAAAGAAATTCAGCCGTACTGATATCATAGACAAGCTTTGTTCCTCTCAGAAGGATTTCCTTGAATTCCAATGATTCTTTCAGGAAAAATTCATTCTCCAGAACAGTCTTCAGAAAATTCTCCTGATAATATGCATAAAAGAACATCAGAAATGATTCATTCAGTTCATCATCATACCCAAGACTGATATTATGCATACACATAAATTGAGTGTATTCCGCTCTTTCAAACACCAGTTTCATAGTACGGATATTCCTGCTTTTCAAGACAGGGACAGGCCCGAGCCTTCCCGGGAATAAATTCTTTATTTTTCCGACAATGTCCATTTATGCAACCTCAGAATAAAGAGCATCATTTGAGGGATTTTTTTAAATTTTTCTTCCGATGAAGAATTTTTTTTGTGTCGTTTTCGCAGGGGTTGGGTAAACGTTTAATTCGAAGAGGGAATAACCGAGTGAAAAACCCAATCTTTTCCAGGTTTTTTGTAAGGATTCGACTGACTCCCTACAAGTCGAGGTGGCGGTGAAGATCATGGTTCGATAAACTCACCACCGCTCAAAGATATGGTTTTACACAGTCTCTACGAGGATAACAGAATTTTAAATCCCGCCTGTACAAAATGTTTATCTGAAGAAACAGCTTCTGAAATCTTAAATTCCTTCATCAGGATAAAACAAGAAGCATCTGTAAAAGAATATCCCTGTTCTATATGCCTCATGAAATACATCATCATTCACAAAAAGAGAAAACCATCCTGAAGTATCCCAAAAGATATTTTTCTGTTCTTTATATCCCATAAATCAGTGTATCAATGTCCTCATTTGCAAGTTTCCTTTTTTTGTTTTTAGGAACAGTAATTTCAGAAAGACCTTGAATCGTCTGAATAAAAGAATCGGACTCAACGTTTCCAAAAAGGGATCACAACAAAATACTTCGATATCAAAGTATTTGGATTGCAATTTTAAGCACCTGTTTTTTTATGTACGCAGTATTCAAAAAGGACAGGTTCAATGAGTTCAAAATTATTATCCAGTGCAGATTTAAGCGGTCTGGCTTTAAAAAATCGTGCAGTTATGGCTCCAATGACAAGATGCAGGGCAATTGGAAACATTCCGAATGATCTGATGGCCGAATATTACGGTCAGAGAACAGAGGCTGGGCTCATCATTACAGAAGGAACTTCACCTTCACCGAACGGACTCGGTTATGCCAGGATTCCTGGAATCTTTTCAAAGGAACAGACTGAGGCGTGGAAAAAAGTCACTGCAACAGTTCATTCAAAAGGCACAAAGATATTTGTTCAGCTGATGCATGTCGGAAGAGTCGGTCATCCTGCTAATTTAATTAAGGGAGCAGAACTTGTTGCACCTTCTGCAGTTGCAGCAAAAGGACAGATGTGGACAGATTCTTCCGGAATGCAGGAAATGCCTGTTCCAAGAGAAATGAGTCTGAAGGATCTGGAGAATACAAAAAATGAATTTGTATCCGCTTCTAAAAATGCAGTCGCGGCAGGATTTGACGGAGTGGAACTTCATTCTGCAAACGGATATCTCCTCGAACAGTTTCTGAATCCAGGTTCAAACCAGAGAAAGGACAATTACGGCGGAAGCATTGAAAACAGAATCAGATATGTGATCGAAACTGCAGAAGCTGTTGTGTCCGCGATTGGAAAAAACAAGACTGGAATTCGTCTATCTCCATACAGCACATTCAATGATATGTCTTCCTTTGCAGAGACCGAAGAGCAGTATGTTCTTCTGGCAGAGAAACTGAATGCATTAGGAATTGCTTATATTCATCTTGCGGACAATACTGGCGGCAAAGCAAAATCCACGTTCGAAAAAATTCGTAAAGTTTTCAAGAATACTCTGATTCTTTCTGTAGGATATACAAAGGAAAAAGCGGAAGAAGATCTTGCTTCCGGAGCAGGTGATCTGATTGCATTTGGAAAACCGTTCCTTTCCAACCCTGACCTGCTCACTAGATTCGAAAAAGGAAAAGCACTGAATGACTTTGACGCATCCACTTTCTATGCAGCAGATGCAAAAGGTTATACTGACTATCCATTTCTGAAAGACTGAGATTTTGGGGGACAGTCAATGTCCCCTTTTATTTTCCTGCCTTGCATTCTGCCCAGCCTGACGGCAGGAGGAGACTATAATCCCAGCAGCTGCAGCATCTCACTGACTCCGCAGATCATGATATTATCTATATTCCGTATTTTATCTTCTTTCAGACTGACAGCAATACACTGATGCAGCCAGGGACAGTATTCCCGGAACGAAATCAGAGAACGCAGATCGCTTGCGTGAACATCACCGGCCTTTGCTTCGATTGCATAAATTTTCCCTTGTAATTTCAGAATAAAATCTACTTCCAGTCCGTTTCTTGTTCTGAAGTAAAACAGTTCAATCTGTTCATCCTTCGCAAATGCAGAATTTCTGATCTGACTGTACACCAGATGTTCAAAACTTTTTCCGATCCTGTCCGCCGATGGTTCAAAATTTCCCAGAAGCCCATTCAATACACCGATATCGAAAAAATAAAGTTTCGGATGCCGCACAATATCAGCATCTGTTTCTGAAAAATTTTCTATTCTTTCAGCAATCAGTGTATCCTCCAAAATCTCCACAAACCGCACTGCAGAAGAACGGGAAACCTTTGCCTTGGATGCTATTTTAGAAAAATCTAATATACCTCCCGACACTTCACCGACTGTCTGCAGAAATCTGGCAAACCCTTGGATGTTTCGGGAAAGTGCTTCTGCCTGAATCTCCTCTTTCAGATAACCGGCCGCATAATCCCTCAAGATTTTTCTGCACACATTTTCCTCTTCCTCCAGATACGGTTCGGGCAGGAATCCAAATCGGATTGCCTTTTCCAGATTCAGCCGATAATCCAGATCACTTCCGGAAAAACCGGAAAGGGAGTACTGATGAATTCTTCCTGGAAGAAGATTTGCATTTCCCTTCTTCAGTTTACGGGCACTCGAACCGGACAGATAAAACTTAGGCGGATTTTCCCAATCATCAATAATCATCTGAATTGTATTCAGCAGACTGGGAATTCTCTGAATCTCATCGATCAATACTGTCTTATAGGAACTCCCCTTTAAAACAGAAACAAGAAGTCCCGGATCAGAGAGATAACGGAGATACTCTGACTCGGAAGCCAGATTGATTGTGAAGTCCGGATTCAGACTTTTTAAGAGAGTAGACTTTCCAACCTGCCGAGGTCCAAGCAGAAGAACTGATTTCCTGCTTTTTTCCAATATCTTACCCGCAATTCTGCTGCCCATACGGTCAAATTTACGGGTAATCTGCTCACATGCAAGTCATTTTTGCTTATCTACGACTTATCCGTACAAGTTGGAGACTGTGCATACGCTGAATGAACTAAGTTTCCGCCCCGCTCACTCCCAAAGCTGCCTGTGCCTGAAGGATAAACTGTAATTAATTATTTTAACTATACATTATAATCTCTTTTAATGAAATATTCTGAATTCAGTGAAACACATTCTCTGAGAAGCCCAATCAGTTCTCTGCTGTATCCTTCCGTGATCTGAATCTGCTGGCCTGCTTTTTCCGGCATTCCGGAATCCATAAAATCATATACCTTTTCTGCAGAAGAATGAATTTTTTCATGAATTTGGTCTATCATCCGCCACTGGATTTCACATCCCGGCGGAATCGGTGAGGAAAAATAAAATATGCCAAATTTGCATCTTCTATGAGAAAGCTCCAGATTTCGCTCTGCTCCTTTCAGAATATTCTCCAGTTTCTGAATCCATTTTAAATGAGCGCTGATTGCTGCTTCAATCTCTTCCCGAAATTTTTCAGAATCGCAGAGATTGATGGAAGAAAGCATTTTCACCGTATTCAGAGAAGACTCGACAGTTTCAGAGGAATTATGGATCAGGCTCTGAAAACTCAGCCGAATTTCCGCACTTGAACCTGTTATTCTCGTAAACTTGCTGTTGATTGACTCAGTATTTTTCACAATCCTGTCAGAATTTTCGGAAATATTCAGAATGAGCTTCTGGAGTGCCTCTGATTTCAAGGAAAGACCCGAAGAAATATCAGTGAAGCCTTCAATTTCCGAGAATGTGTCCGATATATTTTTAAATGCGCTGTCATTTTTTTTAAGTATTTCAGCTATATTGGAAGAAATATTTTCCGTATCAATCGAGTTTGAGCTGATTTTCCTGATGATTTCTTTGAGTGTCTTCCCGATTTCATCTACCGCTCTCTGACTGCCTTCTGCCAGTTTTCCGATTTCAGAGGCCACAACAGCAAAGCCTTTTCCCTTTTCTCCGGCTCTCGCAGATTCAATAGAAGCATTCAGTGCAAGCAGGTTTGTCCTGTCTGCAATATCATTGACTGTCTGCATAATGGAATCAATGGAATGAAGTTTTCCTGCAAGTTCAAAGTTTTTTTCTGCCAGCTCAAAGATGCTTTTTTCTGCATCCTTCATCCTGCCGGATACCAGCAGGACATCTTTCTTTCCTGATTCAGTCATTTGGAAAATATTCTGCATAGACATTTTCATTTTTTCCGAAGATAATGCCAGCAGCTGAACCGCAGTTTTCATTTCATCAATAGAAGCATTCTGTTCAGTAATTGAATGCAGAATAGAATCCAGCTCAGAATGACCCGATTCCAGTTCTTTTTCGATCAGATAGAATTTTTCACCGGACTCTTCCATTCTTCTCCCGACTGAGCTGATATTGACAATGATGTCTCTGAATCCCGCAAAAAGATCCAGAAGCTTCAGTCTGAGAATTTCAGAAAACTGATTAAAATTTATCGACATCATTCCCAGCTCATCTTCTGTTTCAATCTTTACTTTGTATGTAAGATCTCCCTTGTTTGATGCAATAATTTTCATATACTCTGAGATATATTTTAATGGATTAATAATTTTACGGTCAGCGTAGAAGTAATAAAATACAGACAGGACTATTCCAAGTGCAAGAAATACAGACTGGAAAACAAACATAAGCGACACTTTATTTTCTGCCTGATTCTGGAAAATGACAACTGCCTTATCCATTTCCTTAAGCAGAACATTATTTTTATCCGTCAGAAGAGCAAGTTGTTCCGAATTGAAAGATTTTTCCAGATCATCAATGGAAGGCCGAATCTCTTTCCATATCACAGTAATTTTCTTCAGCTGTTCATTCAAGTCCTTGTCATCTGCAGGGGGAAGAACGGCAGACCGCTTCCATTCCAGATCAAGGGGAGCCTCTCCCCCGTTCAGAAGTGAATTCAGAGTACTGTCAAAAATTTTCACTGAACTGTCCAGATCAGCTTTTCGCTTCTCAGAATTTCTGTCACTCTGCAGAAGAAACAGTTCTTTGATCATTTTCTGACTGAGCATTCTCTGTCTTCCGGCAAGATTTACAAGAAGAGCATCTTTTTTCTGAAAATTGATGAATATCAAGGAAGATATAAAACCCATTATCAAAAGCAGTATAAATCCTGTAACTGAGACCAGTATCTTTTTTGCGAAACTTCCGTTCATTTTTTTCATTATGCAGTCCTTTGCCAACCAGCTGCTTATTCCATTAATTCCATTTTATTCATACCGTAAATGAACTTACATACAGTAAAGAGTCTCAATTTCCGACTGATCCTGAATCTCATTGTAATAAAGAAAACTGCAGTCATTTTAAAATATAATAACTTACCTTATAAAAATGCAATATGATATATATACTATATAATTTAAATAAAGCATTAGGAAAATCCAGCAGTTTAACCGCTTGCGATGAATCAGTAAAAACAGCTTCTCACTCTTCCAGACGGCCTGAGACCAATCTGCTTGCCCTGGAAATCCATTTAAAAAAAATGATATCTTGCTCAAAAAAAATGTTGACCCGTTCAATTTTACAAATCATATAGACCGCGTTGATCCTGTATCAGCAGAAAAAAAGATACTTCAGAGGAAAAATGATGGCAAAAACTCTTCCAAAAATTGAAAAAAAAGCAGGCACCTCCTTCACGCCTGCACAGGCAATGGCGGCAATCGGACTGATTTCCATGGCAGCTGACAGCCGTATAGATGCTTCCGAAGTAGAAACACTGATTCAGATTGTTCAGAGAATTGATGAATTTAAAGAATACTCCAAAGAACAGATGCAGGATCTTCTGGGGACTATCACAAATATCAGCCAGACCGAAGGAAACGGTGTTCTTTTAGGTTTCGCTGCAGATGCTCTTACTACTCCCGGCCTAAAGGAAGCGGCTCTGAAACTCGCATTTCTAGTCGTTACTGCAGATGGAGCTGTAGTCAAAGAGGAAGAACAGTTTCTCACTGACCTTCAGAAAGTTCTGGGAATCTCTAATGACAGATATGATGAAATATTAAAACAGCTGTTCGGACAGTAGACTGATTTTCAAAAGTATTCATATTATGTTTGGTAAATATAGCCCGTTTCTGACGAAACGCAATAAAACAGCTTCAATTTTCAGCCATTTGACTGGTTTATAAGCAAATCAAATATATCATTTCGTATGGTACGGGCTATAAATTGAATTTAGTGCCGCTTTGTCAAGTTGCACTAAATGATCTGTCAGGGAGAAACTAATTTGCAGTCCAATCCTCTCCATTCACTGATAATCATATTTATTAATATTTTACAAATATTTTATCATTCAACAGTGAACAAAATCGTCTCAAAAAGGTTTTCGTTCAAATAAAACTCGACCATATAGGAACCGACAGACCAGTCCTGAGCAATCGAGAAGGACGAAGACATTATATTTACAGCATAATTAAATTCTGTGGATACTTCCTTGATCTGAATGGGATCGTCTTCCGGATTTTCAATTCCGAAAAGAATCCACCGCATCTGAGTGCCTCCTGGAACAAGTCCATCTGCAGTCACCTCAAAATGGATAGTTCTGTCGGTGGTTTCAAAGTTCTTCACTTCATCACCTGGCTCTTTGCTACCGTTATCTTTCAGCAGCCTGACGCTCTCAGTCTTCAACTCATCCAAAGCCGGCGTGACAATATAATTGATGCTTGTAATCAGCTCCTCAGCTACGATGAGATCAGCTCGGTAAAACCCGATCGGCCAATCTTTATCGAGAGAAAGCACAGCAGTGAATTGATTTGCAACCAATCCGCTCAATGCGACTTCAGCAATCTTGAAATCACTTCCGGCGAATGTATTGACTCCAGTAAAAACCCATTTACCGGTGATATGACCAAATTTCAAACTCTTCATCCTCGCTAGAAAATGCTGAATATGGTCGGTAGGTCTGAAGAATTTCACCTCATTCCCCGGCTCTCCGGAGCCATTGTCCAAAAAAATTGCCGTGGATTCGGCAATATAATCACTGCTGCCTTTTTTAGTATTTTCCATCTAAATTCATTACCTCACTGAACTGCAATATTCAAAATATAAAGCTGCTGAAAAGCCTGCTGTAACGCAGGCTTATTTTTGTTTCACACAACCAGCTCATCTTCACCAAAGCGAGCCACTACAATCTCTCCCTGTTCTTCGAGTATTCTGATGATGTTGACTATTTTCTGCTGAGAATCTTCTACATCTTTCAGACGCACAGGACCCATAAAATCCATATCTTTTCTGAGAAGCTGACCAGCACGTTTAGACATATTTTTAAATATTTTTTCCTGTACTTCACTGTCTACTGATTTGAGTGCTTTTGCCAGATCAGTGTTGTCTATTTCTCGCATTACCTTCTGAACAGCACGGTCATCGAGAAGTACAATATCTTCAAATACAAAAAGTCTTTTCTTAATTTCTTCTGCGAGTTCCGGGTTCACTCTGTCTAAAGAAGCAGCCTTTTCTGCTCCGACTGCTTTTTCTGTGAGTGCTCTCGCCCGATCAATTCCTCCGATAAAAGAAAAAGAAGAAAGGATACCGGAAAATTCAGCAAGAGTATTTCGAATATCGGATTGAGAAACAATCTTAAGCTTGCTTATAGACAGGATAACCTGCTCTCTCTCAGAGTCCTGCAGGCTCTGAAGAACAGAAACTGCAGTATCTTCTTCCAAGGCCAGAACTAAAATCCCTGCATTGATACGTTTATTATTCTGCAGTATCGCTTTGATGATTTCCTTAAACTTATCTGAATTACTTTTTGCAAACTCCCGATATTCTTCTATCGTAAGAAGTTCACTTGTATTCAGATCGAGTCTGATTACGCTCCCGGCTCTCAAATTTTCCATATCTTCAATGGAGAGTCTCGCCTTTCCGAATTCTGCTTCCACCTCAGTCTCGGCGTTCAGTAAATCGGAAATTCTGTTCTGCTCAAGTTCGGAAATTTCTATTCTCTGACCTTTCTGCCATTGACTGATCTCAGAAATCTTTAATCCTTGATCATTTATTCTGTACTCTATATACCGTTTGATTATAGATTTCTTTAAAATATCCGAAGCTGCTCTGGATATTTCGTCTTCTTCTCTTTTGCGGAAACTGCCGTCTCCTTCTGTTTTCATTGAGGCAGCAGGAATGGATTCAATGATTTTATATGGAATACATATATTCAATGCACCTTCTGATTCACCGATTCTGACCTGGAAAGAAATCAGGACAATTTTATCATTTTGCGGAACAGAATGAATAAACTGCGGATTTGTTTCGATACTCCCTATCTCAGGACTCAAGTCAGCAATGCCGGAAAAAGAATGTCTCAGATTCTCCAGAAGTTTTACGGTGATTCCTTTCAGTGCCGATTTTTCAATTTCAGAAAGTTCTCTCTTGATGACTGAGGCTTCACCCTTACCCCCAAACATCCTGTCGATCACTGTAAATGCAATGGAAGGTGAAATTTCCAGAAAAGCAGAACCCTTTAACGGATTCAGATTGAACACTGCCAGCGCAGAAGGATTTGGAAGGGATTCAATGAAGTCGCTGTAAACAGTCTGAGTAATTGAATTCATCTGGATGCTGACTGCAGACCTGAGCTGCGCAGACAATGTTCCTGCAGCTAAACGGGAAAAAACATCCTGTGCTATCTGCAGTTCCTGTGAAAATCGAATCGGTTTTTTAAAATCATTGTAGTAATCAGGCCGGAAACATCAAAAAAATATTCCTCTAAGAAAAGATTGCTCATAATTGTTTATCTCCAAAATGAAATTTTTAATAAAAATTTATATAAATCTGCTTCAGCTTTTCCTCATAAACACCGTCTGTGTCTTTAAGCTTTTGCAAAAATACAGACTGCTGCGATTGAGAAAAGGAAAAAAATCCGTCCGAAATTTTTAATCACGAAAAAATGAAATTGAGATGCAGACTGATCAAACCCAATTTCTCTGATCGAGGCAGAAAATGGGTGAGATCACTCACTTTTGCGCAGAATGCGGATTGCAAGTGCAATGGCCTACCGGCAATTAGGGTTGTGTAATTTATTTTTTACTGCCTTTTTTGTACAAGCACTTATGAATTGACACAATCACTTTTGGTGATCAGTATAAAGTTATGGTTCGGATTCTTTTGATCAAAAAAAGAGTTTCAATTGACTTTGATAAACAATTTCTCCTTGCATCTTCTGATCCTATGCAGAACATAATAGAACAAGAAAAGAGCGGCATCGTTTTCTTGTATTTTGGACAGGAAGAAATATGAAAAAAACAAATCACGGAACTGTATTTACAATGATTATTATCTTATTTATTGTCGCTTGCAACAAAAAGAATGATGACAAAACGAAAAATCTGGCACTGGGTGCCGCTGCACTGAATGCAAGCAGAAATACGGGAACAGCAGCAGTTGCACCGACTTCTCTCACGTATACAGGCTCACCGTTCAGTTACACGAAAAACACTGCGATTACGACGCTGACTCCGACGGTAGCACCGACGAGTGCAGTGCTGACAAGCTGCTCAGCAAATCCTGCACTGCCTGCGGGGCTCGCGATTAGTGCGACTACTTGTGCAATCAGTGGAACACCAACTGTCGCTTCGGCGGCAGCTGATTACACAATCACGGCTGTAAATACGGCAGGCAATACAACGACTACAATCAATATCTTCGTAGAAGGAACAACATGGATACAGGAAGCCTATCTGAAAGCTCCGAATGCGGAGGCGAACGACGCTTTTGGAAACAACAATGCAAGTGTAGCAGTATCCTCCAATACAATTGCCTGGTCTGCAATAAGTGAATCCAGCAACCAGACTCCATCACCAACGGGACGACTGCCAGTGCGAATAATTCTGCAAATAATTCCGGTGCAGTGTATGTGTTCAGGAAGCAGTAGATGGATAAAAAAAACAGCATAATCATTTTTCTTATCACAGCCCTCGTAGCTGTGATAGGTTTTTTCGCTTACAATACAAAAAAGCAGCAGGAAGTGCAGCAGCAATCTAAATACAGATTCCTTGAACCAATGTATTATTAAGCTCGTTGGTTCAATATTGAGCGTTACGCTGGCGTGCCCTCTTTTTCCCTCTCCAAAAAACCCATTACCGAAAACCAATCTCCCTTGACGCCTGAAAATCCAATGCAATAATGTAACTGTGAAACCGCTTCCGATTGGAATTCAGACATTCAAAGATTTGATAGAGGGAAATTATCTCTACATAGATAAAACTCGTAATATCTATGAGTTAATTAAGAATTCAAAGGGCGCCTATTTTCTATCTCGCCCACGCCGATTTGGAAAGAGTCTTACGCTTTCTACACTCGAAGAAATTTTTCTTGGAAACAAAAAACTCTTCGAAGGACTTTGGATTTACAACTCGGAGTATAAATGGAAGAAGCATCCAGTCATACGATTTGATTTTAGTAAGCAGAAAGCAAATGACACTGCTGTGTTAATCGGATTTATCAATCACCAGTTGGATTATATTGCAGAAGCTCATTCTGTTCAGTTGAGTAAGAAAGAATACTTTGAACGATTCGAAGAACTGATTATGAAACTGGCACAGAAAGAAAAAGTTGTCATCCTAATTGATGAATATGACAAACCGATCATAGATCATTTAGAGGACACAGAGCTTGCGATGAAGATGCGTGAGGTGATGAAAGGATTTTTCACTGTGCTAAAGGGTAATGATGAATACATTCGATTTCTGCTTTTGACAGGAGTGAGTAAATTTTCGAAGGCGGGAGTGTTCAGCAATTTGAATCACCTAATTGATATTACCCTCGACGATGCTTATTCTTCTCTCGCGGGAATTACCGAAGTGGAATTGAAAAAAGAATTTTCAACTTACATTTCTGATCTGGCAATAAAAGAAAACAAATCAGAGGAAGAAATTCTAAATACAATTCGTGCTTGGTATAACGGCTATAGTTTCTCTCCTGAAGGAGTTTCAGTTTACAATCCATTTTCCACTTTATTGTTGTTTGAGAAAAGGCGATTTGAACACTATTGGTTTGAAACAGGCACCCCGGAGTTTTTAGTGAAATTAATTGTAAAATACAATTATGATATAATGGAAATTCCATTCAAGACAGAAGCCTTGAACTTTTCCAGTTATGAAGTAGATGACTTAAGTCTAACGCCTCTCTTGGTTCAGACAGGATATTTGACTATAAAAGGCTATGATGCAGAAGACAGGATATATACTCTGGACTATCCTAATTTTGAAGTGAAGAAAGCATTCCTTACCTATTTCATTCAGAAATTTAGAAAGAAAGAACTTTCTGGCTCTCTGATTTTAAAACTGACAGACGCTATTCAGGAACAGGATTTAGAAAGAAGCATCCAGATATTGAGAGAAATGTTTGCAGGAATAGAATATGATCTACATATTCCGCAAGAAAAATACTACCAGACACTATTCTACCTTACATTCACACTGTTGGGATTTAAGATAAACACAGAAGTAAAAACAAATCTAGGTCGAGTAGATGCAGTGGTGGAAAGTAAATCTATTTACTTATTTGAATTCAAATTCAACGGCACAAAAGAAGAAGCCCTCACTCAAATCAAAACTAAAAAGTATTACGAGAAATATTTAAACAAAGGCAAAGACATTTATCTAGTCGGAGTTGAATTCAAAGATCGTAATATCGGGGAATATGTCGTAGAGAAATTTAAAAGGCAAAACCATGGATAAAAAAACAGCATAATCATTTTACTTATTGCAGTCCTTGTGGGTGCGATAGGTTTTTTCGCTTACAATACAAAAAAGCAGCAGGAAGTGCAGCAGCAATCTAAATACAGATTCCTTGAACCAATGTATTATTAAGCTCGTTGGTTCAATTGAGTTTCCTCCTCCACCGTCAGGTCTGCAAACTTACATGACCTATAAATATAATTTCAAGAAGGTTGAAGAGGAAAAGAAATAACCAGATTTCCAACCAAGCTTGCGGTTGGTTGGAAATCTAGGAAAGTTTGAAGTCATACCGGACAAGCGGGACTGTGTAAAACTCAGATTCGCACAGGTGAGTTGATAATATGAAAATTTCATTAAGCAAACCACCTTGTCTATCACACTCATCCTAAATATATCATATATACAGCCTGCAGAAGTCCGACAAGAGCACCGAGGACAGAGCCGATTAGAATCAGTATGAATTCATCTTCCTGAAATGCTGTGCGGAGAATGGGTTCAAATTCTTCAGGAGGAAGGACTTTCATTTTTTGGAACATGGACTCTTCCACGTTCATACTTCTTGCAATCAGTTTTTCCATTGTGGAGGAACTTGCAGAAAGCATTCCGATCATTTCTTCCATAAGCTTCGGCTGAATCTTTCCTGTTTCCCTGTCTAGAGTTTCAATCAGGTCAGCAGAAGTGTCGCCGCTTTTTTCGCGGATGATTTTTCCAGTCTGATCTTCAATTGCTTCAATGACGGCTCTTGCCGTTCTTTTGTAGAGGACTTCTTCCATGATGTTCTTCGGAGTCAGAACATGAGTTGCAAACATTCTGGAATATTCTCTCGACACTTCCTCCTGCCTTTTCAGAAACAGACCGTGATAGGAAATAAAAAGAAATTTTTTGGGATACAAAGGCCTGAAAATCATATACAGAGCAAGCCAGTTCGTAATATAACCTACAATCACTCCCTGCACAGGAAGTGTCCACCAATGAGGATACAGATACCAGAAACCCATCTGCAGAATTCCGAGAGCAGCCCCGAAGTACCATCCGCTTCTTTCGATGAACTTGAATTCCTTTTTTCCGACCCCCTGAAAAATATCCACAATGATACTCACATTTTTCCCAGTGAGATTCTTCAGCACAACAGTCTTGAGATTGAATACCTTGTTTGCATTTTCTTTCAGAAGAATCGTAAGTTCTCTTACTTTCGAGACAGCCTCCTCTTCAGCGAGAAGCACAATCTTTTTTTTGTCCTCTTCATTGATGAGATTTCTGTATTTGTCTTCGAGAGAATTCACCATCTGATCGACAGCAGGAGGAACTTCTTTCAGAATCACCGGTTCAAAATTTTTACGGATCATCTCGGGATCTAGTTTTCCGAAGAACTCTTCCACCCGCACAAGCCTCTCTGTAAGCATCTGGACGGCCTTCAGGGCTAGTCCGGTGGCCTTTCTTGGCACAATCCCCTGCCAGCCCAAATACGGCGGGATTCCGATGAAATTCAGCGGATAAAACGTCATTTTTAATGCGACTACATTTGTAAACCAGCCGGTAAAACCGTAAGTGAGAGGCATCAGCAGGATACCGATCAGTTGAGAGTGGTGCTGTAAAAATTCCATAGTACCCTACTTTAAATTTAACAGTGTTAAATAGTAAAGCAAATTTTTGAACGATACTGCGGGGATTTGGTCATTTCCTTTTGCACTGACGAATATCAATATCGTTCCAGTACCACCAGACCCAGCCTGATGTAAAAGGAACTGCATTTCGATCCTCTGTAAGATTTAACGTATCGGCGGAATTGTTTACTTTTTCAAATGTCCAGGTAAAAACCTTGTTCAAAGGGTTTTTTGTCATAGAAGGACATTCCGCAATTCCATCCATACGTGAAACTCGATAAGAATTTCCCATATTATCAGTAAGATCTATGGAATTGGAAATAGAACACATTGCTCCGTCCATAAGAAGCCTGAATCGAAATTCCGTCGAATTTGAATGAAAACAAATCTCTTCGAGCTCCACCATTGACTGAAACTTTCTGCCGACAGGACAGCATTCAGATTTTTTATCTTCCTTGACTGCTGTTTTAGCTTTTGTTTCTGATTTATTTTTTTTCTCTGCTTTTTTGGATGGGACTGACTTTGTCTCCGGTTTTACCTTAGGCTGAGGGACAGTTTTCTTAGGGGAATCAGAAGGAAAGGAACCTGCAGTAAGAATATATATAATAGTTAAAATTATTACATTTTTAATGAAAGAGTAATGAGCGAGACTTTTCATACTGACCGAACATCTGCATCCCTTACATATTCCAGTAAGTGAAACAGATGCAATATTATGTGTTTATTTGACAGTGATAGTAAACTTTTCTTCTTTTTCTATCTCTGATCTGAATTTTTGGGTCACAGTTACTTCAGTTTTTCCTGCACTGGTTGCCTGAAAAATGAAAGTCCCTTTTGCCTTATCGCCGCCGGTTGTTCCCTTAGGGCGGTCCGGATTGTCAAATTTTGATTCCTGGTCCAATAAAGACAGGACATTCTTGTCTGAAATTACATAAGATCCATGTCTTCCAATGGAAGCATGCTGGTCGAATTCATAAAATGCCTTGTCTCCAACCTTCATTTCGAAACTCTTTTCTGATTTATTCATGTCAATCATATTTCTTCGGCTGCTTTTATCCTGAGAAAAAAGACAGGAAATCATTCCGAACATAAGTAAAACTGTTAGAAGATTTCTTTTTCTCATCTCGGATCTCCTTTTTTTGAAGTTTGCCTAATAGTAAGGACAGTTTTATTTCAGTCAATCTGTTTTTTAAAATTATCGTAGAAAAATCCATTTTTTAAAAACCCTGTACTTTAAGAAAACTGCACAGCTTTGTCACTAAAATCAAAACTAGAATTACTCGAGTAGGCTGAGAATGCACTCTGCGAAAAAAATCCTTACACAGTTTCAGGAGGTCTTCTGTCAAACCAGGGACGTGCTCTTTCAAGTTCTGCAGCAAGCGAAAACAGAACATCCTCTCTTCCCATAGGTGCAATAAATTGTACACCAATTGGTAGATTTTCCTTCGACCAGTAAAGAGGAACTGACATTGCAGGCTGACCAGTCAGATTTGCCAACTGAGTGAATGGAGATTTTTCAAGACTCTTCAGCGCAAGTTCCTCCACCATTCCGGTCGCTCTCATCAGTTTTCCCAGTCCAAGCATATTCACAATATCCATTGCAATTTTCTCTCCGGGTTTAGGTGCAAGCTCGCCGATTTTTACAGGCGGAAATGCAAGAGTCGGTGTGAGATAAAGATCATAGGTCTCATGAAATTTTCCCATAACTCTTCCAAGTCTGTTCCACACTTTCATTGCGTGCGCAAAATCACCTGCTGAGTAAACTCTTCCAAGCAGTCCAAGAAGCCAAGTTGTTCCTTCAAAGTCGGATCTGCCTGGTTTTCTTCCCAAAACTTCTCCCGCAGTTCTGATCTCTTCTGCTGTCTCGCCGAAATACATCATCAGATAACTCATTGCAAGTTCTTTTCCGTCTATCTCGGGATGTTTTTCCTCCACCTTGTGTCCAAGACTCTGGAGCAGTGCTACTGCATCATTTAAAGATGATATATTATCAT
>JBPOJG010000487.1:0-9148 GCA_052033835.1 Spirochaetota bacterium
ACCTGGGCACAGTATATTCCTGACATAGAGAACGATACGGTAAAGGGTTTTATAGTCTTAGTAACCGATATTACAGAGATAAAGAAAACGGAAATTTCGCTTCAGATAGCCCAGAATAAGCTGAAAGAAATATTGAGTTCAATTCCGGAAGGAATAGTGGAAGTCAATCTGCAGGGAGAAATTGTCTACGCAAACAAGGAAGCCGGAAGGATACTGAATATATACGAATCGGATATTATCGGGAAATACTTTAATGCGGAAAGCTGGAAGCAGCTTGATGAGGATGGAAATCCTTTTCCTATGAACCGGCTTCCGCTGTCTGTTGTTCTGGAATATCAGAAATCTGCAGGACCGACAGAACATATGATCGAAAACGGAAATGGAGAAAGGAAATGGCTTTCTGTTCATGCTGTTCCATTATTTAATCATGATAATGTGATGTACGGAGCTGCGGCAAGTTTTCGGGACATAACAGAGAGGAAAAATTATCAGATTAATCTGATCAATGCTAAGGAGGAGGCTGACAGGGCAAACAGTGCAAAGACTGAATTTCTTGCCAATATGAGCCATGAAATCAGAACTCCTATGAATGCAATTCTAGGATTCAGTGAACTTCTGAACGAAAAGATAGAAGATGAGGTTCTGAAACAGTATGCAGTTTCTATTATAACGAGCGGAAGGATACTTCTGAAACTCATCAATGATGTATTAGATCTTTCTAAAATAGAATCCGGAAAGATGGATTTGAATTTTTCCGGAGCCGACATAAGGAAACTTCTGGAAGAAATGAAGGTTGTATTTTCTCAGAAAATATCTGAAAAGAAGTTGGATTTTAGACTTGAAACAGATCCTAGTCTGCCTGCAAACGTGATAATAGACTCTATGAGACTCAGACAGGTTCTCCTGAATCTGATCGGCAATGCTGTGAAGTTTACTGATATCGGATATATCAGACTCAGAGCAGAAAAATTTCAGACTGATGTATCCGGAAGATTATTTGATCTGAGGATATCCATTGAGGATACTGGAGCAGGCATTCCTATGGCGGAACAGGAAAAAATCTTTACTGCATTCACTCAGAAAACAGGACAGGACAGCAGTCGATATGGAGGAACAGGTCTTGGACTGGCAATTGCAAAAAAATTGACAAGTCTGATGAACGGTGAAATCACACTGGAAAGTCAGATTGACAAAGGATCTGTGTTTACAGTAATACTGCATAATATCTCCTCTGATACAAACTTTCAAATTGAGTCTGCTGAAGAACCAGTTTCGACGATTCAAGAATTTAATTTCCCTGATTCATTGATTCTTGTTGTAGATGATGTATTTCTTAACAGAGAACTTATTTCGCAATTTCTTTCAAAATACTCTGAACTGAAAATCATATATGCTGAAAATGGGAAAGAAGCAGTGGAGAAAACACTGGAATTTAATCCTGATTTTATTCTGATGGATATTAAAATGCCAATTATGGACGGAATCGAAGCAATTAGGGAAATCAGAAAATTTCCTGAATATTCCTCAATTCCAATCGCGGCTCTGACTGCTTCCGTCTTTAAGGAAGAACGGATTACCCGAGAGACTGACATTCAAGGATATATGCATAAACCTGTCAGCAGAACTGATCTGCTTAGACTTCTCGCAAAATATCTGAGCATTTCAGAAACAGATACTGCTCCCGTTCCATACCGGAAAACAGAATTTACTGAAGAAGAGACAAAAGGAAACAGGGAATTGCTGAATATAATCGAAAATGAAAAAATATCCAAAATTCATGAACTCTCTGAAGTAACTGTAATTTCAGAAATCAGAAAATTTACCGAGGACATTTCAGTTCTTGGAATTCAGTATAATTATAAACCGATAATTCAATGGGCCAAAAATATGAGCAGACATATATCTGTATTTGATGTGGGAAAGCTGAATTCCGAACTCGGCCGATTTTTTGAAATAGTCATTGAACTGAGAGAATCCTGCAGATGAAATCTGGAAAAAAAAAGCATCAGATCCTTATTGTTGATGACAATCCCAGAAACATTCAGGTCCTTGGAACAGTTCTTTCTGAAAAAGGATATAATATCATTATTGCAAATGACGGAATTCAGACATTAAAGACCGTTGAAAAAATCATTCCTGATCTGATTCTTCTGGACATCAATATGCCGAATATGGACGGATTTGAGACCTGCAAAAAACTGAAAGAGTCGGAAATATATTCTGAAATTCCTGTAATCTTTCTCACTGCAAGAACTGAAACGGAGGATATCATCAGAGGGTTTCAGTACGGTGCTGTAGACTATATTACAAAACCTTTTAATACTGCGGAACTTCTGGCACGAGTCAGAACACATCTCGAACTGCGTGACAAGTCAGAAGAACTGAAAGACAGGAATCTGAAAGTGCAGGAACTTCTCAGAGTGCTTCTGCATGATTTAAGCAATCCTCTCAGCGGGATCAAGGGAGTCATCGAATTCGGACAGACAAATCCTGAGATATACAGTTCTGCAAATGAACTGATGAAAAGAGCCGTAAGCAGCTGCTTTTCCATTATTGACAGTGTCAGAAAAATGAGGGCAGTAGATGAAGGAAAAATGGAAATTCAGCTGCAGCGTTTTGCTTTGAAAGATTGCATTGAAGAATCTCTTATGCTTTTTGAAAAAAGACTTCAGGAAAAAAATCTGGAAGTCACTGTAGATATTCCGGATGAATTCAGAGTGCTGGCAGACAAAGCAATTTTTCTGAATTCAGTATTCAGTAACATACTTACGAATGCCGTGAAATTTTCATTTCCAAATTCTAAAATAGAAGTCAGTGCTCTATCCGAGACTGCAGGAAAGGTTGTACTGAAAGTGAAAGATTCCGGAATTGGTATGCCTGCCTGGCTGCTTCAGGATATATTCAGTCCAGTCAAACCTACTACAAGAAGAGGTACTTCAGGTGAGGAGGGCACAGGTTTCGGAATGCCTTTAGTAAAAAAGTTTATCGAATATTTTCAGGGAAGCATTGAGATTGTTTCTTCAGAAACAGAACCAAGAGGAACAGAGGTAAAAATCTATCTGAAGTCATAAAAAACATTTTGACAGGTTCAGCAGAATGTTTTAAATAGAATTATGATAGCCACATTGCCAATATTTCCGCTCAGTGGCGTGCTGCTTTTTCCTGGCACATATCTCCCTCTCCATATCTTCGAACCCAGATACAGACTGATGATGGACTATTGTCTCGAGAATGACAATGAAATTGGAATCACAAGTTACAGAGACTCAAATCTGATTGAACCTGTTTTTGGATGGGGGAAAATCATTAAGAGAGAACCGTTTCCTGACGGAAGAACAAACATCATTGTAAATGGAATGGGGATTGCAAAACTTGTTCGTTTTAAGACAGTAGAACCTTTTATTATTGCCAGTGTAGAAAAAAGACCGAACAGCTACCAGCATCTTCATACTGTAGAATTCAGAACTGTGCTTCTCGAAATTCTGAAACTTACTAGACAGCATCTTCTTGTAAATGACGCGAATTTAAATTCTGAAAACTCTTCTGCAGCTGACGATTTGGAAAAACTGAAGAAACATCCTTTTCCTCTCGATGTGATCGCTTCTTTTCTCAGACTCGATTTAAACAGCAAACTCGATATTCTGACCTGTGAAGACGATTACGAAAAGGCAGAAAAACTTCTTTTTTATCTCAAAAATCTGATTGCCGGCGGGCCGAATACCTGAAGTTTTATTTCCTTTGGCTTATTTTCGGGCTTGACAGTTTCCTTTAAAAACCTTCGCATTATCTCAGACTGCTTGGTGTGAATTTACGGTATCTGTACCGTATAAATTTATATCGAGAACTCAAAGGAAAAATGAATGCAGCTGAGACTTTCCGGACATGAAACTTTTTATCCCAGAGAAAGATGGCTTTACAAGGGACTGAATGAAGGGAATTTCTATCATTCCGCAAATTTTATGAAAGAGGAAGAGACCGGTCCTGAGTATCCTACAGATTATATGGGAGTCGGTTTTAATATGGTGAAATCGATTCGGTACTGGATAAGTGCATTCGGCCTCATTCTGAAAAATTCCGGAAAGAGTTCAGTCAGCCCTTTTGCCGATCATCTGCTGAAATATGATCCCTTTCTTGATAAAAAGCAGACCATGTGGATTCTTCATTATAATCTAATTACATACGAATCAGGGCCTACTGTCTGGAAATGGCTCTTCTCGCATAGCGATCTTTTCAGTTTCAGAAAGGAAAACTTTATCTCCGCCTGCAAGATCTGGCTGGATGCAAATTTTCAGAAATCCTATTCAGACAGATCCCTTGAAAATGACTTTTCTGTAATGACAGCAATGTACTGTTCAGAGGAAAAGAAAGATCTCTTCTATCCCTCTCCTTTTCTATCCTGCGAAATCCTGAAATTCAATCCTCATCTCAAAAGATATTCCAGAAACAGGGATCTGAAAATTGATATACATATAATACTGTACTGCATCTTACTTTTCAGAAGCAGATATTTCAAAGATGCAGGCATCCTGGATCTGGACCATCTCCGCCAGATTCCTGAATCTCCTCTCAGAGTATTTGGACTGGAAACGGACAGGCTCTTTGAACTTTCTGAAGAGATTGCTCCCAAAATTGCGAAGAAGATTACTTTTTCCAGAACAGCGGGAATCAAGACCGTCAGTTTCTCCAATCTGGATGAAATGGAACTTCTGAATGAAATTTACAGGCAGGAAAGAATTCTGAGCTATATCTAAATGAAATACTTTGATTACAATTCCACATCTCCTGTCCATCCTAAGATCAGGGAAAATATCTCTGAATGGCTTGAGGAATATGGAAATCCCTCTTCTCAGCACAGAATAGGGAGAAATGCACTCATCAGACTGAATCAGGCCAGACAGTCGATTCTTTCCTCATTGAATCTGGACTCTTATCATCTCACATTTACTTCAGGAGGAACAGAGTCAAATCATCTGGCACTTCAGTTTCTGAAAACTGCCGGTGCAAAAAGAAAAAAAGTATTCATCTCGTCTATTGAACATCCTTGTATACTGAAACAGAAAGATATGCTTTTTAAAATGGGATATGATGTAATTATAATTCCTTCAGAAAAAAGCGGACAGATAAATCTGAATTTTCTGGAAGATCATCTGGATGAAGACACGGCACTCTGTGCTGTGATGGGCGCAAACAATGAAACCGGGGTGATTCAGGAGATATCAAAAATCTCGGAACTCTGCAGAAAATATGAAATACATTATCATTGTGATGTATCTCAGATTCCAGGAAAGACTCTCATTGATCTTTCATCGGCAGATGCAGACAGTTATACATTTTCTTCTCACAAAGTGTATGGACTGAAAGGAAACGGATTTCTGGTCTGGAGAACAAAACCCAGTCCGCTGTTTGTCGGAGGTATGCAGGAAAATGAACTCAGGGCGGGAACAGAGAATCTTCTCGGGGCAGTTTCTGCAGAAATGGCTTTTTCTGAATGTGCGGAAAGTCTGAAGCAGACCGTGGAAAGAAATACGAGACTCAGGAAAATTCTGGAAAACTCACTCGAACAGTTTGGAGCAGAAATCGTCGGAAAGAATTCAGAAAGGCTTTCCAATACAGTATGCGCACTTATTCAGGCAATTCAGAATGAAGAAACAGTCTCCTTTATGGATAAAAAAGGATACTGCATATCCAAAGGAGCAGCATGTCATTCCGGTGTCTGGGAACCCTCTTCAGTCCTGCTTGCAATGGGGTACAGTCCTGAAACTGCCTGGACGGGGGTCAGAATATCCTTTGGAATGTTTACAACAGAGGAAGATATTGTCGGACTTTCTGAGAAATTTGGAGAATTGATCCATGATAAAAATAGAAAGACATAAGACAGCTATTCTGAGGAGAAGACTCTCCAAACCTGTTCAGCTTCTGCTCGACGACAGTCTTCTGAATGAAAACTGCACATTTCTGGACTATGGTTGCGGGAAAGGTGAGGATACAGGTTTTCTGAAAAAACTGAAAATAAAAGCTCTTGGATTTGATCCTTACTACAGACCGGACGGAGCAAAAGTAAAATCTTCTATAGTCAATTTGGGATATATTCTAAATGTAATTGAAAATCCGTCTGAAAGAAAGGATACTCTGCTCACAGCATTTGAACTTGCGGAAGATCTTCTGACTGTATCAGTAATGATCAGAGACAGGAACATCCTTCCCGGTGAAAAGGAATATTCTGACGGAATTGTGACTTCCTGGAATACATTTCAGAAATATTATACTCAGAAAGAATTCAGAGAATATCTTCAGGAAAATCTGAATGCAGAAATTCATTCTGCCGGTGTTGGGATATTTTATATTTTTAAAAACCTTAAATGGGTGGAAAAATATCTGAATGCCAGAATGCAGAAAAGACCTCTCTCTGTTTCTGTTCAGATCAGACAGGAAGAGCACAGCAGAATTTTGGCCGACTGGCTGGATCTGTATCAGGAACTTGGGAGAATACCTGTCCAGGCAGAGTTCAAGGAATATAAGTATATTCAGAAATACTTCGGAAGTATGGAAAATGCTGCTGAATCGATGAGAGCAGAAATTGATCAGGAGACATTTTTTGAAAATTCCAGAAAAAGAAAAGAGAAACTGAATGTATCTCTATGCAGACATATCATCAGAAGAAACGGTGCTCCAAAATGGAAGGATCTCAGCACAGAAGAGCAGACAGATGTAAAAATGTATTATTCTGATTTCAATGAGGCATTAAACTTTGCAATGAGTGAGCTGAAGACTCTGTCTGATCTTTCTACTGTCAGCAGATACATTTCAGAATCTACAGTTGGCAAGGTTCTTCCTGACGATATATATATTCATTCAGATTCCATCAGTTCCGCACCGGAAATGCTTCAGATTCTAGTGGAGCTCGCCAAAATCATTCTGCCTTCCGATTTTGAATATAATATCATTAAAATTGCAAGAAATTCATGGCATGTTACATTTCTGAATTATCCGCGATTTTACGAAGATCCTCATCCCGCGCTCAAGGATTCCATCAAGGTCTTTCTGCATAAAAATCAGATCGGATACAGAGATTTCAGCAGTTCAGAAAATCCACCGATTCTCCACAGAAAAGAAACCTTTCTGCATTCCTTACATCCGAAATATGAAGAGTACAGTGCTCTCACGGATGCGGAAGAATCTGCAGGACTTCTCTCAAGACGCGACATTGGAACAAGAAAGGGATGGGAGAAGGTTCTGAAAGAAAACGGGTATGGAGTGTAGATATTTTAGATTCTATTGGAAGCAGTTCCAATCTGGTTGACAGGTGAAAATAGTCAACTATTCTGGCAACAAAGAGCCAAAAATGTTGCTATATCTGAATCTTCAATCAAGTTTCTTTGACAGACATTTTTGCATGATCCCTGTAAAGGAATTTCAATTTTTCAATGCAAGCCATATCCACGCTGTAAAGACAGCTGCTGTAAAGACAGCTACAGTGAAGACCGCCGCAGTGGACAACGGCGGATTTACAAACACTTATTATTATACTTACGATGCGAACGGAAATATGACCCGCAGAAGCGGTGGAAGTCCAGGCACGGGAGACTTCCTGACAAAATCTTCCAAACCAAGAACACTAGAGCTCTCAAATCTCATTTATAGTCTAAAAATCATTTTTTTTCTACTTGATTCTAAACTTACTTCTCTCATAAATCTTGGAAAATGAAAAAAAATAAATTAATACTTATAAAGAGTGCATCTTGGCTCATTGGAGTACTTTTTTTTAACTCATTATTTTCCTTAACAGCTAGTTATGGAAACTTACCACAGAAATATAAAATTTTTGTCGTGGTAATCTCCATTGTCCACTTCGTCTTCTTTTCAATAGTTACATTCTACATCAATTATAAATATGTAAAACGTAATTGGTCAGATGAAACTAGATTTAAATATTTTTCTAGATATATTTTATACCCTTCCACTTTTTATATCGGCATCGTTTCTCCGTTCTTAGAAGACTTTTTTATAATCGGTCTCTTCTATAATATTTGTGGAGGGATGATTGGACAAACATTCTCTGTTAAAACGTCCAAGCATCATTTTAAATACGCAATAATTAACACGATTTTATTCTTCTCTAGCCTAATCTTTCTCCATTTGTCTGGAATAATTGATGTCTCCTATCTAAAGTATACTATAATTATTATTTGCAATCTAATTACTCTCTACTGGGTTGCAAGTGTCTCAGATTTGATAGTGATGCAAAGAAAACAAATTCAATCTTTACTGCAGGCACAGAGTCGGTCTAGAAGTGAATTACAGGTTGCTGTCGGAAAAGCAAATAAACTATTACTTAACATTCTTCCTAGTTCAATTGCAGAGGAACTTAAAGAAAAAGGATTAACGCAACCAGTACATTTCAATTCCGCTTCCGTATTATTTACAGATTTCAAAGGCTTTACAGTAATTGCACAAACGATGTCACCCACAGAACTCATTCAAGAACTTGATCGTTGCTTTTCGTATTTTGATCAGGTTTGCGAGAAATATGGACTAGAAAAACTAAAAACAATCGGTGATGCATATATGTGTGCAGGAGGTTTACCTAAATCTAACAAAACACACGCGATTGATTGTACTTTGGCTGCTCTGGAGATGCAAAGTTTTATGAATCAAATGAAAGAAATAAAGGCAGCTCAGCATCTTCCCTACTGGGAAATTAGACTCGGAATTCACACAGGCCCATTAGTTGCAGGAGTTATCGGAGAGAAAAAATTTGCCTATGATATTTGGGGTGATACTGTTAATACAGCTAGTAGAATGGAATCTTCTGGTACTCCTGGCAAAGTGAATATATCTTCACAAACATACCAAATAATTAATCCTTATTTTGATTGTAAACACCGCGGTAAAATACAAGCAAAGAACAAAGGTGAAATAGATATGTATTATGTTGATGGAATCAAGCCAGAGTTTTCCAGAAATCAGGACGGCAGAACTCCAAATGAGAAATTTCTTTCTGAATTTAAATCATAAAGCGATATTAATTATTATCAGAATCCTTGCGGCAAGTCCAGAACGTTGTTGTAAATGAGCATATACTAAGCAACTTCAGATAATACAAAGTTATTCAATTGGGATATTTTGTCAAGCAGAACAGGAATCGACC
>JBPOJG010000209.1:0-9473 GCA_052033835.1 Spirochaetota bacterium
TCAAATTTGAGAAAGAAATTTGGACACCTTTTACTGAATAATTTACGTATAGACTATAATAGCCAGTAAAAGCATATTCTTTTCCGAAGACAGCAACCTCATCGGAGTTTTTTTTTAGAACTCCTTCGCAGTAGTCCCCGTAAATATACGGCCTCAGCATCACGTACAAAATCCAGGGACGGTTTTCTTTGAAAGTTCTGCTGTTTTTTTCGCCTTGCGTTTCTTTGTGGCAGTGCAGAAGAAATATAATAAATGACAGGATAATTATTTTAATCTTTCCCATACTGTCCCCCTGTTGTCCTGTTCCAGTATGACCTGCATTCTGAGTCTGTGCAGGGATTTTTTATTCAGATCCCAGATTTCTTTTTCAAATTCTTCTTTTATGTCCTTGGATCCGAGAAAGATCTCCTGCAATACAATTGCATGATACAGATTCAGTCTCATCTTTTCCAGTTCCTCAGTTTTGAGATTCGGAATCGTCTGTTCTGCGCCGACATAGTACGCAGTCATTCTGCTTTTGACAGAATTCATTCTTTGCTTTTCCTGTTCGGCTGTGGTTTTTTTATGAGGAATTCCCAGTGCATCTTCGTCTCTTCTCATATCCAGATCATGCCATTCCGCATTCGGATCTCTCTGAATCATATCACTGAAATACTCGCTTGACTTTTCCAAGTATTCTTTTTTCAGAAAACCCTGTTCTTCCAGTTCCTGATTCAGTTTCTCAACTGTTTCAGCTTCTTTTAAGGAGACTCCAAAATGGACGACTTTTTCTTCCAGCTTCGGAGGATTGGAATTCTGACCTGTCAGTGCAATCGGCCATCCGTTCGAAACAGGAGGATTTGCACTCTGCCAAAGCCCGTTCAGGTACTCCCTGATTTCAGAATTGAATGCAGAAACTGTGATTGTTTTTTTCAGGATTTCTGCTTTTTTTGTTTTCAGACAGGAAAAAAGAGCAAGTAAACAGATACTCAAAATCACCGCTTTTCGAAAAATATTTCTCATTCCCACAGGCTGGATATTTTTCAAGCTCTGTCAAGATTTTTTCTGCGATTCAAAAAACTGAGTTTGTATCCAAAAGCCAGTTCATTATTTCCATTCATTTTCGGCAGTAGCCCACCAAATGAAGCTGATTTGTCCAAGAGAGAAAACCGAGCTTGGTCTTGAAGGTCGTGCCGATCTGATCCACTTTTCCATCGGGACACTGCCTGTTCAGCGCATCCACTGCTTCTTCCACATAATTTGTATCACTCGCAAACCATAAAATCACAAACTGTTCTGAGTCGGAACTGATTTTTTTTGCAGAGCTGAACTCCTGAAATGTCAAAGGCTCGGACTGATTGAAATGATGCACGGAAGACATACAGTTTACAGTCAGTATCATCATTAAAAAATATAGGACTTTCATTTTGTACAGTATCCGGAGGCTTTCACGACATATCTGATAAATATAAAATAATGAACAGTCTCAAATTTGGAAATAATCCCTCTGATCTTTCCATCCTTGCACTGATCCAGAAGTTTCTTTGGAGTTTCTTCCAGAAAATCATTGTTGAAATTGAATGCCAGGAAAACCAGCTTATCCGATTCTGCCGAAATTTTCGCTTTTCGTTCTTCAGGGGAAGGCTGGGAGTTGATCGTGACAGACTGAAGCTGAACGCACCCGACTCCGCCCAAAACCAGCATTCCGATGAGGATAAGATTTTTAATTTTTTTATTCAAGACAGTCTCCTTCAATTCTGACAATTTCTCCGCTGACAACCGGGTACTGTGCAGATTCTCTGATATTTTTTAAATTCACTATTTTTCCGGACTTGCAGTGCTGATAGACAATGTCCGCAAGTTCATCCGCATACGTATTGTTGAATGTCTTTTTTCCGGTCACGGGTCCCATTGTGGAAAGTGCAATAATGGTCTTTACATACTGAATGTCTCTGGCTGTGTTCATATTGGCATTCCTGTTTGCAGCCAGAAGACCGGCCTGAGCAATCGTAAGACCTTCTTCGAAACTGAATCCTGTCTCACTCACCAGAACCTGAAAATGCTTCTTTTTTGCAGAAGTCGCATCCAGATCCCCCATTGTAAAATGGTGAGGAAACGCACAGTGAATCAGAAAAAAAACGAGTAAATAGATGAATCGCATATTCACTGATTATTCAGTAATTAAAGAGGAGTCAATAAAATTTCAATGCAGACTCGGGTTCGTTTTCGTCAAAGTAGGGACACACGGCCGTGTGTCCCTACTGAGTGCCGCTTCCTAAAGCTCAGGGCCGACAACAAAATCCACTTTCAGAGACTCTGCCATTTCAGGATCCTCGTAGAGAAAACCAAGTTGACCTGCCTTCAATTTCGGACAGTTCTGCAATACAGCATATCTCAGACCCTGAAAGTTTACAATGACATAGGCCCCGTATGCGGATTTGAATACTCCTTCTTTGGCCGCAGCCTGAAGTATTTTTTTATCAATGATCTGGCAGACTCCGTTCGAATGCCAGTAGAACTGACTCTTTTTTCCCGGAGCAAACCGATCATCCAAATTCAGTTCATTCCAGTAACGCGGATGAAATTCTTTGAACATCCTGAATTCTGCACTGATACTGCCGTACTCGTCATATCCCGTAAAGACTGGAACCAATGTATTGCCGTCATAAAACTGGATACCGTAAGAACGGTCGCCTGACCAGCGCACATTTTCCACAATATCACCGCGTTTCAGATACGCCCTGATATCCGGGTAGTCCAGTTCCAACCAGTTGAGATAATTGGACTGTCCGGCCTTCGCACGAAAATAAGAAGCAGGCGCATCCCACTTGTCGGAATCAACTAGGAGTACGGATGCCACAGGAAGATCTCTCGAAAGCTTAGGTCTGTCTTTGTCCCAGAAAGGAACTGCCCTCTTCAACCTGGTCTTTTTCGGTTTTGCTGGAACAGCGAGCAGTTCGTAAGTGTCATTAGAAAGTTCAAATGAGCCTTCTTCGCTCTGCCTCTCTCCTCCACACAGGAAAAGACTGTTTCCATACTGCACAGTGGAATGACCCGCAAGGCAGTCTGCATCATTCAGGTCATAGAGCTGAACAGTCGGAGTCTTTGTCTTTCCGTCAGGCAGTGACAGAACAAGAACAGAGTTTAAAAGTTTTCCTGAGTCTCTTCCTCCGTATGCCGCCAGAGTATTTCCGAACCGTCCAAATCCGTGAACGTTCCTGCCTGTCTGATTCGAAACCTTTTTAATTACTGTCCAGTCAAGACGGAATGCATCCGGCTTAGGTTCATCATAATGTTCACTGTCCACAAATTCAGACTCTGCTTTCACCTTGCTGAGATCGAGCCTGCCGATCGACTCTCCGGAAAAATGATATGCATTTTTATTATATAAGACAAACCCTCCGCCTGACACAGGTTCAGACTTCTTCTTTTTAAAATTGAGCGTGATCCTCTTTTTAGTCTCCAGATTGACTGCACAGGCATACGAGTTTCCAAACAGAAACCAAAGAGGGGCAGAAAGCACTGCTCTCTGATCTGCAGCGTCAGGCATTTCCCCTGCAACACTGAACTTCGACCAGTGAAAACGGATCAGATCCAGAACATAAATTTCTTTATCATTTTTCTTCTGCTCTGAAACGCCGCCGTATATGAACATCTGACCGTTGTATACTGCAGCAGAGTGACCGTATCTTGGAGGGGGCAAATTCCCTTTGGTCTTCAGTTCAGTCCATTTTTTTTGGGCGAGGTCAATACAGAAACTGTCATTCAAAAGTTCTCCTTTTCTGCTCCTGCCCCCAAAGACATACATACATCCGTCATGACTGACTGCACTGTGATCCTGTCTGAAAGAAGGTCTGACTCCTGAAGTTTCCGATTTCTGCAGTGTAAAAATGAAGTTCATATTGTCGGCATACCATAGATTATCTTTCTAATAATTAGAATTATGATCTGTCAGACTGTCTCAAAATTTACTGAATGCTCATTTTCAAATCAGGAAGTTCTTCTTCAATGACTTTAAATACCTGCCTGTAGTTCACTCCAAAATACTGGTGGATCAGAACATTTCTAAAATCAACAAGAAGTCTCCAAGGAACCTGCGGGAATTTTTCTGTAATTTCCAAAGAGATGAAATTCGCCGCTTCTCCAATAATTTCAAACTGCCGCACAGTGGCATTTTTTACCAGACTGTGATTTAAGAATTTTTCTTCAGTAAACCCATCGATATAGTTTTCTATTTCCATAATCGCATCTAAAATGTGCCGAATTCTGATCCTATCCTTTTCGTTCATATAGCAGCTCCATATTTTGGGAAATGACAGGAAGGATATAAGATGAAATGGATTCTCTGGTAAGCAGATCCACTTTTCTATGGATCTTTGATTCCAGTTCCTGCCTAATTCGAATGAATTTGAATGCATTTATTGTTTCTTTCATTTCTACTAAAAGATCAATATCACTCGTTTCTGATTCTTCATTCCTGATGAATGAGCCAAACAGATAAACTTTTTCGATCAGCGGTTTATCTCTGAAAAATTCTTTGACAGTCTGCAATGTAGTTTCTCTGGTCATATGACTTCAGATCCGATTTTGGATAAAATATATACTCACTGCATTCACTACTCTAAGAATTGAATTTGCAGGAAAATTGCTGTCCTTTTCCAAATCGAAAGTGTATTTTGACTGGAAGATAATTACGTTGAAGTCATAGTCCACTGTATCGCCTATTTCTATAGCATCCACACCTGCATCGTTGCCCCCATCAGTTCGAAGAGACTCAGATTCAGTCAAATCAATCTGCAGATATGAAGATACTCCCAAAATAAGAAAAGCTCTGGACATTCTTCTGTCATTGTCTTTTAAATCCTCAAACCAACCTGGATTTTCTTCCACAATCTTTCTGATTCTCTGATCAATGATTTGCTTATTGATGTCCATATTTTATAGAATCTCCTCTTTTCAGAATCAAGCTCATCTAACCCGTATTGTCCAATATAATTATTTCTGAACCAGACCGAATTTTCTCTCATTCTATTCCTTACTAAACTTCTTATTCGTCAGCCTTTTAAAATTCAGGCTTCTCTCTCCAAAATTAATCAATAAACCAATTTCTAAATTATAAGCCTCCAGATAATTTATTGCCTGTGCGAAATGTACATCTTCCAATTTTGTAATTGCTTTTATTTCTACAGACAATATACTTTCTACTAAAAAATCAACTCTTCGCGTTCCAATATGCTTTTCTCTGTAATAGATCGGCATTTCAAACTCACGCTGAAAAGTAATTTCCGAAATTTGCAGTTCAATTGCCAATGCTCTTTGATAAATAACTTCCTGAAATCCATTCCCCAATGTTGAATGCACTTTCATCGCACATCCTATGATCCTAGAGGTCAATTCTGAATGTTTATACTCTTCTTTGATCATATAACCCTCTTGTCTGCACTATGATTTTTACTATGATTTATTTGATTAATGTGATTCTCTGTTAAAAAACTCTTCGTGTCCAGAAATCAAAAGAATCACATAAATCATAGTAACGAATCACAGTTCAGACATTTTTTCCCTCCACCACATTGATCTCTTCTTCCGTCAACCCTATCGCTTCCAGTGCAACCTTGGCTCTGAATGCAGGTTCGTAGATTTTTCTTTGACTATTGCTTCTCCTTTTCCGGATTTCGTAATTTATTTACCACCTTATTTTTTCAATTTTACTGCCCAAATTCTGGGGGGAAACAATAGATCCGCTTTAGTTAAAATACTGTGTTGCAAAGTGCGACTAATCCGGCTTGAAGCGAGAATCCCTGACCTGTCCGCTAGAGATTCGATGACGTCTCGTATTTATGTTGATTGACGTAGCGTCAAATACTATTTTCCCTGCTTATAAGTCTATCATATATTTCTATTTCGTTTTCCTTTATCTCAATATTATCAAAAGTTTCAGTCATTCTAGATATTTTCATAATCGTTTCGTGTCTTTTTTGATGATGATCTGTCTGGTCAATGAAATCTACAATATAACAAATTTCAGTTCCGCCTATATCAATCCCCCTTATACCTCTACCAATCATTTGCATTAACAACAAAGTACTATAAGTAGGTCTAGCAAGAAATATCGCATCCACTTTCGGAACGTCAAATCCTTCTGTAAGTAATAGAACAGACGTTAGACATGGAATTTTGCCTTTTCTAAATTCTATAATAATATCCTGTCTTATTGGAGCAATTGAATTTCCATTTTCTAAATCAAGGATTGAGGCTTCTTCTCGTATTTCTCCATTGTGAAATGCTTGTGCTTCACCTTCTGATTTTTCATTTATGAGTTCTGCAATTTTATTTGCATGTTCACAACTAATACAGAAAATGATAGATGATTTAATTTTGTATTTTTGTTTTAATTCAAAATATTTTTCTACTATCAGTTTATTTCTTTTGGGTGTATCAAATTCATCTAAAGAAAATTCAAAATTATTTTCTCCTATTCTTTTTTTAATTCCCGTTTCTATAGGCGGCAAAGTTTCTCTTTTCGAGAATATTTTTTTATCTGGTTCTAATTCTTTTATTCGTTTGTAATCGCACTCGTAAATTAAATCAGGTAAAGATTTATTTTTCTCCGAACGATCTAAATTAAAAATATTTGCAAGAGCATTTGTATTTTGAATATCTCCTCGGTATGGAGTAGCGGTTAATCCTAAAACAAAGGAATACTTTAACTTTTTTAAAATTTCACCGTATTGTAAAGTTAATTCGGACGCACGATGTGCTTCATCGCATACTATCAAATCAAATTTAACTTCTTTCAATGAATCGAATCTTGAAAAGGCTAAGCCTGTAGTCAAAAAAAGAAAATCGCCTTCAAGAAAGTAATCTCCTTGAACTGAGGAAATGTATCGGAAGCTATCATTTAGTTCTATTTTCGTTTGTAGATAACTATTCTCTTGAAATCCAGTTTCATAGGCTTGATCTAATAATTCCCTTCTATGTGCTAACCATAAGACTTTAGCTTTTCTTTTTTTGAATAAGTTTTCAAAAATCCAACGCAAAGCTGTTATTGTTTTTCCTGCTCCTAAAGGTAAAA
Source organism: Spirochaetota bacterium (assembly GCA_052033835.1). Lineage (GTDB taxonomy): Bacteria > Spirochaetota > Leptospiria > Leptospirales > Leptospiraceae > DAORDI01. Next base: position 7,055 of record JBPOJG010000209.1, read on the forward strand.
CAAGAAATCCTCCTCCATGCCCGCCTATTTTAGGACTTTTATCTAAAAAGTGATTCACACGTTTTTCTAATTTTGAAATGGCTTCTTTTTGATATTTGAATAATTCTCTTTTTAATATAGGACTCGGCGTAACAGATAAATCAGAATTATACACTGCATTAAATTCTGCCGGATTTAATTCTTCTGATTCATTATTCCATAATTCATCAAAATAGTTATTGGCATAACTACTATTAATGCTATCTAAAAGAGCGGTATTTATTTCAGTATTATATTTCAAGCCTCTCAATGTAAGATTTGAGGAACCAATAATTGAAATACAATTATTTCCGAATATAAAAATTGATAATTTGCTGTGCATTAAATTTGGCGAGTATACGTTTTTTCTAATCTGTTTAATTTTATATAAACTATTGCTTTCATCTAGCGATTTTAATTTTAGCGCAAAATTATGAGAAATTCCTTCTGGGGGAGCTACAAGGATTTTTATTTCAATATTTTTAGATTTACATATATTAAATATTTTTAATTCCTCAAAAAAAGAATTACTCATAACATAACTTACTAATTTTATTTCTTTTAATTCGTTTAAATTTAAAACGCTATTAAATAACTCTAAAAAGGAGACGTTATCTTTTTTCTGATCTATCTTCAAATAACTATTTATATCCTTATTAAAAAATACAATTGGCTTATATCTCGATTGAATTTTTTCTTTTTCTTCTTCTGTCTTTAAAAACTTACGATTGTCGAATGCTTCTATTTCGGTATAATCACCGGAATAAGAATATGCTTTTTCATTCGTCTCAATTTCTGTTGAATCATTTATTGATGATTTGTTTAAATCCTCATTTAATAAATTTCTTCCCGTATAATTATTAACATACTCAATCGCGTCTTTAATCCACGATTCTTGTTTTGAATCCCCATCCTTATCAAGAGTATAATAAATATTTGACTGCCCAGTTCCTTGGTCGCTACTTTTACCTTTTCTCGGAACTATAAATTTTCGATTCTCGATCGGTAACAGAACACAATCCTCTGCATTTGCCTGCATATTAAAGTAATTGGTTTCATCAAAGGAACGTTCTTCGTAACTATCATATATTGTTGCATTTTTGTACCAACCCAATATTCTGGATTTTCCTCGGTAAGGATTTATTGAATAGAAAATTACAAGAACATTTTTTAGCTCACCGGATTCATTATTTCCATTTTTTAGGATTCTCTGAAAATTAAACTTACCAGACTCACCTTTTGAAGGTGACTGAACGTAGCCATAAAATTTTCCTTGGTGTTTCCAGAAATTATGAACTTCACTTCCAATATTACCCTTATTCCATTCCCCACCTCCAATTAACGTTTCTGTCTTGCCATCTAAGCCGTAATATTTTCCCCACCCAATTCTACAAAAAACTATCTTTTCCGTTTTCATTCTGTATCCTCATACAAATAGATTTGCTACAATCCCATCACCCGCATAAACACAAAAAAAAGAGAGACCTGACCTGCACAAAAGTTTCTTTTATGCGTTCAAGTCTCTCTCCGCACAACGGTGAGAAGAATCAGTTTACAATGAATTCTCTGAAGTAGACTTCCTTAATCTTTCCGTTTGTCAGAATATGGTTAATATGAGCCTTGATTTCTTCCTGCAGGTCAATTTTGTCTGCAGCAGTTTTCAGCTCTTCCTTATTCTTTCTGGAAATGATCAGGTTGATGATGTTCTGCATCTGGGCCTGTCTTGTGGAAAGCTCCTGAGTCAGAGCAGGCTGTCCTGTTTCCACACCGAAGGAAAGTTTCAATTTGATAAAGTGAACCTCTCCCACATCAGAAGTATTGATTCTGAATTCTTCCGGGAAATTGAACACATCCAATGGAGGCGGCGCTTTTACGAGAGCAATATTTTTCTGCTGTTTATATACAGCATTCGCAGTTCTCTGAGCCACAAACATGGACACGACTGCTACAATAATCACTCCAAGTATACCTGCCGCTGCATACATCAGCCATTTTATAATTGGAGATTTCGTGGCCGGGGCTACCTCGACCTTCGGTTCATCCTCATCATTTAAGTTCGCTGCACCATCACCCATAGGGTTTTCCTCCTGAATTAATTTTCACCTTCCAGTGTATTTTCTGTACCAGGAAGTTTTGATTTAGGCAATTTGTAGTTGCTCTCAGAAATCTTACGCTTCACAGACTTCTCAGACAGAAGAACCAAATCAATCCTTCTGTTATAGGCCTTTGCTTCCGGAATGCTGGAATCCATTTCTACAGCAAACGGTCTTGCTGATCCATAACTGACCGCTTGAAGAGTTTCCGGATCGAGCTGACCTACGTTTACTAAATATGTCGTCGTATTGACTGCTCTGGCAGCAGCCAAATCCCAGTTATTGATATAATTTCTTTCTTCTTTTCC
>JBPOJG010000255.1:0-2299 GCA_052033835.1 Spirochaetota bacterium
GAGAGGAAGGAAGTTTCAGATACTTGCCCTCTACATAATTGTAACTTAGATTCAGCTTGAGCTTTTCAGTAATCGTCCATGCATTGTCCCACTCAGCACCGTATATCCTGGCTTCCCCAAGGTTCTGATTCTGCTGCCAGAATCCTCCGCTTGGAGGCTTTCCGTTTCGAAGTCCACTGTCCAGGGTAGTCACTTCCAGAATCAGATTTGTAACCTTATTATAATATCCATGCAGAGATGTGTATAATTTTCCCATAAAATTATATCCTAGACCTACTTCATAAGTCTTCAGCAGTTCCGGTGCAAGTCCGTCATTGGGTTTTCTCTGTTTTGTTTCAGAAAACATCTCTTTGACAGTAGGTGCACGAAATCCAGTACCTGCCAGAAATTTAATCGTCAGATTTTTAGTCGGATATATGATTGCACTTACTCTAGGTGAGGATGCTTTCCCGAAAGTGGAAAACTCATCATATCGGTAACCTGCCGTAAAGGCTATCTTATCTATTGGACGGTACTGTGCCTGAGCAAAACCCGAAAAGTTGTTGAATGTATACCGTTCAGCACTGCCATAATCTTTTGCTGCAACATATTGTATTGCACTTGCACCGACTATTGTTGATATTTTGGATGTAGGTTCATAAAAAAGTTTAGTTTCAGACTGGTAACTCGTATCTGGTCTCGCATAATTGGTACCAACCGATGTGTCACCCGGTCTGTAAAATGCATCCCATCCTGTTTTGTTGGGATACTCCTCCCCGCTTGAGCTTAAAACTTGAGTGTTTCGTACAGTCAGTTCAGTATCCAGACTCAGTCCGTCTTTGAATTTATGATTATATCCTCCACTCACTAAATTATTTCTAAAATCCCAGTGAGAACCTGAAAATCCGTTTGGTTTAGCATTTCCCAGAACAAGAGCACCGTATGCCCGGGCTAGATTTCTCGAATCCAGTGCATTTTTTGTCTCGAACCCTTTTTGTTTTGTATCAATCTGTTCAGTTCCGTTTGCAAATGTGCCCTCTCCCTGAAGATACTGCCAGTTGACTGTCTGAAATCGGAATCCTTTGTACGAAAATTTTGCGGTGGCGTTGTATGTTTCTACTGCAGAGTTATTATAAGTGGGGGACCAATAGTATCCTACTGATTTGGAATTTGGACTGCACTGACCTCCGCAGGCCTTTGATTCCAGATTGTATGCAAGATCGTTCGGATCGTATCCCTTTTTATCAAGTCTGTGGATGCCTCCAAAATTCGGACCTTCTGTTTTGTAAAAATAACCGCTGGCACTGTACTGGATATGATCTCCTCCAGCCGCAACAGAACCTCTTGAAGTCAGTGTAGCACTGTAGCCGGGATTTTTCTGACCGGATGATTCCCATCCCCCATAGGTTGCAGTGACCTGGTTTCCAGGACTGGACTTCCCGTCTTTAGTAATGATATTGATGACTCCGTTAAAAGCGTTCGCTCCGTAGAGGGAAGAGGACGGCCCGGATACAATTTCGATTCTTTCCACATTCTGGAGAGGAAACTGAATCGTTCCTGCAATTGCTCCGAACTCATTGATATTATTGTCAGGAAGTCCGTCTACATAAACAAGGGTTCTGTTGTTTTCGCCGACAAGTCCTCTCTGATGAACAAGCTGCGGATAAATTCCGTAAGTGTGCTGAAAATCAAATCCTGGAACATCATGCAGTGCCTCGGACAGTACTTTATATCCTCTTTCTCTGATCTGCTCCGCAGTGATTACATAAACGGCCGCAGGAGCATCCTTGATTTTTGTCTTTGTTTTGGTTGCAGTAACGACTTCAATATCTTCGAGAAGTTTGAAAACTTCCTGAGATGCCTGCGCTTTGTCATCTTTTGTCATAGGGAAAATAGCAGACTTTGAAAGAGGATGATTTGTCAGATACTGATCAATATTTTCATTGTTTACTTTCCTTGAACTGTTGACTCTGATTCGAAGGCCTGCCTTCTTCCCGAATTTATCCAAAACTTTATCATCTGATTCGGATGTTTCTTCTTTGGGGAGTTTCAGATTTTCTCCGCTCCCCTCCCACTCGTCTTCTATGTTGACAGCATCCAGCATTTCTCCGGTGACAGGGTGATATATCTGTGCAAATATAGAAAGATTCTTCCCTTCTTTGTTTGTATAATACCCTGCAATGTATAAGTGGGAAGTCTGAGGGACTTTGTCCTTTACTTTAGTAGGACTGACATCTGAAATTTTTTCTGTACCTAAAACAAAACGAATTTGTGCATTTTTAAGGTAGCTAGTTGATTTATAAGCCGAAATCCATGGCAC
>JBPOJG010000477.1:0-29952 GCA_052033835.1 Spirochaetota bacterium
AAAAAAACCTTTCTTCTTTGAGCTGATTCTCTTGATGCTGTTTCTGTGAAAAGCCGGAATTTCCAGCCACTGAAAACCTGAATTTGCCAGATCTGCCCAGTGAACTGCTGTAATGACGGAGAGGAAATTTTCTCATCAAGTTCTCTTTCGCACATTGGATACAGTTCCTGAATGTAGACACGCCCGGCAAGGGACTCTGAAATATTTTTCATTACAGAAAAGTTCTGAGAACCGGAGAGAATGTACATTCCTTTACCGACTGTCTTGCTCCAACCAGTGCTAAAATCGGGAAATGGGTAAAAAATTTTCTTCAATTTTGGTCCTAACAGTCTTTCGAGCTCCCTCATTTCTGTTAATTTGGGAGTCCGACTCCCAAATATAAAGGTTTTTTAGGGAGGCGGGATGCTACTTGCTCTATAATGGAAGAAAAAGGCGAAAAGATTTCGTTCAAAACTTAGAAAAATGTTAATCCTGCAAATCTTGGAATCCGGAATAAAATTGGATAGGATTAACGAATAAACTTCTTCCAATGAAATCAAATATCACCAATGATCAGTCCGTCAAAATATCCGTCTCCTGAATATTTCAGCAATGATGATCTGTTTCCAGAACGAAGAACAATATAATTTTTCTTTACTTGGTAAAATCCTTCTTCGGTCTTTGTTCCTTTTTCATCATAGATTCTGTATTGTCTGGAAAACAGTTCAATTTTTTGGGTCGGAATATCCTTTTTGTATTTGTCGTGAGGGACAAATTTTGAATCGGCCAAAAATAAAGTGTAAATTTTTGACTGAACCTGTGAAGGCTCACTTGATGACAGCTCATCATTATAGATGTATGCATCAATTTCCGGTATATATAAAGCGTATTTTTCTGCATTGATGCTCACTCTTCTGAAATTAAGTTTAGTTCCAAAGGGAATCGCCAGAATCTCTTTTTGGTTTTCTTTATCTTTTGCAATAATATAATTACTTTTTATGTATCCGGTCTGCAGCTCAACAGTAGGGTTTGAAATGTCTGTAGTTATGTCTTTCCAAAAGGCTCTGCTGTAATTAAAAAGAAAAGAAATTGAACCCACAATAGTGCAAAATATAAAAAGTGATATTAAAAATGCAACTCGGCTTGAAATTTTCTTTCCAATCGGTCCTTGGAATTTCTTGATGAAAGCACTCGAATGAACTACTTCCCAAAAATTTTTTACAGTCATAACGAAAGCATTTTTCAGAATTGAAACTGTAAAATGCAGAAAATGAAAGATGAACAAAAATGGCTTATCTTTCATTTTTATCAAGAGTATTCTGAAATCATTACTCAGATTCTGAAAAAATTCTTTAATATGATGAAAAACTTCCCATGCTTGATTCGAACTCAGAATTTCTGATTTCTTATATTCTAATACTTCATTAAATAAGTCTGATCTGGATGCAGCCGCTTTACAGATCCTTGACTGATACAAAAGGTTTTTTCTTCTGATATCAAGTTCCTTTGAGTCAAAGACAGATTTCTGTAATTTTTTAATATGGTACATACAAGCATAATCAACATCTTTAGGATCTATATTATAACTGGGAAATTCCATATACTCAAAGGCAGAAATTATTTTCTCGATATCCTCATCGGTTAAAGCAGGTTTATGCGTCAGTTCTTCTGGGTTATTCACAGCATTCACTTCCTTCTAATTTCTTCTTTTTCTGACTATAAAATAAATTGTATAAACGTATACGATTATTTGATGGTTTCACTGTTATTACATAATTGGCATTTTAATGATTTTCAATGATTTCTCATATTCATTTCTGATTAAGGATTTGACTGAGCTTGGTTTGATTTCAGAAACTTTATTTCCATTTTTAAAAACTTGTCCAATAGAATGCGGGCATATGCATTCTTCCAGGTCATGAACAGCTTTAAATGTATCAATGAGTAAATCAGTCTGATTGATTTCTTTTAAATACTTATCTATTACTGACTTTTGAAACATACTCATAGATATTTCCTAATGACAGAATTTTGACTCATTTACAGCATGTACTTTGTCTAAAAAACAGTCAAGAGGTTTCCCTAAAAACCCGCCTCTTTCAGATTTGTTTTTCCGAAGGAACTGCCTATTGATTTTTCGTTCTATGACGATTTCTGTCCTAACCTGACCCTAAGTTCGGTATCCAAATAAACCTCTTCCGATTTTGGCTTTCGATAATCTCTGGGAAATTATCAAATTTCTCAGTATTTTTAAGGAAGTATCTTCGCTTGTTTGCAGGCTTTCCCTGTCAACGCCTCACCTGCAGCACGAAGTGCGTAATGTGAGTTACTGAATGCTGATTATTTGATCTGGATTGGTTCTATATACCTTATGGGGTATATAATAAAATCAACAAAATGCAAAAATTTCTGCTTGTAGAATTGTATAGCATACCCTGTATGGTATACAGCAGGAGAAAATATGGGTTTTCTATTTCAAGTGAAGTGCAGAAAAAGCGGCAAAAGGTCTTTCAGCGGGATGTTTTTCAGCCTTTTTTTAATGAGTTCAATTGCCCTTGGGGCAGGGGAGGAACCCCAGGTTCTGGAGTTTAAGAACCTATGGGAAAAGATCAGCGAGAATTCCCATACTCAAAAGGCCCTTTCTTTGGAGTCTAAGGCTGCAAAAATGAACAGCATGAGGGCTTCCAAGCATTGGTATCCGAGGATCTATGCAGATGCACGTGCTTACAATACGAATGATCCTGCAATGAATTTCTTTTCTGTACTTGGACAAAGGGCAGCGAAGGATTCTGATTTTTCCACCAAGAGTTCGAGGACAAGGGTCAGCAATTTTATTGACACGAACAACAATCCTTACGCATCACCAAACTATAATACACTGAATCTCTTTGCTCCGGATACTTTGAACAATCCCGGTGCACATACTTATCAGAGAGGCACTTTCGGATTTGACTTTTCTCTGTATGAAGGCGGTTCCAAGTCTTCCATCGCAAAAGCATATGACAAGCAGTATGAAGGTAAGCAGCTGGAAAATAAATTTGTTTCTCTCAATGAGTATGCCAATTATGCCGCAATGTACGGAACAATAAGTTCACTTACTGAATCTCTGGAGAAGATACTTTCTTTGGAAAAAACAGTAAAAAATATTTTATCCAGATATCAGTTGGGAAACAGAGGCAATCCCCTCGGATACTCAGGCGGGCTGGGATTGAGAAGTCTGAAAAACAGAGTGGAAGGAATGAAAGAAGAAACTTCTGCAAAAATAGCAGCCTTGAGAGATTCTCTCGAAGTCTCCACCGGAAAACTTCCCGAGAAATGGTCAGTCAGAAAACAGGGGACTCAGTCCTTTGCTGATGAGTATTTGAAAGTGACTGCTGCTGAACGTTCCTATATGGCCAAGGCAATGAAGGCTTATGCAGAAGGTGCAAGCGAACAGGCGGAAGCAGAGAAAGCAAGAATCCTTCCAAAGGTGGGTCTGTATGGCGAGAGTTATCTGTATCGGGGTGAGAGAGCCTCTGCAACAGCGTATAATGCAGGATTCTATGTGCAGATGAATCTTTATTCTCCTGGAGATTTGGAGGCAGTGGAACAGGCTAAACTGAACAGCAAGGCTATGCAGGAAAGAGCAAGTGAAATGATTCGTAATGAAGAGAGCAAGGCAAAATCTCTTGTGCAGATGCAGCAGGCTCTCAGGAAAAATTTGGAACTGATTACGGAGAATGCAAAGCTGATGGATGAACAGGTTGTTGTTGCACAGCAGCTTTTTGGAAGCGGAGCATTAAATGCACTGCAGCTTTCCGAGGTTTTGTCCAGGAAGGCTGATGTCATACAGGCCAAGGCAATGATAGAGTCCGAGTATCTGAAAGTCAGAGCAGCAATGGTCACTCTTTCTGAAACAGGTCCGGAAGGAGTTAAATATGAGTAATCTGGAAAAAGGATTTGCGGGCAGTCTCGCAGAAAAATTTGTAAACTCTCGGCTCACTCCAGTGATAGCCGTTGTAAGCATCATACTTGGGGTGTTCTCTGTGTATCTGACTCCTAAAGAAGAAGAACCTCAGATCTCTGTGCCTATGATTGATATACAGATTCCTGCTCCCGGTTTTGAAGCAAAGGAAGTGGAAAGAAAAGTCACTGAGCCAGTGGAAAGAGCTGTCTGGGGACTCGATGCAGTGGAGTATGTATACTCTGCAAGTTCAGCTCATGGTGCTGTGATTACAGTGCGTTTCAAGGTGGGGGAACCTACTGAACCATCTCTAGTCAAGGTGCATCATAAGCTGATGGAAATCAAGCAGGATCTGCCGCCAAATGTAATGAATCCTAAAATAAGTTCTTTTACTATAGACGATGTTCCTTTTCTGACTCTTACTTTCAGTTCAGAAAAAAGGGATGATTATGAACTTAGAAAACTCATTGCACCTCTCGCAAGAGAACTGTCCAGTACGCCGGATCTTGCCAGAGTTGAACTTCTTGGTGGAAGAAAAGAAACTGTCCGAGTGATCATTGATCCCGCAAAAGCTTCCGGTTACGGAGTTTCCATTGCAGATGCAGCAATGAGCCTGAAAATGAGTGATGCCTATTTTCCTGTAGGAAAAACATTTTCTCAGGAAAAAGAATTTCAGGTGGAAGTAGGGGGCAGAATGTCTTCTGTCGCCGACATAGGAAATATTGCCATTGGACAGAGAGGCGGGGCAATTGTCCGACTGAAGGATATTGCTAAAATTGAGCTTGGTCCAGAGGAAAGAAGCAGAGTTTCTGTACTCTATGACAAGGAACTCGGTGAAGGTCAAAGGACTGCAGTTTCTGTAGTATTCTCCAAAAGAAAAGGAACCAATGTCGTTGCACTGGCAAAAGATCTGCTGGAAAGAGCCGGCACTTTTTCGTCTGAAATTCCTCCTGATATTAAAATGTCGATCGTGCGGAATTACGGAACAACAGCAGAAGAAAAATCTTTTGAACTCATAGAACATCTTCTTATCGCCACTTTTTCAGTAGCACTGCTTATTGCCGTGTTTATGGGAATCAGAGCATCTATTGTAGTATCAATTGCCATCCCTGTGACACTCGCTCTCACTCTTGCTGTTTATTACTTTATGGGATATACATTAAACAGAGTGACTTTATTTGCACTTATTTTCTCCATCGGTATTCTTGTGGATGATGCCATTGTTGTGGTGGAAAACGTGGAGCGGCATCTGCATCTGCATCCGGAAAGAGGGATTCTAAGAGCTACGATAGATGCTGTTTCTGAAGTGGGCAACCCGACCATACTTGCCACATTTACTGTCATTGGAGCGATACTGCCGATGGCATTTGTGCGCGGACTGATGGGCCCATATATGAAACCGATTCCTGTCGGTGCAAGTATGGCAATGATTCTTTCTCTCTTTGTTGCGTTCATTGTAACTCCTTGGGCGTCGGTGAGACTTCTCAAACACAGTCCAAAACATTCAGAGGAAGAACATCAGGAAGAAGTAAATCCTCTCGACAAGTCCAAGGCTTCATTTCTGGACAGACTTTATATTTCTTTCTCTGAATGGCTTCTTGGAGGAAAAAAAGCAGCATTGATTTTTGGGATAGTCAGTATTGCACTTTTACTGGCATCATTCAGCTTCATTTATTTTAAAGCAGTAAAAGTAAAGATGCTTCCGTTTGACAATAAAAATGAGTTCCAAGTCATTATAGATTATCCTTCCGATACAGCTCTTCTGAAGAGTGTGGAGATGACGAAGGAACTGGCCTTGCAGATAGCAAAACATCCTGAAGTAAAGAAAGTGCAGATTTACGGGGGAGAGGCTGCACCATTTTCTTTTTCCGGAATGGTCAAACATACTTTCCTGAGAAACAGAGAATATATGAACGATCTGCAGATTCTTCTTTCTGACAAGGATCACAGAAAAGAGTCCAGTCATAAAATTATAGAAAGCCTGCGTCCAGCGATTGCAGAGTTTGGAAGAAGAAAAAAAGCAGTCACTAAGGTGCTCGAAATTCCTCCCGGTCCCCCTGTTATGGCGACGATGGTTGCGGAAGTTTACGGTCCTTCTGAAGGAGAAAGAAGAAGAGTGGCCGGTGAGGTATTTAAAATATTTCAGAGTGAGGCAAGTGTCGTAGATCTGGACTACTCCTGGAGAGAAGGAAAGGCAAGAAAGATTTATGAATATGATCAGTCGAAGGGCGGAGTTCTTGGAGCTCGTTCTGCTCAGATAGTGGGACTGGGTGGTTTTATCTTTGCTGAGACTCCTCTCCTGTCAATGGCTGAGTCTAAAGCCCCTGAGGAGATTCAGGTTTCTCTTTCACTGGACAATAAAGTAAGATCCGGGAAATCACCTTTTCAGAACACTCAGATTCTCTCCTTTGAATCAGGTGTGACTCCCGCAGGTGCTCTTTTGAAAGAACCTCGGTATGAAAATAATGAAATTCTTCACAGAAAAAATTTAAAACCTGTCTCCTATGTGATGAGTGAACTTTCCGGTGCAGAAGAAGCTCCTGTATACGGGATGATGAAACTGGCACCAAAAATTAATTATCCGACTCAGACTGCAGAAGTTCCCTGGAATACAAAATCACCTGTAATCAAATGGGATGGGGAATGGTTCATTACATATGAAGTATTTCGGGATCTGGGAGGAGCGTTTGCTGTTGTGATGCTGCTGATTTATGTGATGGTTCTGGGCTGGTTTAAAAGTTATACAGTTCCTTTGATCATTATGGCACCTATACCGATCAGTCTGATCGGCATTCTTCCGGGACATGCCATTCTGGGAGCATATTTCACTGCGACTTCCATGATCGGTTTCATTGCAGGTGCAGGGATTATAGTAAGGAACTCTATTATCCTGGTAGACTTTATCGAGCAGCAGATTCAGAGCGGTCTTCCATTGAAAGAAGCTGTGATCGGTGCCGGTGTGATCAGATTTCGTCCAATGCTTCTCACTGCTGCTGCGGTAGTTGTGGGCAGTTTTGTAATGCTTTTTGATCCCATTTTTGAGGGACTTGCCATCAGTCTGATGTTCGGTGAAATTGCAGCGACTGCCCTCAGCCGTTTCGCAGTTCCGGTTCTGTATTTCTGGATGGTGGGAAACAGTCGGGTCAAATATCTGCAGGAAGAGGCAAATACCTGAAGATGGCAAGTGGAGGTTTTGTAAAAGCTCATTTTTATGTTTTTACAAAACCTCATCAATCCATGGAAAATCCAACCCGTCTTGTCTATTCGGTGATATATCCTTGAATAGACAAGACTAATCCAGTATGTATGCTGGAATGGACTTGACTAATCCAGTATGTATGCTGGAATGGACAATATGGAGAACAGATCTTCCGTTTTAAGAGATGCAATCAAAAAAGACTTGGAGAAAAAATTAGTCCTGCTGTCCGGCCCGAGGCAGGTGGGCAAAACTACGTTCTCAAGATCCATCTATGAAAATTATGAATACCTGAACTTTGATATTTCTGAGGACAGGCTCATTATTCAGGAAAGGAGCTGGAAAAAGGATACGAATCTGATCATTCTGGATGAACTCCATAAGATGAAAAACTGGAAAATCTTTCTGAAGGGAATCTATGATAATTCAGAGCATAGACATCCGATGCTGATTACAGGAAGTGCAAGACTGGAGATTGCGAAAAAAATGGGGGACTCTCTGGCGGGACGATTTTTTGCCTATCGGCTTCATCCGCTTGATATTAAAGAACTGGCCGATAGAGATTCACCTGATGTTCTTCTGGATAAACTGATGAAGTTCAGCGGTTTCCCGGAACCGTTTTTTTCAGAAAGTGAGACTTTTTACAGAAGATGGAAACGTTCTCATACAGATATTATTCTCCGTCAGGATCTGATTGATCTGGAAAATGTAAGAGATATTATAAAAATTGAGACATTAATAGAACTTTTAAAAACGCGGGTCGGTTCTCCTGTATCCTATTCTTCGCTTGCGCGAGATCTGGAAAAAGATCCCACTACAGTCAAACGATGGCTGAATATACTGGAAAATCTTTATATTGTTTTCAAGGTGACTCCCTATCATAAAAATATTGCACGATCCATATTAAAGGAACCTAAGTATTATTTTTATGATATTGCACTTGTGGAAGATGAGGCTGCCCGTTTTGAAAATCTGATCGCCAGTGCAATTCACAAAGAACTGCATCGAATTGAAGATTTTGAAGGATATGAAACTGGTCTGTATTATCTGAAAACAAAAGACGGCAAGGAACTGGATTTTCTAGTTATGGTAAATAAAAAACCAGTATGCATCCTTGAAGTGAAACTTTCGGATGATTCTCCGTATGCAAACTTCAAAGATTTTTCTGAATATTTCCCGAATACGGAAAGAATTCAGCTGGTTAAAAATTTGAACAGGGAAAAGGACTTTGACTGGGGACTTAAAATCAAGAAAGCATCTCAGTGGCTCCTCAATTTGAATCTGGAACCGAGCAAAGCATCAGAAGCGACGGGATAGGGATCGAAGCGGCGTCCATTTTTTGCGAATGCAAAAAATGGACGAGAGCTGAGAGCCCGGTCGGCGTTTCCCTTCGCGCCGAATCCCCCAAAAATCACTCATCTCCGCGAAGAAGTTTTAGAAGCTCATCGGCTGACATTTTGCCGCTCATCTCAGATTCGTCGAGAAGACTGTCCGCGAGATCACGTTTGTGCTTATGGAGTTCGACGATCTTCTGTTCTATCGTATCCTTGGCAACAATCCTGTAAACGGTAACCGGCCTTTTCTGCCCCATTCTGTGGGCTCTGTCAGAGGCCTGATCTTCCACTGCAGGATTCCACCAAGGATCCATATGAATCACATAGTCTGCCGCTGTCAGATTCAGTCCAGCACCTCCCGCCTTCAGACTGATCAGGAAAACATCTCCTTCACCTGACTGAAACTTATCCACTCTCTTTTTTCTCTCGCCTGCAGGAGTGCTTCCATCCAGATACTGATAATGTATTTTTAATTTATCCAGATGTTTTTTAATGATGGCGAGATGATCTGTGAACTGACTGAATACCAGTGCCTTGTGCCGGTTCGCCAGAAGTTCTTCCAGGATCTCAGTGAACGCCTCAAACTTTGCACTCGGGATGTCGATTTTTTTGTCCACAAGACTCGAATGGCAGCAGGCTCTTCTGAGTTTCATTATTTCTGCAAGTATCTGTATATGCTTCTGTCCCTTGTGCATATCATCACCGCTGAGTTTTTTGACTGCATTCTGTCTGAGTGCCTCATAAAATGCCTTCTCTCTTCCGCTCTGCTCCACCTGAATGACAATCTCTGTCTTTTCCGGAAGTTCTTCGAGAACATCGTTTTTCATCCTCCTCAGGATGAAAGGCTGTATGATTCTTTTAAGCCTGTTTCTCGCATACTTGTCCTTGTTTCTTTCAATCGGAACAGCATATTTTTCATTGAATTTTTCGATCGAACCCAGAAGTCCCGGATTCAGAAAACGGAAAAGATTCCAGAGTTCACCCAGATGATTTTCGATCGGAGTTCCTGTCGTGATCAGCTTGAAATCTGCCTTCAGATTCATCACTGCCTGCGATCTCTTGGTCGTCATATTCTTGACTGCCTGTGCCTCATCGAGAATCACCATCTTCCAATCTGTATCCTTCAGCAGATCGGCGGCCTCTGTCTGCTGAATCATTCCATAGCTGCAGATCAGAAGATCAAATGATTTTAAATTTTTTATAATTTTTTCTCTGTCTCCTGCACCAAACTGTATTGTGTTTAAGGTCGGTGCAAAACGGGCGGCTTCTGAGTGCCAGTTCATACAGACCGACGTCGGAGCAATCACAAGACTTGGTCCTTTCGGCGCATAGGTGAGAAGCATCGCAAGTGCCTGAATTGTTTTTCCGAGACCCATATCATCTGCAAGGCAGGCTCCGACTCCCCATTTGGAAAGTTTCGCCATCCATTCAAAACCTTCCTGCTGATATTCTCTCAGATTCGCCTGAAATGTTTTTGGGAGAACAGGCTTGAAGTTTTTCAGATCCTCCAGTTTTTTCAGATGATCTTTCCAAGCCTTGTCTGCCTTGACCTTCTCCATCCCCTCTGTCATTTCGTTCAAAATCGGAGCCATCAACGGTGAAAAACGATATCCGTCTTTTGTGGATTCTGCATAATTATTGAAATCATTGAGCTGTTTTTTGAACTCTTCAGTCATCGCCATAAAAGTTCCGTCACTCATCCGGATAAAACGACCAGGCGAATTCTCCAGAAGATCAAGTAGTTTCTGCATTTCAATGACTTCATCATCATTAATTTTTACTTCACCTGATACTGAAAACCAGTCATTCTCTTTTCGGATTCCAATCTGGAAACTGGATTTCTCCAGTCCGCCAGTCAGTCTGTATTTTTCTCCTTCAGGCCATTCTATAATGATTTTATCATGTGCATTCTGCAGTTCCAGAAGAACCTCAAGACAGGTTTCCATATCATCCAGAATCCATTCGGTCTCAGACTCAGTTCCCAGGGAATTCAGCACAGGCGATGATTTCAGAAGCTCACTCAGATTCGATTCTTCCTTCTGCAGATCTCTCGAAGCATGGTATTTCCTGTCTGAATGATCCGTGATCAGATTGCTTCCTCCCTTTCCGGGTCTGCAGTAGGGTCCGAAATCGCCGAAAGGTCTGGTAAGCGCTCCGACTTTCACGCCTCCGGAAAAGGGAATCAGCTGTATATGCAGTATTGCAGATGCTTCCACCGATTCTGCATTCAGATCCTCCCCTCCTCCGATATCCGACTGAATGGTCAGAAGTGAGGAAAGAGAGGTGATTGCATTCAGAATTTCATTTTTGCCTTCGGGCGGAACCTTGATTCCGTTCTTTCCTATAATCTGGGATATTTTATCATGCTCCTGACCGAAGACCGTGAGACGAAATCTAGTAGGTGTCTCCGGGTCCAATGAATAAGGGATCTGAAAATCTTTCCTGGGAGGGTGCATCGTGATATGAAACATTCCGTTTTTCATAAGGATCACTCGCAGTTCCGGATTGACGGACTGCAGCTCAATATGCATATTTGTTCCGGAAAGATAGATATGAGGATGACCTACCAGATCAGTGATGGCCGCCTGCATCAGTACTGCATCCTGACCCCCGTAATGTCCTGAGGAAAAAAGTCGGATATGACTGATGATTCGAAGGTCCTGCTCTGTCAGATAAGGAGTCTTGGCCGCCTCATTCTTCAGCCGCTTCAGTGCGACTGGTCTCCCGCCTGTCCAGCCCTTGGAAGGGTTGAACGACTGCTCATACGGCAGTATGGAAAATTCACCGCTTTCATCATTATAATCTATATACCAGGCGATTCTCTTTTCATAATTTATTTTTTCCGTTCTGCCTTCTGCGGAATTTAAAGAAAGAAGCGCATTCAGGGCAAGCATCCATTTTTCTTTTTTCTCATAAATCTCTGAAATAAAAAAACTTCCGATCTCATTTCTGATCTGCTCTGCCTTTTTGGAGTAGACTGCATCATTTGTCAGTTTAGCAGTCAGATCATAGAACTGCATCTCAAACCATCTGTATCCGGAACTCTGCGCCGTTCTGCACCAATTCTGCAGGATCTGCAGATGCCCGGAGGAAAGACTCAGCTCCATCCAGTAAAATGCGGCAAAAAAAATCAGTATCTGCCAATGGGTCGCTGAAACAAATCTTTCGGGTGAAGGTATCCTGAAGCTGTGTTCACGGAAGCTCCCGTTCAGCATTTCACTGAAACTGTGCAGGAGTATAAATTCATCTGCATTAAAATGATATTTCAGATTCATTATTTTATACGAATATTCATATGCAGACTTATATTCTTTGAGCTTTACGAGCGATGCATAATAAAAGAAAGTGGAAAAACCTTCCATTTCTTCATTTTTTTTCTTCGTCGCTGTTCTGATTCGCCGGGTCTCCGCTGCATACAGTCTTTCGGACTCAGGAAAATTCCCTTCCATAAAAGCCTTGAATGCGGAAACAGTCAGGACTTCCCCGAAGTCTTTTTTGAAATATTTAGAGAGAATTTTTTCTGCGTCCTTATTCCTGCCCTGCAAAACGAGGTGCTCATAGACCAGACCGGCGGTAGACAGACTGACTTCTGTTTTTAAACTTTTCTTTACTATATACTCAGCGGCCTCAGGATAAACAATGGAATTCATCACGGAATTGAATATCACACTGATATACAATTTCTCCAGATAGTTTCCGTGAATGACTCCACTGTCCAGGAACTCTGCAGAAAACGGGTTAAGGAAAAGCTCAATAAGCTCCTCTTCCATTTCCGCAGACAGTCCCTGAAAATAGTGCTGGAAGGAAGTAAATTCGTCACTCAGTCCTTCGAAGATATCTTCCTTTCCTGCATACAGATTGATTCTGGCCAGTGCAAAAAGCTTATTTTCATCACTGATATTCCGCTTATGGCTGGTTGCAGATACTTCCTCTGCAAGTCTGGAAAAAGTTCCTTTGCGGATTGAGTTCTGAGTGATAAGTTCACTTACTTCCGGATTGCACGCATTTTCGCCCTTTGACCTGCCGGCCAGAAGCTTTTTTGATTTCAGTTTTTCAATCTTTTCTTCAAAATCCTCTTTCGAGCATTTGTCCAGAATCTTATTTATCTTCAGTTTCTGCAGGGCCTGACTGCTGTATATAAAAAAGTATTGAATGGAATATAATTCCATGATGACTTGGTCTGCTTCAGACAGCTTAATATATTCGGAGTAAAGGATTTCTCGTTCTTCTGCTATTGAATTCATAAATGCTCCCTAATTTTAAGACTGTTCCCCAATCTAGATGTCTGTCATTCCAGAATGCTGTTTTGATTACGGCTGTAAATTAGAATTTTCTGTTTATTCCCTATGCGGATTTTAATCTCTGTATAGGCTCTTTAAGCTGCTGAAGATCCCGATCTTTCCTCACTTTTTATTTTGCTGAGCAGTAACTTTCAGATTTGTATTTTCCCGGATTTTTAATACAGGAATCCAGGTCAGTCAGAACATCTCTGAATAAGCTGTCTTAAGACAGGATCTTCTGGAAAAGTTTCCCTGCATTCCGCAAAAAGCTGTTTTGCTCCTCTGAAGTTTTTCTCCTTGAAAAGCAGAAGTGCATCTGCATATTTGGAATATATTTTCATTATTTTACTGATCTTGTCTTCAGGACTTCCCGCAAAACATTCAAATATTGTCAGATTTTCTTCCCGCCCGCGAATCTGAGTATTGTCTATCTCACGGATATATTTCATCCATTTTTCATCCAGACGGGAATATACTGTCTCCGAAAGAATCACTGCAGTTCCGTAATCCTTGTTCAGACTTTCCAGTCGAGAAGCAATATTGACTGTATCACCGATGACGGTAGTGTCCAGCCGGTCATCCGTTCCCACAGTACCCATACTGACAGTCCCTGTGTGAATTCCTATTCCGACTGAAACTGCCTGAAGATTTTCATTTTCCCTTAATCTGTTCCATTCGTAGACTGCTTTGATAATTTCCTTTGAGGCCTGCACGGCATCATTGGGCGAATTTGGAAAAATTGCCATTATCCCGTCGCCGATAATTTTATCTACAAATCCATGATTCCTGCTGATGATCGAGATTGTCTGTTTAAAATACGTATTCAAAAACTTGAACACATCTTCTGAATTGAGTTTTTCAGCGATGCTTGTGAATCCGCGAATGTCAGAAAAAAATACAGTCATTTCCTGCTTCAGATGATCTCCAAGTTTCACGTCAACAATATTGTTCCTGTTCAGGAGTCTCAAAAATTCCGAGGGAACAAATCTGGCAATTGCATAATTTGTAATGATCAGACTTTCAGTCAGTTCCTCCGACTTGAAAAATGCCCTGGAAAAACGGGATGCAATGATCGTGGACTGAAAAAGAATAAATGCTGCAAGTCCGTATCCGAAAATATACATTGAATGAATAATATGTGATGCAACCAGTATATCATGGACAACTGAAAAAACAATAAAAAGCATTCCCACGAAAAAGAATGCAATGTCTTCTCTTTTTCTGAACAATGCCTTCAGCAGAGCAAAAAACATGTACGCTACCGTAAGAAGAGTGAATACCTGATAGATAACATTGATTTCAGTAAAAAATTTTACTTTAGTGAATATTACAATTAAAGTAAAGACAGCGCTGACCCCGAAAATGATCTGAGTCATCCTCAGAGAAAATTCCTCTTTGTATAGGCTGTAAATGAAACCGGAAAAAAGAGGGACACTGACATAATATGTAAGATATTCGACAGAAAAAAGAAAGTCCCAGCTGAATACGGTGATATCATTATGAAGTATCCTTTCAGAAGTGAGCAAAGTGCGCAGACCTATCATCATGCAGAAAATTCCGAAGTAAAGCGGAGACAGATCCTTTCGTCTCAGAAGAAAAAGTGTGATATGATATATCCCCATTACCATAAGCGTGCTGAAAAGAAATATATCCATCATAAACTGAAATTTTCTGGCAATCAGTACTGATGCGGTATCACCGACTGTCATACTTTCCCAAAGACCTCCGTTCGGATCGGAAAAATTTGCAATCTGCAGTATGATCTCCGCCTCTGATCTGCTGTCTTGATACAAAGGCAAGGCAGTAAAATGAAATCCAGGAACCGTTTTTTCTTCAGTTTGTCCAATCCGGCCTCCGCTTAAAACTTCTTTTCCATTCAAAAGAAGTTTATAGGCAGTGCCTATCGTTCCGGTTTTTATTGAAATATGAGGATGATCCGGCAGCCTGATTTTCAGGCGGAATGTTCCATAACCGTGACCGGAAATTTTTGAACTCCCCATCGGAAAATTTCTCCAAGTGCCCGGAAAACTTATGTATCCCGTCAGCTTTCCTCTGCCTTCTGCAATATCTTCCGAAGATAAAAACTGCTCATAGTAAAATTCCCACTCGCCATTCATTTCCAGATTTCCAAATTGCACAAAGTCCCATTTTTCCAAATTCATAAAACCTTGTACGGCAGAGGGAATATCAGACTTTTTGGAGCAGAATGAGAATAAAAACATCAGCAAAAAGATAAAAAAGAAGACCGGTCTTCGAAAGTTCAAACCCATGCTCCAAGTCAATATTATTCATGAGTAAATTCAGCAAGCAATTTTTAGTTTAGAAATTGTGTCTGAGATATTACGATATTACTGCATCGGAATAAATAGAAAGACCTGTCTAATTGAGCATTGTCAAAAGACAGCTTCAAGGAAGCCGTAACAGTTCCGCATCCGCCGAAATCAGTATCTTTTGGGAGCCAGTTTTCTATAGGCTTTAGGATTATATTATAAAATTATATATTATTACTCAATTTCATAGATTCATCTTTTCTTTTGTCGTTTTCCTCATTAGTCAAGTCTTCTGCATTCGGATCATCCGAGGCTTTAATCCTCTGATAAAATTACTGACTGCCCTCTCGACCCCGAAGATCCCGAGGAGTTCCCACTGGATACCCGGAGCGAAAGGATAGTTGACTGGAAGGCCGGCATAGCTGAGGAGGTCACCCCAGCCGTTAAGATCCATAAGAAGGAGGAGGACGAAGAGCAGACACCTGCTTTTGCCGGATGCGATAGAAAAAGCGCCCAGTTCAGCCCAGTCTTCTGCTATAGGACGAAAATTCACCTTCTTCAATTTGTGACTGCTTTTCTGATACTCAGTTGTCATACTGGATGCATCGTGAGCAAACGAACGGAGCATCATCCGATACTTGGAAATCAGATGGGAAAAATATTGTGCTTTTCCGCCGTACCTCATTTCCTGAGTTTCATATCGCTGCATCAGGTCTTCCGGAATCAGGATGGTGGAAACACCGCTTCCTGCATAAGAAATATTCTTTTGTATTGCTTCTTGATCGAGCTGTATATTGAAATCTTCCATACTATATACCTGTATATTTTTTGCTCAGATCTTCATATTTTTTTATCATTATTTCACCATAGGAAGTTTTTTTGCTCAAAAAGGCATTCCCAGGAAAAAGAGGAGTTCCTACAGTTTAACGGACAGGCTTTTTCAGTAAAAAATAAGTTGACTGATTTAAAAGAAAATGTACGCTATTGATATGTGCTTACGGCTTCTTGTGATCCTGGTTTTGCTGAACTGCAACACAAGCATTAAGAAAAATTTTCTTCAATGGACAAATGCGTTTGCAGTGATTGGTCTTTCAAAATCATCGACAGGAACTCAGACTGTAAATGCGACCGTCGGTTCTCCTGTCATAGCCAATCTGATAAACAATTCAATTGTCCAGACCGGTTTTCTGATCGGAACATCTTCGGGAACTGTGACCTCAGTGGAAGTCAGTTTTGATAATGGAACTTATACAGCTGCAAGCGGAACCGCTTCCTGGAAAATTCCATTTCCAATAGGTCAGTCTGCCTGGAAAGATGACAGCAGGCATACGATCAGTGTAAGAGCTGTCAATAGCGGTGTCTATTCCTCAGTGGTTTCTATTTCTGTCATAAAAGGGAAAAATAAAGATATCAATGGGGACGGATATTCGGATCTGGCTGTAGGAGCTCCTAGCCGAAACGCGGGGGCAGGAGCGAATCAGGGGGTTGCATATATCTTTCTTTCAGGGGGAAGCAC
Organism: Spirochaetota bacterium; assembly: GCA_052033835.1. GTDB lineage: Bacteria > Spirochaetota > Leptospiria > Leptospirales > Leptospiraceae > DAORDI01. Next base: position 16,519 of record JBPOJG010000477.1, read on the forward strand.
TGGAGTAATGGCGTCATCAGCGGGTACGGCATCTATTATACTGACAGGTCAGTCCGGAGGTGACAATTTCGGAAATACCCTTGCACTTGGAGATATCAACGGCGACGGGTATGCCGATCTGGCCGTAGGAGCTCCTAATCGAAACGCAGGAGGGGGAGCAGGTCAAGGTGTCGTATATATATTTCTTTCCACAGGCGCAGCAGGCATAACATCCGGCAGTGCAAGTACGGCGAACACCACGCTCACTGGACAGGCTGGTGGGGATAAATTTGGAGGATCAATTTCTGTCGGTGACTTGAATGGGGATGGGTATTCCGATCTGGCTGTAGGAGCTCCTAATCGAAACGCGGGGGCGGGGGGGGAATCAGGGAGTGGTGTATACATTTAATTCAGTGGGATCAGGAGGAATTGCTTCGACTGGAGCGGCTTCGGCAATCCGGCTGATCACCGGAAATGCCGCCTTGGACCAATTTGGAAATGCCCTGACTATTAACGATTTAAATCGAGACGGATTCGCAGATTTGATCGTAGGGGCAAGCGGACTTCTAGGCAATCAAGGCAACGTCTATATCTTTCATTCTGACGGTTCCGGTGTCATTGCCACAAGTCTTGGAATGGCCACAAATTCCATACTGGGGCCTGGAGGAAATGCAAAGTTTGGAGTTGCAATTGCCGCCTGTGATTTGAACGGGGACGGTTATATGGACCTTGCGGTCGGTGCAGACGGATTCAATACAAATCAAGGAGTAATGTATGCATTTCATTCGAGCGGTTCTTCAGGGGTTACCGTAGCAAGTTCAGGAGGTGCAAATACTTCCATCACAGGCCCGGCTGTTGGCAGTGCTCATTTTGGAAGATCTGCAGACTGCGGGAATTTTAACGGGGATCAGTATTACGATATTGTATCTGGGGCGGATACTGTAAACGGTGCAACTACTGGAGGGGCTGCCTATATTTTTCATTCAGGAGCATCGGGGATTTCGATAACGTCTGCAGATTCTGCAACTGTAATTATTAACGGAGCCGCAGTAAATGGACAGATGGGACAGGCCGTTGCGGCAGCGGATCTGAACGGGGACGGTTATTCTGATTTGATTGCGTCGGCCACTCAGGTCAGCACTGCACAAGGTAGGATATATATTTTTCATTCAACGGGCAGCTCAGGCGTAAGTGCGTCGAGTGTCAGTACGGCTTATGCGACCATTGCAGGTCAGTCTAACTCAGATCAGCTCGGAACAGCCATTTCCTGTTATTCAGAAAATTTCCCGCTCGTGCATCTTCTGAATCATTTCTTAGACTCTAATTACATAAAAACATTCCTTTGAATTTACGGGTGGGAGTCCCTGCATTTTCCTTCCGTTTGTAAACAGTCCCAGTGAGAATACTTTTTCACCGAATTCTGACATTTTTTCATTATTCCAGATAATCATCTTATGAGACATATTCAGGACAGAGGAGTTCCTACGGTGGCGGAGCGGGATAGGGATCGAGGCAGCGAAGCGGCGTCCGTTTTTTGCGAATGCAAAAAATGGACGGAAGCCGAGAGCCCGGTCGGCGTGAATAGGAGTTCCTACAGCCGGAGGATGGGCACGCCGAATCCCCAAAAATAAAAAAGCAGACATTTTCAATTTGACAGCTTCTCGCTTATGATTATTCTTTGGTGAATGAAAATTTCACGATAGGAATGAATTTCTATGGAAAAACGAAAAGCAGCCAAGGAAATCTTTTTGGCTCAGACTGCAGCGGAAGAGGATGATTTTGACGAAGCGGAAGAAAGTCAGAACTACTACGATCCGAAACCCGCTGCAGCTCCGGCATTGCAGAACATAATCCAGGATGAGGTCTTCAGAGACTTTCCCAAAACAGAGCAGATTTCAACTCCCCAATACAGCGCAGACCAGAAAGGCGACTATATGTCCAAAAAATCAAAAAATTATATCCCAGATATGTCACTGAAATCATCAGAAGAAATGCAGTTGGAAAAAGATCCGATTCAGATCAGAATCACAGGAAACTGGTTCTGGAAAAAAGTGATCGTCCCGCCCAACGTCTATGTGGTGCATACCAGACTCAACAGAAAAGAGCCTGTCACTTTGGGGCTTGGCGTTTCCTTTCGTTACAATTCCCAGAAGGATGCATACATTGTCATTCCTGCGGCTATGCAGACTATCGGTGTGGTGGCCAACTGCATCAGCAAGGAAAAGCAGGGGGTCAATGTTCTGGCTTATGTTCAGTGGCAGATTGCAGATTTCTCCATTGCATACAAGAAGCTTGATTTTACAAATACTAAGGATCCCTTAGGAATTGTGAATGCGCAGCTGCGTGAGCAGGCTGAGGCTGCGATCAAGGACAAGGTTGCCACGATGAGTGTGGAGGAAGTTCTCACGGACAAGGCACCTGTGATTTCTGAGCTCACTTCTAGACTTCGCAACGTGGCTGAGGGTCAGGAAGGTCTTGGTATAAAAATCATTACAGTTCAAATACGCGAGGCTGTGGTCAGTTCTTCTAGTCTCTGGAATGATCTTCAGAGTCCTTTCAGAAATGAGCAGAAGAAGAAAGCCAGGATCAGTCAGCTGGAGATGGAAAATGAAATCCATACCAAAGAACTCGAAACAAGAAAACTCAAGGAAAACAGAGAGGCGGACACCAATCTTGAGATTGAGCAGAAGAAGCAGCAGAAGCTCACTGAAGTGATTGATCTGAAACTGAAAGAAGAGCTGAAGCGTTTTGAAGAAGAGCAGAAGAGCAAGCAGTCAAAACAGAGTCTGGAAGAAGAAACGATCATTCGCAAGAAGGACACTGACGACAGGATCATTACTAAGGAAAAGGAAATCCTTCTTCGTCAGTCTCTTGAAGAGATGAAAAGAAATGATGCTCAGATTGCGGAAGAGACAAAAATTCAGCTTGAAGCAGACAAGAGAAGGCTCGCTCAGGAATCGGAGCAGAAACTCTTTGAGATGTCTGAGCTGGAAAAACAGCAGAAGTCTGAGCACGAAGTGTATCTTCAGAGGCTGGATCGGGAAAAGGCCGCTGCTGAAAAAGAATTCAGTATGGATCAGATCAGAAAGAACTTTGAGGTTGAGCTCGAGCAGCTTCGTGTCCGTGCTGAGCTGAAGATACAGGAAGTTCAGAAGGATATGGAATTCAATTTCAAAAAGAAGGAAAATGAAATTCAATTACGTTATAAGGAAGAAAAAATACGTCTGGAAAGAATCATGATGGAAACTGAAAATTTAATGAATGGAAACCATCTGACTTCGAAGATGATTGCAATGCTTCCTGAGATCGCAGCTCAGATGCCTGAGATCAAGGAGCTGAAAATTCTTTCGTCTGACGGTTCCGATCCTATGTTTGACAGTCTGACTGTTTTCATTCAGAAGATACTGACTCTTTCCGAGAATTTCAAGCTTCGAAGAGAGAATTGAGTCTGGCAAAAACTGAATCTTAACAGAATGGAATAAGGGGATTACAATGAGCACTTTAACAGATCAGCTTACGGAAGCACAAAGATATGCAATGTCGATCCGTCCTAAAGTCGGCGGCTTTCCGGTTCTTGCGGAAGTCCTCCGAAGAGCCGGCGTAACAATGAACCGCTGGACACTGCCATCCTGCCAATCCGTTTATCATATGAAAAATGGAACTGTTGTCCAGCAGGGGAATCCTCTTGTCGCCGGTATGCATGAAGTTCCTTCTTTTGACCGAGAGGCATTGATCAAAGCTATACGCACAGATCAAAATGGCGGCAGTACATTTCCCGAATTCCTGAAAGCCGTATGGGAAGCAGGAGTGATCGGATATGATGCAGATTTTGTCGCAAGAAAGGTTATCTATTATGGAGCCAATGGAGACAGTTATATAGAAGAATATCCTGCCGCTTCGATATAGAAATAAAAGTCAGATTATTACCCTCATAGAGCTAGAGCTATTGAACAAGTTTCAAATGCTCTAGCTTTTTACGTTTTACCCAGATTTCTAATCGAACGCAGTAGCGGCTTCCATCCTTGCGAGATTAGAAATCTGTCTTTTATACTTCATTATGATAAATATACATATTATATAAATAAAAAATTACGTAATATAATGATTTTCATTCTCAATTTGGACAGACCGACGTTTTATAGTGCTTGACGTGTGTGGGTATGCAAAAAAACTGATAGACGGATGGTGATAATATGAAAAGTATTAGAACTTGGTTTTTTTTAATTCCTCTCCTTCTGATGTTAAACTGTGCTTCGCAGAAGTTTTATATCAGCGGTATGCCTGTCACGGTTGACGAATCAGCACCGGATGCAGAAGTCAGAATTCATTTCTTTTTCTACGGAGTTATGCAGAGCAGAGAAATTGATGTAAAGGAGGTCTGCGGAAGCAAGTCCCCGAAGCTCATCATCACTTACTATAAGTTTTGGGAAATTTTTGTGGGATCGATGCTTCATGGGATCTGGAGACCCAGCACTTACAAGATTTACTGCGAGAAGTAGTTTTTATTTAATCGGAAATGACTGAATCAGTTTCGATGCGAGTTCCACAGGAAAATTTGCAATAGAAAATATGCTGGACATAGTATCTTTTGCTGCAGTCTGCAGACTCAGGAAGAGAATTCCCCCTCTGAAAAAACTTGCCAAGTATTCCGATATCTGAGGAATGGAAACCTTGTCCGGATAAAATACCAGATCCGCCAAAAATTCGAATACTGTTCCAAACAGAAGGACTGTAATAAACTTTACGGGAAACGGGGGAATTTTTCCTTCCTTGATTGCCTGTGCGATATCGGCTTCGAGTGTATCGAGGATGCCTGTGATCTTGCCGTTATACCTGAGTGCTCTTACGTACTGCTGATTTTTTGCAAAGAATAGAAGATAGTCCGGTCTGTCCTGAAAGCTGTTGAAAAACTCTTCAAATGCAGACTTCATTGCATCTCCGCCCTGCCAGGCCTTCATCCAGATTGTCCGCGACTTATTGTGAATGTCCTGAATAATTTCGTCCAGAAGATAGTCAAAAACCTCTTCCTTGCTTTGAAAATAATTGTAGAATGTCCCCGGAGAAAGTTCGCTTGCACGAATGATATCCCTTACGTTTGCTCCGTCGAGTCCGCTTTCACCGAATACTTTCAGTGCTGCATTCAGAATCTGCTGCTTGTTTGCTTTTTTCAGTTCTTCTCTTTTGGAGACCTTTTCAGATTCTAAAGCCGGTGTTTCAGATTTGGAAATCATTCCTCGTTGTCCTATTCGTCAGTAATATGGAACTTCATCCAATTTAACAAGTAATTTTTTATTAGCCTGAGGGACAGGCCTGATTGACATTGTATATACCGAACAGATCAATCATTTTCCGTCATCGAAAGAAACCGTCAACAGTTTATAACGACTGCAGAAGGATGAAAAAAATTTCTCTCCGGTCAGTGAAACACTTTGCTGGAAATTGGGTGAGCGAATCAGGAGACTGAATGAATAAATATATTATCATTTTTTGTATCTTATCTGGATGTGAAACTCTGCTGCCTCCGGAAAACAGAACCTACATAAACACAGTCAGGCTGGCCGAAGGTGAGAATCTGGGGATTTGGCTTGAGGCAAAGCAGAAAATTCATTCTGAAAGACTCTTTCTGCGAAAGTATTTGGACACAGAGTACTCTGTCAAATACTACAGCAGGAAAAGTTTTCCCTCAGGTGCCTATATGGTCTGCAGCTTTTTCATTCGCTCGGAAAAAGACAATACGCTGAATCTCAAAGGCACATATTTTCTGGACTATGGATGCGACGGCGGGAGAGGAATTTACTGGGGAGACAAGTGCGGACAGGTCAGATCAGTAGTCGGCCCTACAAATCAAAGAGAATATGAGGAGTATCTGCTTCCCTGTTTTGAAGAATTTCTGAAAGAAACTGGAAACTTGCAGAAGTAAGAAAGGGAATCCGTATCTGTTGCAGGTAACTGTCAGCGCAATTAAAGCTCAAAAACCGACTCTTTTTTCATAAAATCATTTTGCATTTTCTTATTATCAGCCGAAAGTACTATTTGATGAGAACTTTTTTGACTGCGTTTATATTGATTCTGTTTCTTGTGCTTTTTCCATCGCGTTCAGAAGCATCATTTTCCTATTCCTGTGAAACCACTGTACAGATTCTGGAATCAGTTCCTGAGGGGCAATGGCTGAAGTTTGAAAATATGTATGATGTCAGAGTGAAAATCAAGCTGGATACTGAAAACCATTGTGCGATTTCGGATGAGTCCGAAAGGTTTGTAAATCTCAGACGGATTCCCTTAAGCACAGCCAAGTCCATTCTGAAAAATCCTAAAATATTCATCCGTTACGAATACACGGATTTTGACAACACCGGAGAAAAACCCAACTTCATCGAAAGCTGGACATTTTTAGCCATAGGAAGATAATGAAACGACATTCGTGGATCTGGCTGTTCTGTTTCATTTTGATTCTTCAGCCGTCTTTCCTCGGATTTATTTTTTCCCTTTTTTTCTGTGATTTTTTTGGTACCTCGTGTAATTATGGAATATTTTCGAGGTTCAGTGCTGTCTCCGCTTTTGGGGCAGGCGGGCTGTTTCATTTTCTGCTGCTTTTCGGCACAGCCGTTCAGATTATCCGTTCCGGAAAACCGGCCGACTTTTCGAAACCGGATCTGTTCATCAGATCCTATCTCATCTTGGAAATATTGACATTCGCCTTGAACAGGCTTTATATCGAATCTCTTCAGAATTCCTCGGCATACATATCCCTGATTCTGTCTGCTTTGAAAACAATCTGGCTCTTAAACTCCCTTGTCTCAGCGGGATTTTTCTTTTATCTTTCTGTGATTCTGAAGAATGAGTTTTTTAAAGTTCCGTCGTTTCTGATCATCGGTATGCAGACGGTTCAGTTCCTGGAAACGGACCGAGGAAATATGTATCTGGGCAGTGTCGGAGCAATTCTGACTTCTGTTTCCATAGCCTATGCTGTGTGGAACTCAAAGGTCATAGAGGAAAGACTTAATTATTTTCGAATATATTCTATCCTTTTAATTGTAAAACTATTTATTAATTTCCCCTTTACAGCAGCAGTATCCTATTTCGGGACCGGCACTTCTCATTCATTCTACGGAATTTACAGTTATCTGAATATCTGTGCTGAACTTGTTTTCCAAGTCGCCATTTTCAATGCATTCTGGTATTTTTCAGAAAAAGAGATTATCAGAGAAAATACTGCCTGAAGTTTCCTGCCGGGAAAGCCGCCCCGTTCTCGGTATAAACAAGTTACGTTCCTTCACATCCATCACGAAAATTGCTTGCCCGATTATGCATAACGTTCTAATCTCGTCCTCGTCCAGACATAGCAAACTTACTTACGGCTTGAGCACGGTAAATGGAGTCCGCGAAAATTGCACCTATAGTGCATTTCCTTGAATCACTCCGACGCTATTTGGCATATAAACAATCAGGAAGAATTAAAAATAATGATTTATACGATTGAGAAGGCAAATCTTATTTCCAAGCAGTTAAGAAAGTTTACGAATGGTTACACTCATCACATTGTTGGGCACTATGCAAATATTGACTTCTGGATGAATGAAGTGACAGATGCACTGAAAGTTATCGATAATCACAGACATAGATTTGACGATATGTACAATGCTCAGAAGATATGGATTGATGATCACGAAGTTGTTGTCCACGAATACTGTCCTATATGCAGAGGAAAATGTGAATTCAGTGACGGGAAACCGACTTTGCCTGAATTTAGATTCAAAAGCGAATTGGCAGATGCAAAAAAAAATTTAGTAGATGCTGCATATTATTTTCTTGTTCGGTGCTTCAGAGTAGGCCTTCTGACAAGGGAAGATCTGAAAAATAAGTGCGATTTAATTGGGGCAAGCATCGACCCAAATGATTTAAAGAAATGAACCTTCCTGTAAATGAATCATCAAACAGGCATAAACCGGAGATGAAAGGACTTTTTATTACTCCTCGTACAGTCTGGACTTCAGCATCCTTCTTTCACGTCCAGACAGCATAAATCGTCTTACCGTTGTGCTTGACTGTATCCTGTCTGAATTCTTTCGATTTTTTATTTTGGAAAATGAGAAGATACCCTTCTGAAAGTCCGGTCCTTTCCAGATAATCTGAAAGCTGGGCAAGACCCTTTTGATGGGATGTCTCCCCCCTCCATATCTTCAGCTCTACTATGTATTTTTTATTATAGTATGTGACTGTAATATCGAGTCTGCGTTCTTCTGAAATCTCCACTTCTCTGAAATCAAACCCGTGACCGTTGATGATCAGCTTCAGAAATGAAAGGAAAAGAAGCCTTCCGTTCCGCTCAATGAACTGCAAGTCTTTTTCACTGTGCTGCTCTTTCATGAATTCCTGGAACTTGAGAAGAATATGATTCAGATTCAGTGTCTGTCCGGAAGTAAAACTGGAATCCACCGAATCCGGTCTGACAGCTTCTGATGTCTGCAGTTTCGAAATCAGATAATCATAAATCAGCTGTTCAAAAATTCGGTTGGAAATTTTCAAGTCTCCGTTTGAATTGAGGAATATGCCGTGCAGAACTCCCTGTTCTATGACAGGATTATTATAATTATAAAGTATTTTTTCTCCGTCCAGAACAATGCGGTATACCACACTGTACAGCTCAGAATTGTTTTCTATATTCTTAATTACACTTTCGAAGAGAGTATTGTTTTCCTTTAACAGTTCCTTGACTGATTCTTCAATCATCTCTTCAGTCCATTCAGTCTTCTTCTCTTCCATAAACACTTCGTCTATTATCTTGCAGAGTCTGCTGGCCAAAGAAGGATATCCGTTTGTATAAAAGTGCAGCTTTTCACTGAGCAGAGGAATGTCCATAGAAAGATGATAAGATTCTGCATAGTCTTTGAGCATGGATGAGATCTCAGCTGCTGAGAAACTCATATCCATTGTAAAGTTTGCAGCTATGTTCCAGGGGCTGTTCTGAACTGCATTTTCTTCATTTCGCAGTCTTGCTTTCAGATTCTTTACATCATTTAATCCTGCAAGAATGACACTTTGAAATGTCTTATCCTCTCCGGCGTTTCTCTTGAGATACTTATCCCGAAGCATACTTAGAAAATTTAAGAATACAGGAGATGTGGATGTCTTGTCTACTTCATCTATCAAAAGAATGATTTCTTTGTCAGAGGCAATGACTAGATCGGAAATGAATCGACTGAGACCGTTTAAATTTTCCAAATCAGACTCTTCGATTGAATTCAGCAGAGAATCCTGCTTCTGAAATTTAAGACTTTTTTTCATTAAATTCACAAATGAATTTGCAAATTTTTTCTCGGAATCGAAAATTTCGTCTCCTGTACCTTCAAAAGAAAGACTCAATACAACATATTTCCTGATTAAATAGTTTTTCAGCAGGAACAGAGTTGTCGTCTTCCCGAACTGCCGAGGCCGATTCATTACAAAATATTGCCCCTTTTCTATCATCGTCTGAATTTTCAGGAGACGATGATGTATATCCACCATAAAATGCCGATCCGGGATACAGGTTCCTGTTATGTTGAATTCTTTCTGCATAGGCTTGCCTTTGACCATTTTCAAGAATAGATCATTTCTGAGGGAGAATTTTTTCCAGCTTTTTTAACGAAAACGCCAAGTCCTATTCCTTCCCTTTCAATTTCACCAGCTTTTCATTCTTCTTGAGTTTCAGTGCAAGTTCGGACATTTCTTTCTCTATGTCTGAAAGTTTTTTTCCCAGGAGTTTTTCCATTGTCTCTATTGATTTCTCTGCAAGTTCGCTGCCTTTGTATTTGGGAAGAAGCTCATAGATGTATGTCTTCACGAATGGAATCATCTGATCATGCATCCAGAGATAACAGAACAGAAACCTCATATACGGATACCCGTATTCTTTATTCACAAGGTCTTTCTGAAAAAATTTTCTGAGTCCCGGAAGTTTTTCGGCTCGTATGGTTTCCTGAAGTGCAGGCAGTCTCCAGTTTGCATATCCTTCCGTAAATTTTTCACCGGCAGTGCTTCCATGCTCGTAAAAGGATGCCATTCCTTCATTGAACCAGGAATCCACATCCGAGTCCGTATTTGCATCCGTAAATGCATGAATCATTTCATGCCAGAGAGTTCCCGGACCTGAATTCCAGTATGTATAGAGCGTTCTGTTTGTATCATTCTCTGAATCTCTGACACCCATATAGTATCCGTAAGAATCATAATTTGTATGCTTTATAAATTCTTTTTTTGTACCGAAATATACAATCCTCATTGTAAACTTAGGTTCGTATATATAATATTTGGGATATACATCACGGAAAAATATCTTGAGATTTCTTTCGATTCTGTCTGCATCAGAATCAGAACATCTGTATGCGATATTGAAATATTTTGTATATCTGTATTTGAAGGAAACCGGATAAACAGCTTCCAGATCAGATTTGAATTTTTTCAGCTCTTCTTTTTTCAGTTCCGCAAATTTTACCGGAGACACTGTTTTTCCGTGGTATGCAGAAGCAGTCACATCCTTCCATAAAACCCTGTCTGCTTTTTTTTCCTCAGTTTTCAGGGAAGAGCAGGCAGAAGAAAAAAAAACTGTCACAGCTGCAGCGGCAGCCAAATCATATCTCATGAGATAATATATTTAGAAAAGATTATTTCTGTCAATGATGAAAATTACAGATCAGTTCCTGAAAGGCTGAATCAGAAGCTGATCGAGTCTCGAATCTTTCTTCTCGCGGAATATATTCAGTCCAAGCACAAGGGTTCCCTGTGCTGAATTTTTCATTGTTCCAAAGATCCTATCCCAGACGGAAAGATTGAATCCGTAGTTCATATTGTACTCAGAAGGAATCACTGAATGATGAATCCGATGCATTGCAGGAGTTACAAAAAGAAATCTCAGAATCCTATCCAGTTTCTCAGGTATATAAATATTGCTGTGGTTGAACATAGCCATTCCGTTCAATATGACTTCAAAAATGAGCACAGTAAAAGGAGAGACACCGGACACGGCGATTGCAGCAAATTTTATAAACATAGATATAATAATCTCTATTGGGTGAAATCTGGTTCCGCTTGTCACATCGAGTTCCAGATCTGCGTGGTGCATTCTGTGCAGTCTCCAGAGCAGAGGAAGAGAATGAAAAACAGCGTGCTGAAGATAGATCACAAAATCGAGAAAAAGAATTCCCAGAACAAACGAAGCAGGCGCAGGAAGATTCACTGTACTCAGAAATCCCCATCTGTTCTGCACTGCATATTCAGCAAAAGCGATTGCAGTCACAGGGAAAAGAATTCTGACTGCGGCATTGTTGATCAGGACCAGAAGTATATTGGAAGCCCATCTGTATTTTTTTTCCAATGCGGGCTTATGATTTGGATATAAAATCTCCCACAGTGCCAGAAAAACAAAAAGGCCAAGAAAGATGGAGATTCGAAATGTAGTGCTGTTCTGCGAAATCCATTCCTGCATAAGATCAGCCCTGCACCGAATTTCTGTCCCGAATCACCTTCAGAACAAGAATAAAAACTGGAACCAGATGCCAGAAAAGATCAAATATGTCGATCGGCTTCTTGAGATCACCGTTTTTCAGCATAATGATTTTTTCCCAGAGATGAGGCATTGGGACAAACGGAGCAAGTCCCATCAGGATCGCCGCAAAAATGAGCATAGGATAGGAAACATTGTCAAGCCAGGATAAATACTGCATAAACACCCTCCATGACCAGTTTTGTAGAGAGTCATTCTGGATGCAACTCTTTTATACTATAGGGGGTATGGTATAATATGGTCAAAATTCTGTTCGGCTTCCTTAGGATGATTTTGGTTTTAAGATATGAAGGGGAAAATTTCTTGGCGATAAAAAATTCTGAATCCTCTTCAATACAGTTTTATGCAGTTTTTTATGTATATTTGTTGAATTGTCGAACCGATGCAAATATATTCATTCATTTTTTTTGAAAATACCATTGGATAATGCCTATTTTGTCTTGAATTGATGTATAATAGGTAAAAATGGTCACAATAAATAGAGTAGGTAGTGGAAAAATTGAATTTTCTAGATTTATTTGCTGGGGCGGGCGGACTGTCTGAAGGCTTTTTAAGGGCTGGATTTGATTCTATGTCTCATATAGAAATGGATAGTGCTGCTTGTCTAACCTTACAGACAAGAATAGCCTATAAATCCTTATCAAAAAAGAATAATGTTTCTATGTATGAATCTTATTTACGAAATGAACTGAAGAGAGAAGATCTTTATAATTTTGATTCCAGTATTCAAGAAGAACTTGAAAGAGTTATTAATATCTCAATCTCGAAGGGAACTCTCAATGGTATCTTTTCTCGTATTGACCATCAGCTAAAAAAGAGGAAAGAAGGCGTAGATGTTATCATTGGCGGACCGCCCTGCCAGGCATATTCTGTTATGGGTCGATCTAGAGATCCAAATAGAATGAAAAATGATCCCAGAAACCATCTGTATTTGTTTTACCTTGAGTTTTTAAAGAAGTATAAACCAAAGATATTTGTTTTCGAAAATGTTCGAGGGCTTCTGTCTGCTGGCAGTGAACAGCAATATTTGAAAGCTATAGAAAACGGGCTTAAGGAGATTGGTTATAAAGCAGAATATAAAATATTGAATGCTGCTGACTTTGGTGTATTGCAGAATCGGGAACGAGTCATTATTATTGGATGGAAAAAAAATATAGATTTTCACTATCCGAAGTTTTCGAATGTTGAGCATAATGCAAATCTGAGAACACTTTTTGAAGATCTTCCTGAATTGGATCCAGGAGAAAAAAAAGGATACGTCAGATATACAAAAAATATTTCTGAAAACCATTATCTTTATAAGAATAAGATTCGGAATGGGTTGAAATTCGTGTCACAGCATCAGACTAGACCTCATAATGAAATTGATTTAGAAATATATAGACTTGCAATAAATCTATGGTTGAATGAGAAAAGAAGAATTAGATATGATGAACTTCCAGAGAGGCTGATTAAACATAAAAACAGAACGGACTTTTTAGATAGATTTAAAGTTTTAGATCGTGAGGGTGTCTCTCATACGGTAGTGGCACATCTTTCTAAAGATGGTCATTACTATATATACCCGTCACCTGAAAATCCCCGCTCAATCTCTATTAGAGAAGCAGCAAGAATTCAATCTTTTCCAGATGATTTTTTCTTTGAGGGCGGACAGGGCGCAGCATTCAGGCAGATTGGAAATGCGGTTCCACCATTGATGGCAGAAAAAATAGCAATGGAGATCAAAAAGGGGTTGTAAGTTGAGTTCAGGTTTAAAAAAATTACAAATAGAGGGCTATAGTGGAAAACATTGGATTTTTTAAACCTAAAGCACACATATTAAAAATATTGGGAGAAGAATTGATTAAATCCCCTGTGATGGCTATTTATGAATTGATAAAAAATAGCTATGACGCGGATGCATCCGAAGTAAG
>JBPOJG010000278.1:0-3069 GCA_052033835.1 Spirochaetota bacterium
CTCAGGCAACACTCTATTCGCTTGTAGTTTTTTCTCTGAACTTTCCCTATTTTGGACGCAGATCCACCAAATTGATCTATTTTACTGCATTTTTGGGGGGAGTCGGATACATCATTCTGATGATGACTTTCGCCTGGCCGTTTGTAGAAGTTCGCTTTCCATTGGATTTTCAGTTTTTTGCAAAGTTTTCACAGCTCCTTTCCAGGGCCTATTCCGTGCTTTGCGTATGTGCTTTTCTGGTCATTTCATTTTCCAAGCTGACACAGTCTGTAGCCAAACTGAAAAAGATCTTTTATAGAGTCCTTGGATTTACCTCACTCATCACAGTTCTGGTTTTCTTATACAATTTTTACCTTCTGGATATTTTTACCCCACTGTCTCCAGGTATCGATATTCTCTACATTGATACTCTTTTTCTGCTTCTCATTGTAGCTGCGCTGATTCAGTTCAAGTTTATTCTGTTTTATCCAGGGTTTCTTTCTCTGGTTATCTACGGTGAGCTTCCTCTTCTAGTGATTCATAATCAGGCTCCTGCAAATCAGGCGGGCACTGCTTATCTGAAGGATGAACTTTGGAGGATCTATGAAGTGGAAAGCTGGTCTACTTTCATCAGTGAGTTCTGGTATGGAATCATCATTGATGAAACCTTAGACAATGCTTTGGAGCATGGCGGAAAACGTTTTGAAGACAAGATTACAATACAGGTGTATGAAACATCCAAATACCTGGATTTTTATGTGATTGATATGGGGAAAGGATTTGATCCTGAATCTCTTCCCAATCCTGCCGATCCGAACAGGAAAAACATACCGACAGGACGCGGGATCTATATTATGAGAAAACTGTTTCAGGTAGACTGGAACTTTTTAGGAAATGAAATCAGGGTCCGTGTTTCCAAGAACCCTGCAGACAATCCAAGCGATATTTAATGTCCTTCAAATTCGCAGATGGAGTAGACATTTACACCGAATTCTGATGTGATCTTTTTGCTTCCGCCAAGATCAGGAAGATCGATGATCATTGCTGCTTCATGTACTTTTCCGCCCAGTTTTCTGACCAGCTTGATTGCAGCGCCTAATGTACCGCCAGTAGCAATCAGATCATCCATAATCAGTACATTATCGTTTGGAGTGATCGCATCTTTATGAATCTCTACCATATCGGTTCCATATTCAAGAGCATATTCTTCTGATATAGTTTCACCTGGCAGTTTGCCTTTCTTTCTGACTGGTACAAAGCCTACGTTCAGCTGGAATGCAACAGCGGCTCCGGTAATGAATCCTCTTGCCTCAATTCCTGCAACTTTTGTAATTCCGGCATTTTGGTATCTTGCAACAAATGTCCCAATTGTCAGAGCCAATCCTTCCGGATCAATCAACAGGGAGGTAATATCTCTGAACATAATACCTGGTTTTGGCCAGTCTTGGATGGTTCTGATTTTGGATTTAATAATAGACATAAGGCAATTGTAAAATTTTGCACTTCTCTTGTAAAGTCCTTTTAATTTCAGTACTCCCAGCGTTTCCATTCCCACTGCATTTTTGCCTCTTTAGGATAAAGGCGAATCTGCCAATAGGGATACCAGTAGTCTCTTTTTCTGTCCTTTACTTCAATAGAAAGGATCTTTTCTTTAAAATCCTTGGGCAGACTGATCAGATGAACCTGATCCTGTTTTTCTGAATTCTGCAGATTTCCTTCAAGATAAAAACGTACGGCAGTATTTGAAAGTTTCTTTCCAGAGTCAATTTTCAACATTGGATTCTGATTTTCAGTCTGCTCCAGAGAGACAGTAAACGGATCATAGTCAAACACACCTTCAAAGTGGGGTGAAAATACCTGTGTACCGTAATAATAATCAGCTTCCGGATTATAATCGACTGCGGCCCCCATCACATTGTATTCAGGATTCAGTATATTCGCTCTGTGACCCGGACTTTTCATCCATCTCGAAACCATATCCTTTGCCAGCCTGGATTCATCGTGCCATCTGATGTCTGCATTTCTCCATTCTTTATAAGTGCCTTGTGCATCCGTTCTGATAAAATACGAAATCCCGGCGGAGTTGGTTGTCAGACTTGTAATCACATTTTCTCCGCAGCAGATATGGTAACTGCCTGGTCCTGTAATCGTCTGCTCGAAATTTTTCATACATTGTTCAATATCTGTTTCACATACGGCCCTGACTCTGTCCGCTGGATTTCTGAGTTCTGATTCACTGTGAGACATGATTTTATTCTTTGCCATATATCTGCTGTGAATCTCAGAGGCTTTATTCAATACAGGATCATACCTCAGAAAAGACAGTCCCTGACCGGTTCTTTCCAGATTTGTATAATAAATGATATAAGCTGCAACTTTCTGAAAGTCGAGATCAGGTCTTTTTCCCATCTCTCTTTCAGAAACCGAAAAAACTGATGTCAGACTGATAATGAAGAATATAATAAATTTCATGAATATTAGACTTTGAAAAAACTGATGCAGTTTTAATTTAGCGTTCTCATAGGGTTTACCTACAAAAAGTAGGTAAAAAAATCTTGACAGAGCTGAAAAAAACTCCAGCCTGAAGGAATGAGAAATATTTTTCGAAAAGCTGTGATTTTGAGTATTTGTTTACTTGCTCTTTTTTCCTGTCTGAAAACAAAAAAAGCAGAAATCCTGAAAAAAACAATCACAGTTTCTGCATTCAATTCGGAAATCAGGGATTACCTGAACGGGCTTTGGCAGAGTGCAAATCCTCCTGTTTCGAACGGATGGCCGATTGCACTGACAGGACAAAGGGGGACAGTATGGGAAGGATTAAAATAATTATCCTTTCATTTTTTATATTTCTACTGCACTGCCACAAAGAAACGCAAGGCGAAAAAAACAGCAGAACTTTCAAAGAAAACCGTCCCTGGATTTTGTACGTGATGCTGAGACCGTATATTTACGGCGACTACTGTGAAGGAGTTCTAAAAAAAAACTCCGATGAGGTTGCTGTCTTCGGAAAAGAATATGCTTTTACTGGCTATTATAGTCTATACGTAAATTATTCAGTAAAAGGTGTCCAAATTTCTTTCTCAAATTTGA
>JBPOJG010000197.1:0-16717 GCA_052033835.1 Spirochaetota bacterium
AGTTTCTGAATCAGTATGGATAAAGGACAGAGTGTCCAAAGAAGAATATGAACTGTAATGAGATGAAACAGGCTGAATTTTCCGCTGTTCAGATAAAAGTCAAATGAGTCCATCGGGCTCAAGAAAATTTCCCGGAGGAGCCTCTCGTAATCACCGAAAATTCCTTTATAATCGTCTTCCATTATACCCAGATTTTTACTGACTGAAACAAAATTCAATGCCTTTATTCAGAAAGGGAAAGGCGAAAAAGATTTTTCTCTTGATCCTACTGCACAAGTCTAAAGCTTAGAATCATGGACAGCATACTCAATATCAGACAGATCCCGAAATCAAAATTTGACAGAATGGTCACTTACTGGCTTTCCTTTCTCTGTTTTGCCAGTCCTTTTATCGGTCTGGGAATCTTCTTTCCGATCGGAGTGCTGTTTCTGTACAGAAACAATCATACACTGAGAGCATCTGCGTTTCAGTCCATTGCACTTCAGATTTTCGTATATGCAGTCTCCTTTCCACTGGATTTTATCTGTCTCTGGGATGAAACATCTCCCTACTGCATCGCAGGACTCAAAAATGAGAGAGCTTTGTCATTTCAGGGATACTTTCTTCTTTTCTGGGCAGTGGTCGGATTCATCATCCTTTTTCTCGAAGCCAGGTTTACTGTAGGAAAATACGGATATCTGAAAAGTCCCAAGTACAGGTATTCCTCAGAACGAAGCGCGCAGAAAGACAGTTTCCTCTATACCTTCTTCATTGTATTCCTTTCCTGGTTTTTCGCTGTATTCCTCTTTATTATGCTGACTGCACTCTATCTTTTTCTATCTGCAAGAGACTCTAACCTGGAACTGGAAAATCTGATTGCATTCTCCTTCAAAGGGGAAGGCTCCCTTATTTTCTGGCTCCTGAATATTCATACGGTTTCCAAAATGGTCGGAAGAAAAACAGTTCTCTGGGTTCTGAGAAGACCTTATCTCTATTTTTTCGCAAATACCAGACTCAGTTCATCTGCTGCTGTTCCTGAGTCAGTTTCCTGGTTCAGAAAATCCAGATTCGCAAAATTCAGAGAAGCCGTTCTTCCAGGACTCGGTCAGATCTATCTGAACAGATACTGGCCTGGATTCTCCACTCTTTTCGTGTACCTTCTTTTTCTTCTTTTTGCTTCCACATCGATCATTTATCATTTTGATTATGTTTTCGGAACAAAATTCCTTCAGTTTTTCGGACTGAAGCCGGGAATCCCGGACAAGGAATTCATAAGGTATGCAGATAATATATTCTTCCCTATTTTCTGCACTCTGGGCATGATTTCCGTCTATGTTTTCGCACAGTTTCTTGTCAGAAATTTTCTGAAAAGAGAGGCAGAGCCGATTGAGGACAGAGGACTGCGTTCCGGGTTTCAGGACAATCTTGCTCTGAGTGTACTTTTCCATCTGACACTTCTTTCCGTAATGTTCATCATTCCGGTGACAGTCCAGAGACAGTCCTCATCTCAGAAGAAAAGAGATATGTCCAAGGATCATTTTCAGCCGGAGAAAATGGAATTCTATTTCATTGATCCAGAAATTCCCGACGATGTAAAAGATCTGAACGGAGGAGTCGTTTCGGGTACTGAAACTCCTAATGAAACAGAAGGAATGAAAATCCCTGATGAAGAAATCAAGGATGAAGGAAAAGTCAAAGGTTACGTAAAAAAGATCAAAGGGAAAAAACTTCCAAAGACTTACTCCAATTATATTTCCGCCAGAATGAGAGGGCCTGAAATGTACATGGATTACTGGAAACTGGCTCCTCATCCTTACTCCTGCGTGGTTGCCTATACAATCACAACAGAAGGCGAAATCACTGATGTATATATTGTGGAAGGTTCAGCGTATCCCGATCAGGACAGGCTCACTGTGGAACTTGTGCAGAGTATGAGTCCTGTAATGCCGCCTCCCGGAGTAAAGGGAGATGTCAGAGTGACAGAACTTTTCTGGAACGGTCCGATTGATCCTGATGCAATGCCTACCGAACTTCAGAAGGAAATGGTAAGCATGTTTGACGGTCGGTACATGGAAGAGGAATTTTAACTTCTCTGAAATATCGGAAATTAAGATCTGTTGACTATTCGGTCGAGCAGGATTCCGCACGCAACGGAAACATTCATAGATGAAATTTTGCCGTGCATGGGAATCCTGAGACTGTAGTCCGATTTTTCCATAAGAATTCTTTTGACTCCCTCACCCTCACTTCCGAGAATCAGCACTAGATGATCTCCTGAAATTTTCTCCCAGTTTTCCGTTCCCCGATCGCTTGCAGATGCAATCCAGAAACCGCTTTCCTTCAGTCTGTCCAGAATCTGAGAAAGATTTGTGACTCGGTATATATTTACATGATGAACTGCCCCGGAAGATGTTTTCATTACAGTATCATTTACCATTGCAGAATCTCTTTCAGGTATAATGATATGTTTAACTCCGAGACACTCAGCAGTCCGGATGATGCTTCCGAAATTTCCCACATCCTGAATTCGGTCCAGAATGAGGACTGGTTTTTCATGATCTTTTTCAGAGAAAAACTTTTCTATGTCGGAATATTCGAATGAAGAAGAACCTGATTTTTTCAGAAATGCAACGCCCTGATGATTCATTCCGGGAAACATGGAATCAAAATCTCCGATCGAAACCTGCCTTACATGAATCTCTTCGGGTATGTTTTCAAGCAGGGCAGCAAGATCCCTGGAGGGATTTTTTTTGATCAGAAATTCTTTGTAAGGCCATTCAGAAACAGGCCGACCTTCCTTCAGAAGTCTCTTCAGAAGTTCCTCACAGTTTCTTTTTCCGAACACAGCCTGACTTATTTTCTTTTCCATTTTACCCCTGTTTTTGTATCCTCCAGAATAATTCCGAGCCTGTTCAGTTCATCTCTGATCTCATCTGCCTTTTTAAAATCCTTGTTTTTTCTGGCTTCAATTCTTGCCTGCACAAGTCTGTCAATTTCCTCATCCGCAGAAC
Organism: Spirochaetota bacterium; assembly: GCA_052033835.1. GTDB lineage: Bacteria > Spirochaetota > Leptospiria > Leptospirales > Leptospiraceae > DAORDI01. The sequence continues at coordinate 2,991 of JBPOJG010000197.1, forward strand.
TGTCATTCTTTGAAAATTCCAGAACATCCAGAAGTCTATTCACCTGATAAAAAAACCTTGCCGAGTCCAGGCATTCCGCCCTGCCGAGTTTTTCTGAATCCAGATCTGCATTCAGCTGTTTTACAAATTCGAACACTGCGGAGAGAGATTTCGGAACATTCAGATCATCAGCAAGTCCAGATAAAAATTCATTATAAAAAGATAATGAATATCCCGCAGGAATTTCCGCATCGCAGACCCAGTCTGTCTTTTCAAGAACTCTCTCAAGTGCAGTCTGAATTCTCTGGACTGCCTTTTCGGATTCTTCAATTCTCGAAAGAGAAAAATTCAGCTTGGATCTGTAATGAAATGAAATCAGAAGATAACGGAGAGGTGCAGGCTTGAATCCCTTTTCGAGAAGATCTCTTAATGTATAAAAATTCCCGAGACTTTTGGACATCTTCTGTCCTTCCACAAGAAGATGCTCACAGTGAAGCCAGTACTTTACAAATTTCTCTCCGGGATATGCACCCTCAGACTGTGCAATTTCATTTTCATGATGAGGAAAAAGAAGATCTATACCGCCGGTATGAATGTCAATACCGGAAGAATAGATCTGACGGATCATTGCAGAACACTCCAGATGCCAGCCCGGCCTGCCCTTTCCGTGCCTTGTATCCCAGGATTTTTCATTTTCCAGTTTCTGATTTTTCCAGAGCACAAAGTCTCTTGCATCATCCTTGTCATACTCATCCGAATCGTATCTGGCACCTGACTTGAGTCCGGAGGTATCGAGCCTCGAAAGTTTTCCGTAATCTGAAAATTTGGAAAGTCTGAAGTATATACTGTCATCCTTTTCATATACAAAACCGTTTTCTTTCAGTCTGTCCAGAATGACAAGCATCTCGTCTACCGAATCGGTTGCCCTCGGATAATGTTCCAGTTTTTCAATTTTCAGTGTATTTAAATCATCAAAAAAAGCACGGGTCCAGGGTTCTGTAAACTCTTCTATCGGCATATTTTTTTCTATAGAATTTTTAATGATTTTATCATCAATGTCCGTGATGTTCATTGTCTGATTCAGACCGAATCCGAGAATTTTCAGACTTCTTCTGAGAACATCAGTAAACATAAAGGAACGCAGATTCCCGATATGCGCAAAATTATACACAGTCGGTCCGCAGGAATAGACTGAAACATTTTTCGGATCTTTCGGATTAAACTCTTCTTTTTCACCTGAAAAAGAATTATGAAAATACACCTTCTGCATGACTTTCAGAGAATTCCTTTTTTCTTTTTGAACGAATCCCAGGTCTGCTTGAGGAGAACGGATATAGTCATCGGTCCTACGCCGCCCGGCACGGGAGTATGGTAAGAAGAAACTTTTGAAGCCTCGGAAAGTTCGATGTCTCCCACATTGCCAGGATTGTATCCCGCATCAATGACGACTGCACCCGGTTTAATCCAGCTTCCTTTAATGAATTCAGGTTTTCCAAGCGCACCTACTACGATGTCCGCTTCCGATACAGCCTTCTTCAGATCTGCAGTCTTGGAATGACATACAGTGACCGTGCAGTTTTTTTCGAGAAGCATCATTGCCATCGGTTTTCCAAGGATTGCCGATCTGCCGACTACAACTGCATTTTTTCCCTGAAGAGGAATCTTATACTCTTCGAGAAGAAGAATGATCCCGTAAGGAGTGCATGGATAAAAAGTTTTTTCACCCATAGAAAGTTTTCCAAACGAAAGAGTTGTCACGCCGTCTACATCCTTCTCATCGGGAATACTGTCAAATGCAAGTCTTTCATCAATCTGAGAAGGAACAGGGTGCTGAAGAAGAATGCCGTTGATCGATTCGTCAAGTGAAAGTTCACGAATGACATTCAGAAGTTCTTCCGTTGTCGCTGTTTCCGGAAGATGAATTTTTCTGGAACCCATCCCGACTGCTGCACATGCCTTTATCTTCATATTTACATATGTGAATGAGGAAGGATCTGCACCTACAAGCACAGTGGCAAGAACAGGTGTTCCCTTGTCTCTGTTCTGTTCAATTTCTGATTTGATCTGATTTTTTATTTTGTCGGAAAGAGCTTTTCCGTCGAGTATGATGGAAGACATAATTACAGATTTTGAAGAACTGACTGCTCAGTCAATTATAAATTAGACTTTTTGACTCCGTTCACAAAGTACATATCAATGTCTCCCTTGTTCTTGGCGGGAATTTTCCCTCTGTATTCACATTCAAAATAATTCTTCACCTTTTCAAATGTGCTGCCTGAGATATTGATTCTTCCAGGCTCACCTGAGGATTCCATCCTGCTGGCAGTGTTTACAGAATCCCCCCAGACATCATAACAGAATTTTCTTGTCCCTACCACGCCCGCAACAATGGGGCCAGTATGAATTCCGATCCTGATCTGCCAGGAGGGTTTGCCTTGAGATTCATTCTGAATATTGACTATATTCATATAATCAATGATTTCCAGTGCAGTCTTTACGCATTTGACTGCATGGTCTGTGCTTGGCTCAGGAATTCCTGCCACGCACATATAAGCATCGCCTATAGTCTTGATCTTTTCTATTCCGTACACCTGAGTGATGGAATCAAAAAATTTAAACATCTTGTCGAGATGACTGATGAGTTCGTTTGTGGAGAGTTTCTCCGAGATTTTAGTAAAACCCTTAAAGTCTGTAAACAGAATTGTTGCCTCGTCATAGAACACCGGTTCAGTATTTCCCTTTTCCTTCAGCTCCTTTGCGATTTTTCCAGGCAGAATGTTCAGAAGAAGATTTTCTGTCTCCTTTTTGGAAAGGTCAAGCGACTTGTTCAGTTTTTTGAGTTCTATCTGCGCATTCACAAGCTCCTGATACTGCTTGAGTGAATTTTCATAAGTGGAAAGAAGCATATTGAGAATATGAAGTCTGTCTGCGGTGATCTCAAATCTTTTTTCAGCATAATTTATATATATTGGAATGATTTCTTCATTAGAATGTATCGGATTTTCAAGCAGTGTCCTCACCCTGTACATCAGGAACTTCTTGTCGTAGGGTTTGGTTACATATCCGTCAGCACCGCATTCAATTCCTGTCATTATATCTTCAGGACGGGAAAGAGAAGAACAGATAATGACAGGGATGTCCTTCAGATTCTCTTTGGATTTCACCGTTCTGCAGAGTTCAAATCCGTTCATATCAGGCATTTCCACATCGCTGATGACAAGAGAGGGCTGCTTTGATTCAATCAGTGCAAGTGCCTCCTTTCCTGTCTTGCCCCAGTAAATTTCGTATCCTTCCTCGACAAGAATTCTCTTTAGGATGACACCCTGAACGGCACTGTCCTCCGCAAAAACGATGCTTATTTTTCCTTCTGTCATAAATATTTTTATTATTTCAGAAATGCCGAAAGCTGAGGAGCGATTCTTCCGAGAGGAAGCACCATTTCAGCAGCGCCGATTTCATTTGCCACTCTGGGCATTCCGTAAACAACGCAGGAGCTTTCCGCTTCCGCAATTGTAGTGCCTCCGAACTGTCTGATGGTAAGAAGTCCCATTGCTCCGTCGTCTCCCATTCCAGTGAGAAGAACAGCAAGAGTCTTTGAGGCAAAATATTTTCCCAGAGACTTGAAAAGAACATTTACGGAAGGACAGTGTCCGTTGTAACCGGGCTCTGTCGATGAGACCAGTCTGCCCTGACTGTTTACAGTCATATGTTTTCCTTCAGGAGGAAAATAAATGACTCCTGCTTCGGGAAGAGAATTCTCTTCCATTACAGTAATCCGCAGTCGGCAGGTGGACGAAAGCCAGGATATCAGACTGTCCTGAAAGCCTGGACTGATATGCTGAACACAGAGTATCGGTGCTCTGAAATCCTTCGGCAGCCCTGAAAATACAGACTGAAGAGCATTCGGGCCTCCTGTACTTGCACCGACTGCAACAAACTTGAATTCCTTTTCCGAGAGGGCGGGCATGAACGTTGTACTGTGTGACGAAGGGGACGAAGTCAGAGGGGTCTTTCTGATTTTTTTGAATACAGGAACACTTTTCAGGAGTTTTACTTTACTTACGAGATGAGCACTTATCCTTTCATAGTCTTCTTCCCTGCCTCCGGAAGGTTTAGGAAAAACGTCGAGCGCTCCAGCTTCGAGAAGCTGAAAAACGTTTTTATCACCTGCATCCGAAACTGCAGTGCTGATGACAAGCATCGGTTTCGGATTTGTCTCCATCACTCTTCTGATAAATTCCAGACCGTCCATCTCAGGCATATGCAGATCAGTACAGATAACATCAGGATTATGCATTTTTAAAAGTTCAAGACCCTCGAGGCCGTTTCTGCCTGTACCTGCAATCACAAGATCGGGGCTTGCCGAAAAAATCTTTTTCAGAATGGCAAGAACAACAGGAGAATCATCTACTATAATTATTTTTACTTTTCCGGATTCATTCATTGAAATATTTTTCGATTACACCGAGCAGATCTTTCCTGTCAAATTTGCTTTTAACAAGATAGGCATCTGCTCCGGCATCGAGAGTCTCCTTAATTTTTTCTTCAGAGCCGATGGAAGTCAGTATGACAATCGGAAGAGATTTATACTTTGATTCCTTGACTTTTCTTACAAGATCGAGTCCGTCCATATTCGGCATTTCCATATCAGAAAGAACACAGGTAAAATCTTCAGTGCTGATCCGATTCCATGCGTCGAGCCCGTCGACAGCAAGACTGACTTCCATTCCTTCATTTTCCAGAATTCTTTTCAGCTGAACCCTCGTTGTAAGAGAATCATCTGCAACAAGTATCCTTTTTATCTTGGGAACTTTTTTCTCTGAAGAAGAATGGACAGTAAAACTTTTTCTGAATATGGAATCAATCAGATCTCTGGGATTGACTACAATACAGACCTCACCGGAATCCAGAATTGCAGCCCCTGTGACATTTCGAACACGTTTCAGTATCCCGTCAAAAGGTTTCAGTATTACTTCATTTTTTTCAATGACAGACTCTACAATGACTGCAGCCTTTGTTCCGTCCACATTCAGCACAACACATGGAAAGGAGGTTACGATCTGTCTGGCCTGAAACTCAGGTCTTTCGAGATAATCGGAAAGATTTGCAAGATATACAGGTTCATTTTCAATCAGGACAGCAGATTTCCCCTCCAGCTGAAAAATATTCTTCGGCTGAACAGTTCTAGTCAGAACAACAAAATCGGTCGGGAATCCGAACTTCTGTCCGGACAGAGATGTGATCAGTATGTTCGTAGTGGAAAATTTGATAGGAAGACGGATTCGGAATCTGCATCCCTTTCCAGGCTCAGATTCAGTATCTATGTCACCTTTGAATTTTTCCACAAAATTCTTGACTACATCCATTCCGACTCCGCGTCCGGAAAGATCAGTGACTGTGTTTCTTGTAGAAAAACCGTGCATGAAAATAATGGAAAAAAGTTTTTTCCTATCCATCAGATTCAGTTCGTCATTAGTGAAAAGTCCCTTCTCTTCTGCCTTTCTTTTGACCGACTCGAGGTCTATTCCCTTTCCGTCATCTCTGATTTCAATGATGACTGTATCGCTGTATCCCTTGCCTGTGATCCTCAGTTCAGCAGACTCAGGTTTTCCTGCAGCTGCCCTGTCTTCCGGTTTTTCTATTCCATGATCAATAGCGTTTCTCACAAGATGCATTAAAGGATCTTTCAGTTCTTCGAGGATCTGCTTGTCGACTGTAGTTTCTCCGCCTTCGATGATCAGGTTGACATTTTTTCCGGTTTCCCTGTTCATATCCCTGACTGTTCTGTGAAACAGAGTGAACACTGTTGAGAGGGGAAGCATTCTGATATTGTAAATGCTCCTCTCTGTTTTCATTGTAGAAAAACCCAGTCTGCTGATATCGATTCCCATATTCTTTCTGAGAACGTTGATCGTGCTGACGAGAGAACCGACTTTCTCGCACTGCCTTCCGTTCAGTTCAGACAGCTGGGACATGATGAACGTTTTCTGGGATTCATTCTGTACACCCTTGCCTAATGCATTGAACAGCTTCTGCGACTCAGAAAGAAATCTCTGCAGCTCTTCGAGATAATAACTGACCTCATTGATTTCTCTGATTCTGTTCGTAATCCTGTTCTTTGTAACTACAAGTTCACTTGCCTGAATCATCAGTGAATCGAGTTTAGCAGGGTCCACTCTCATCGTATCAGTCTTCTTTTTTTCTTCCCTGCTCTCCTCGCCTTTCTGAGGAAGTCCTACGATCGAAGATTTTTTACTTTCGATGATTCTGTCTATTTCTGTCTTCTCGGTCAGTTCTTCTCTGGATACAGATTCCTGCACTGCTGAGGGCTTTTTTTCTGAGTGCACCTCTTCTGATTGTTTTTCAGGAAGAATCTTTTCCACTGAGGAGATTTTAATGATTTCTTCATTTACAGGCAGAGAAGCGACAGGTTTGATTTCCTGTGTTCTGTAAGGAGCTTTCGTATCTGTATATACTTTTTCCTCAGATTTAACGGAAGACGATTTGCCCTCTGGAGGTTTCACTGCGAGCAGTCTGTCGAGTACATCGACAACATCCACTCCCGAAACATTTCCGGTGACAGATTCCTCCACCATTTTTCTAGTGGCATCAAGAGCATAATAAAATGTATCAATCAGAGCAGAGTTGATCACAAACTCACCCCTGCTTGCCCTTCCGAGCATATCTTCAAACAGATGAGATATGGATTCTATATCAGAGAGTCCAAGCATTCTCGAGGCACCTTTCATACTGTGTGCCTCTCTGAAAATCAGATGCAGTGTCTCCAGATCATTTGGATTTTTTTCCAGTTCGAGCAGACCTTTTTCAATGATCTGAAGATGCTCTTCGCTTTCTATCTGGAAAAGATCTCTGAGTTCCGAATCTTCTATCATATCAGACTGATTTGTCTCCCTCTATCAGAAGTTTCAGTTTATGTGTAGCATCTGAAATCTGTGTAATCCCCACTTTCGTCTGAGCAATTCCTGTTGCGGTCTCCTGAGATCCCTTGTTTATGGAATTCATTGCAGTGACCATCTCATTGATCGATACTGACTGCTGTCTGATATTCAGAGATATTTTTTCTATACTTTCAAATACAGTTCCGACTGAATTGGTAATTCCGTTGAAAGAATTCAGAACCTTGTTCCCAATCTTGGAACTTTCTTCCGCCTTCTTGACTCCCTCTTCAGTCACCATTACAGTAGAATCAGTCGCTCTCTTGATTTCATTGATGATTTCCTGAATTTTCAGAGTGGACTTCTTGCTTTCATCTGCCAGTTTTCTGATCTCCACTGCAACAACCTCGAAGCCTTTTCCGTTTTCACCAGCTCTCGCAGCTTCCACAGCGGCATTGAGTGCAAGCATATTCGTTTCATTTGCAAGTTCGCTCACCAGTCCGATAATATTGCTGATCTGATTGTTCTTTTCAGAAAGCCTCATGATCTGTTCTGCAATGCTCGAAACTTTTGACTTCATTTCGTTGATTGCCTGAATCATTTCCATTACCATTTCATGACCGATGCCTGAAGCAAACTGTGCTTCCTGAGCCTTTGCTGTCACCGTACCTGACTCTTCTGCTGCGATTCTCGAAGAAACACCCAGGTTCATAATTGTCGTTGAAGTTTCATTGACTGAAGCGAACTGCATATTTGCAGTGCTCTCATGATTGTCTATCACCGAACTGATTTCTCTGACTGAAGTGGAGAGAACGTTGATTGCCTCGACAACAGGTCTGCTCATAGAACGGGAAAGCAGATACACTGCGAGCAGAACTATTGCGAGAACAGACAAAGATATGAATGTGATCTGCTTTTCAAAATGATTCAGAGGCTCCATAGTCTCCTGATAATTTGTTTCCACAACAAGGGCATATTTCACACTGTGAAGGAGCACTGATGTATATGCTATATATGCTTTCGATCCCATTATGCCGTCCTGAATCATTACACCGCTTTCACCGGAAAGCCCTTTTCTCACAGCATCACTGTCTATTTTTTTCTTCAGTATCCAGGACTCTTTCGGTTTTTCCTCAATGTCGTTTCTTGCCAGAAAATCGGAACCTACAAAATAACTGATCTCCTTTCCGCCTTCCTTGAAACTTCTGCTGAGTCTCGAACTGACTGTATCAAGAGGAAGCTGAGCAATCAGAACACCTTCCGTCTTTCCGTCCACGACAATGCCCATTCCGAGAAAACTGCTCGGTTCGTTTGCAGAAGGAGGATAATTTTCAAAGTCTGAATAATATACTTCATTTCCTCCGTCATTCGCCTGAGACACTGTCCTGAACAGTTTTCCGAGACTCGTATCCTTATGAGGTCCGCTGTTCAGATTAGTCATAAAATCATCTTCTTTTACTATCGTGTACAGAATGTCACCGGTCTTTGCATCTACTAGAAAAAGATCATAGAACACTCTCTCTTTCAGAATCGAACTTAAGTACGGATGGAACTCTGCATGAACTTTTGAATAGATGCTTCCGTCAGAAGCTGTCATCAGAAGCTGCTTGCTTCCTTTAGGATACTTATTGTCAGTGATATAGTTTTTTCTGAGATTCTCTCTTACAGTTTCTGCATTCTGAGTCTTTGTCATTCTTTCAAAACTGCTTCTGAATTCCTGAAAACTGTTCGTCACTGCATAACTTCGTCTGATCCCTCTGAGTTCCCTGATTTTATAATTAAAAAAATCTAAAAAATCATTTTTCTTGCCTTCCCTGATCACCTCAAGCTGACTCTCAATTCCCTTTCGAATCAGCCCCTCTCCCACAAAAAGTGAAGGCACTGCAATTGCAGCACAGGTAAATATGGAAGCAAAAATATTGAATATAATCAGTTTTCCGGTGAAACTGACCTTTGTTGAAATTGATTTTCCCGCTCCGCTCATGACTGTTCCTTATTTTACAGATTCCTCTACATATAGTTTTTCATAACTGAATATTTTTTCCAGATCCAGAATACCTGTCATTCTTCCTTCCACTATGCAGGTATTTCTGATAAAATCGGCCCCTTCTCTGCTTTTCATTTCAGAGGGAGTCTTCATCATCTGCTCCCTGCTGAGATACACTACATCGAGAAGCTGATCTACGATCAGTCCAAGAACAAGTCCGTTCTGCCTGACAACTACAATCTTGTTGGAAGAAGAAATTTTTGTCTTCTTCTGTTTGATAAGATACAGAAGATCGAGAAGTATCAGAATATCTCCTCTAAGATTCACGCATCCTGCAATATGCACAGGGACACAGGGAATGATCGATACCGATTCTGCACTGATAAATTCCAATATACTTTTCAATTCTATTCCCAGATACTCATCGTCGAGACGGATAAGGGCGGTGGAAAGAAGATTTGAATATTCCCTGATCTTGGACTCTCTGGAATAATTGTCCTTTCTTTTCAGAAGAACAGATCTTTCATCTTCCGTCAGATCTGCGAATATTCTGGAAAGAACTGATTCTGTATATCTTCCTCTTTCCGAAGAAAGCTGCCTATCCTTGCCGAGTATGCTGTCTGCATCCAGAATCTGAGTAATTCCATGCTCCGTCTGAATGACAGAAGAGATGATGCCCTGGGGTCCTTCCTCTGATTTCATATCTTCTGAATGCAGATGAATCACATTCAGAACATCATGAATATGTATACCAATTTTTTCATTTCCGGAAATCAGTACAAGCACTCTGTCATTTGTCCTGTATTTTCTGGTCTTCGCACCCTGTCTGAGATTCAGGTCTATCACAGGAACAAATGTACCTCTGAAATTGAAATGCCCGACTACATATCTGGGAGAATTTTCAAGCGAGGTCAGTTCAGGAAGCCAGATGAGTTCAATGACTTTCACTGAATCAATTCCGTATATGGAACTGCCCACCTGGAATATAAGACAGCTCCCTTCCTTCTTCTCTTTTATATCCATAAATGAATTTTACCTTCCAGAAAATCCTTGAGTGCCGAAATTTCATATCCTTTTCCGGCATAGAGAGAATAAATTTCCGGATATCTGCGCAGATAATCCAAGGCTCTTTTCCGGACTTTCTCCGATTCCCCAGGCGAGTTTCTAGTGAAGTACAGACTGGCAAGTGAAAGATAACTCTCCAGATAAGCACCGTTTACATCAATGGCTGTCTGGTAGGAAACAGCAGCTTCCCTGAAATTATTCATTGCTTCGAATATCTGTCCTCTTATGAAATAGATCTCTGCATTCTTCCGGTCAAAATCCAGATAACTTTCAGTCACATCGAGTGCATCCTTCAGTCGTCCTGAATCTGCAAGAAATTTTATTTCAGATGCAGTATTCCTGTTCAAATGAGAAAGACTGTCTTTCTCCGGCATTGTCTTCGCAATATTTTCAGTCATTTTTTTATCTGATCCGAAGCTGGCTGCTGAAAAATCAGATGTCTTCGGAATAGACTGCGCTTCATCCTTTTCATAATAAAAAAGATCTCTGTACTGCCTTGTCTTGAGACAGGCGGAACTGTAGGATATGATTTCAGAGTGACCGATCATCAGAAATCCGCTGTTCTTCATTCCTCTTTCGAGCACTTCCATTCCCTTCATTCTGGAACTTTCAGAAAAGTAAATAAACATATTTCTGCATATAATCAGATCATATCTGTCTCTGTAAGCAGATTCCAGAATATTTTCCTGTCTGAAGGAAACCGGCTGTCGGCAGGCAGGAATCACTTCAAATGTGTTTCTGCTCTCTCTGAAAAATCTGTTCTGCATTTCCGCTGAAAGCCCGCGAAATGACCAGCTGCTGTAAATTCCAGCCTCTGCCTTTTTTAATGATTCCTTATTTATGTCTGTCCCCAGTATTTTTATGTTCCAGCTCGAGATTCCAGGCAATATTTCATGCAGAAGAATGGATACGGTATATGGCTCTTCTCCGGTTGAACAGGCAGCGCACCAGATGTCCAGTTTCTTTTCCTTTGACCTGCGGGAGATAAGTTCCGGAAGAAGTTTGTTTTTAAGCAGATCAATCTGACCGAGATCACGGAAAAAATATGTTTCAGTGATATTCAAAGAATCAAGCACTGCCTGCCATTCTGAACTGTATGCAGTATTCTCTGATGCAAGCTGCTGAATGCTTTCCTTTTTCAGAATCCCTTTTTTGAAAAGCTGAGATTTTGCAGAAAGGCTCTGAAAAAAAACATCAAAATGCAGTTTCTCCAGAGTGATGCCGAGTTTTTTTTCGATCAGCAGAATAAGTTCTTTTCTGCATTCATCTCCTGAGTCCGGAATTTCAAAGCTCATATTCCCTGCTTATTCTGAAACCAAAAGGATCATCGCTGAAAAAATCCTGAAATGAATCCTTAAACGAAATGAGTCTGAGATCTGCAGGAGAAATATCTCTCGGATCTGTATGACCTAAAACCTTTGTGATCTGAATCATATCTTCATGAAAACCTTTCAGATAATGATGCACCCTGGTAGACTTTTCCGGAACATCCAGTCCCCTCACTCTCCAGGGATCATGAGTTGTGATTCCGCTCGGACAGTGATTCGTATGACACTTAAGTGCCTGAATGCATCCAAGTGCAAGCATAGCCCCTCTTGCAGTCTCAATTGTATCTGCACCTGCAGCAAATGCAAGAGCAGCATGTGCCGGTGAAAAAATCCTTCCGGAAACGGATATCACTGTACTGTCTCTGACCCCGTATTCTTTCAGTTTTCTGTCAGTATAAAATGCAGTCTCCACCGCCCCGCCGTAACCGACGTAATTCATAAACAGATTCGGACCGGCACCAGTCCCTCCGTCAGCTCCGTCGAGCTGGATTGCATCCGGCCCTTTTCCTGTGACCTGCATTGCCTCTGCCAGAAGATCAATTTCTTCGAGACGCCCGACACAGAGTTTGATTCCTACAGGAAGTTCAGTGATCAGTCTGATTCGTTCAATGAAGTCCATCAGTTTCATTATGGATTCCTTAGGACTGCCTGCTATAATCTCTGTATGCTGTGCGGGACTGTAGACTGCCTTTCCGACTGCCACTTTTCTGACTTCCGCAATCTCAGGGGTCACCTTGTCGCCAGGCAGAACTCCTCCGAGTCCCGGCTTGGCTCCCTGAGAAATTTTCAGCTGAATCATTTTAATGTTCGGATTGTCTCTCACAAGATTTCTAAGCAGTTCATCGTCAAGGACTCTTGTTTCAGTTCCGTCATGACCCGGTGCATTTTTTCCTACACCGAACTTGCCCGTGCCAATCTGAAATACAATATCATTACCTGATACTCCATGAGGTCCGTACCCTCCCTCTCCGCTGTTTACGTAGGCCACATCCTTGGCACCGATGCTCAGCGCCTCTGCTGCCCTGTAGTTGAGAGCGCCGTAACTCATTCCGGAAATATTGATTGTATTTTTAATTATAAACGGTCTTATATTTTTTCTTTTTTCGCCGACCGCGACTGAATAGGAAGTTCCGATGATTTTTCCGGGAAAATTCCTGTGCAGAATCCTGGAATGTGTCGTGATTTCAGGATCATTAATGTCAAGTTCAGTTCCGAAACTGCTGACAGGTTTGATATTGTGCGCCTTCTGATAGATATAGTCTCTTACGATTCGGGGAATCGGCCTTCCGTCTGAATTTGTCTCATTGAAGTACTGAAGGTACTTGTCTCTGAATGCTTCTTCAAAGATATACCTGAGTCTGCCTAAAGGTCCGTAGATTCGGACAAGAGCATGATCGTCCTGAATGAACAGATCCACTGTTAAAATGATGATAAAATATCCCAAGACTCCGAAAAGAGAGAAATAGATTCCATAAAACCATCCGAGGGGCAGCGAAGATAAAAGAGAAACAAATGCAGCCGGTTCAAGTATTCTCTGCATCAGGGGCTTGAATTCAGGAGGAACGAGTGAATTTTCTTTCCCGTCTTTTTTTATTCTGTGAAGATGTTTTTTGGAAGAAGATGAAGCATTGTACGGCATTCGAAAACCTCAGGGTCTTATATTTTCTAAAGTGAAATCTGCACTTTCTTCTGTGTCCGGAACAACCGACTTGAATTCCAGAATAGTTTCCAGATTTGTATCAGCATTCGTGATCTCAATACTTTTCAGAATTTCTTCTTCTTTTTTAGTTCCGTTCCGTAGAAACACAACCTTTCCTTTTTTGAACTTCACTGACTTAAGAAGAATTCCTGATCGGCTGAAATAATCGATCCTGTGCAGATTTCGATCTGGCATTGCAAAAATCAGACTGATCTTGGAAATCTGGGGCATAGAAACAGGAAAACAGGTCAGTTTCTGATATTTTACAGTGCCGATTTCATAATCCTCAATTTTGTCCGGAATAAATTCTTTTTCAAACAGAAAACCGGAAAGATCAAAGAAACTGAAATCAGTAAACAGGATTTTTTCAGCAATTTCCTCTCTGGAAATTTTTCTGGAATGATGCGGATGCTGACTTGCAAAATGAATATTCTCCTTTCCATCTGAGATATACACATTTTCAGGATTTTCTGCAATCCTCGAAAACAGAATCCTTCTGTCTTTTCCTTTGGAAATGATCTTCAGATTTCTTTTTTCAAACTGCACAAACTTTTTTTTTGTAATCAGCTCTGCAGTGATTTCTCCCGAAGGAAAACTGAGAAATCTGTCTGTGAGTGTCAGAAGATCCTGTTTTGTCTGTGAATGCAATGGAAAGAGAAAAAAAAGGGTGAGGAATAGAAATAAATGCCGGATCATCCTGTAGGAGAATTCCAGAAAGTCCGGCATTTTACGAAGATAAAATTATTTTATGACTTCATTGATCAGTCTGCCGA
>JBPOJG010000248.1:0-7735 GCA_052033835.1 Spirochaetota bacterium
ATCCAAGTTGAAGTTTCTCAGTTGATTGATGAAATCGACAGAATTGCTTCTCAGGCAGAATTCAACAAAATGAAAATGCTGACTGGGTCTTTTGCAAGACTGAACCCAACTGCTTCTATGTGGTTCCACATTGGAGCTAATATGCACCAAAGAGAAAGAGTATTCATCGAAACTATGACTACTGCTGGACTCGGACTGAGAAACCCAACAGTTCTTACTTTCATCTCTCTTTCAACTATGTCAAAAGCTAATGCAGCAATCGGACTTGCAGATGACGCTCTTCGTCAAATCTCCAAGCAGAGAGCTGACCTTGGTGCTTATCAGAACCGTCTTGAGCACGCAGTTCGTGGTCTCATGAATGGTTATGAAAACATCCAGGCTGCTGAATCTCGTATCCGTGATACTGACATGGCAGAGCAAATGGTCAGCCTTACAAGATACCAGATCCTCACACAAGCTGGTACTGCGATGCTTGCCCAGGCAAACCAAAGACCACAAGCTGTTATGCAGCTTATCCGTTAATTTCCGACTCAAATCGGCCATTAACAAAATCGCCAAGCTCTCGCAAGGGGGCTTGGTTTTTTTATGTACTGACGGTGGGCGGGGATGTGAAAGAATACATTACTAATTAGAGAAAAATTATGAAAAAACAATTTAAGATGCCTAAACCTGTAAAAATTACAGGTCGAACTTCCAGTATTACGAATGCTTTTGTCAACGGAATCATACCCTGCAAATATCCAAACGAAGTTGAAATTTCAGATGCAATAAAAACATTAAATATGGACATAAATCGAATAGAATGCGCTTACTGTGGTGGCCAATATAGTCAGTGGGATCACCTTGAACCAATTGTAAAGAAGCAAAGACCTACAGGTTATATCTCTGAAATTTATAACCTAATCCCGTGCTGTTCTGTTTGTAATTCTTCTAAAAGCGGCACTAATTGGCGTATTTGGATGGAAAATGAAACCCCTCAAAGTCCTCGAGGACGTCAGATAAAAAATTTGGAAAAAAGAATCAAAGTGATCGAGGAATATGAAGATTGGTGCAAGGATAAAAGGACTATATTAGATTTTGAAAAAATTGTTGGGAAAGATTTGTGGGATCAACATTGGAAAAATCATGATGATTTATTGGATAAAATGCAAGAATTCCAATTGCATTCAGATAAAGTGAAAGAAAAGATTAATGAAAAAATAAATAATTAAGATATATTCATGGTCATACTCCCACATATCAAATACTTGGTACACTTCCACAGAAGTAGTGATGTCACAATAACAGAAAAAGATTTTAAAGCAGTGTGAGAAATATTTAGATTTCTCTTTTTTGTGGACTGAAATGGATCAAGAGATGATCCAGAGTATTTCTGATTTTTTTAAAACCAAAATAAACAAGGCTTATCTTTTTGGTTCTTATGCGAAAGGTATAGTGTTGCTTTAGATCCAAACGCTGCGAAGATGGAATTATGAGTAAAAAGAAACCTTCTGTTCCCACGATTCGTTCGTCTGCGGCAGAATATCTTACCTTTGTCGCAGCTAGTGGCGAGGGTGGAGTAGAAGCGGTCTATGCCGATGAAAATGTATGGCTCAGTCAGAAAATGATGGGCTTGCTTTACGATGTGAATGTACGCACCATAAATGAGCATCTACAAACAATTTTTGCTGATAACGAATTAGAGGAAGAATCAGTTATCCGGAAATTCCGGATAACTGCCACTGACGGTAAGAACTACAACACCCAGCACTATAACCTCTCCGCCATCAAACGTTTCTTTGCTGCAGTACAGAATAAACTGCACTGGGCGATTCACGGTCAGACTGCCGCCGAAGTTGTTTACACCCGTGCCGATGCCGAAAAAACCAATATGGGTTTAACAGCTTGGAAAGATGCTCCTAACGGCAAAATTCAAAAGTTCGATGTAAGCATTGCTAAAAATTATCTAAACCAAAATGAAATCGCCGGGCTGCAAAGACTTGTCAGTGCTTATCTGGATATAGCCGAAGATATGGCACAGAGGCAAAATCCTATGACTATGGCAGATTGGGAAGAACGTCTGAATCGTTTTATTGCGGCAACTGATAGGGAAATTTTGCAAGACGCCGGCAAAGTAACAGCAGAAATCGCCAAAGCCCACGCCGAAAGTGAATTTGAAAAATACCGTATCGTTCAAGATCGTCTGTATGAATCCGATTTTGACAAGGTGATTAAAGAACTGTCAAATAAGGAAACCACAGATGAATAAAATAATGGAACCACAGAACACACTGAATACAGGGAAAAAAGCAAAAGCCCCTTCTGTGTTTTCTGTGTATGGAGTTTATGCTGAGCATACCGAAGCATGGTTAAAAAAAGAGGCCTCCTGTGTTCGAAGAAATTGACAGGTTAAAGAAGCATCTGGACAAACTGCGTCCCTTGGATCCTCGTTTGGTGAAAAACCAGCTGGACGATTTAATTTTACGCTGGACATATCACTCCAATGCAATTGAAGGAAATACACTTACTTTACTAGAAACCAAGGTCGTACTTGAAAATGGAATTACGATTGGCGGTAAAACGTTACGCGAACATTTTGAGGCGATTAACCATCGGGAGGCGATTCTTTACCTCTTAGATATTATTCAAAAAAATGAGCCTTTTTCAGAATGGCAAATTCGAAGTATCCACCAATTGATTTTGAAAAATATTGATGATGAACAGGCCGGACGGTATAGAACCATAAATGTAACCATATCGGGGGCAAGTCATATTCCACCGGATCACACCTTACTGATAGACAAAATGTCTCAATTGGTTGACTGGTATCATTCAAAAGCCGACAGTTTGCACCCTATAGAAAGAGCCGCAAAGATTCACGCTGACTTTGTCGGAATTCATCCATTCATTGATGGCAATGGTCGTACCTCTCGTTTACTCATGAACCTGGAGTTGATGAAAGCGGGGTATTTGCCTTGTATCATTACAGTAGAAAGTAGACTTAATTATTATCAAGCATTAGATGTTTGGATGACGAAAAACGAAACTGGAGCCTTTGTTCAACTCATAGCAGACGCAGAGCTCGAAGCTTTCAAGCAATACCAGCGACTATTGGGTTTTTGAAGGGACATGGAACCACAGATACCGCAGATGTTTAAGAACCACGAAATACACAAAAGTCACGAAATAAAAGAAAGAAATCCCTTTCGTGATTAAAAGAGGATCGAGCTACTGATTCGAGTTTTGTTTTATAAAATTTTTTATAGATTGATGGAAGAAGGAGAAACTGGAAGAAACACTAGAAAGATGATCAATGGAAAAGCCACTTGTTATTTCATCCGTAATTTCCTGCTGTTTACTGCTTACGGAAGTACCCCTGTATACATATTTTTTGGCATCTGAACTGCTTGCTTTTTCAACATCTGAAGATTTCCCCTTTTCTTTCCCATCAAAGTTTAATGAATCTTTGATATGCCAAAGCCAGTGTTCGATACATTCCACAGTTACGCAGATTAAATAATCTTTTACCGTCATCTTTCTCTATGAGTCTATCCATTTTTTTACGAATCTCCGACTGATACTCTCTGCTTGAATCCAGCCGTTTGTCATTATCAAATACAATGATTAATAAATCAATATAGTATTTTGCAAAAGCAGTCTTCGCAAATATTTCCAATTCAGAGATTACTTTTTTAAAACTTCTTGGAGATTTCACATCCTTCTGAAAATCTGAATGAGGACTGAATTTTATGCTTTCTGAATTCATTTGCTCCAAATAATTGCTGATGAATATCGTGTGCGGTGGATCTTCTCCAAAAACTCCAAATTTTATATTTTTCAATCAGGAATTCCTCCTAAAAGACCTAATGCCCAGTTTTCTCCTAAGGAATTCGTAAAATCTTCCTTTGAATAACCCTGCTTTTCAAAATTCGAATCCAGTTCTGCAATAATGTCATTTTTCAAATTTCTTACTGTAATTATTGAATTATGATTTTCAAATACACTTACATTTTCAGGAATATCACTGAACTGATCAAGAACAAACGTAGAATGCGTTGTAACAATGACCTGTACATTCCTTTCTTCCGAAAGAGCAAAAAGAAGATCCATTACTTCCTGAATTCTTCTAGGATGTATCCCTTTTTCGGGTTCTTCAATGAGAAGTACAGGCGGTGGATAAGGCTGATTTACAGCACAGAGAAAAGCCAGAAAATACAAAATTCCATCTGACAAATGTTCTGCCCAAATGGTATTGCTCTTATCCTTATTGTCAATCAAGCCGAACCGTTTGATTGTATCCCCGGAAAATCTCCCTTTAATTTCATCTGAATAGTTCTTTGTTACTTCGAGACGAAATCCTTGAAAATCTTTTGTAATTAAATATAAGGATTTTTTTAATCCTGTGTAAATATCTTCCTGATTATCTTTCAGATAATCCAAAAAAGATACAATGTTGGATCCATCCTTTTTCAAAAATTTGTCTCCTGTTGTTCCGTAGGGAAATCGCATTTCCTTTGGAGAAATTTCGTAAATAGGAAAATTTATAAATTGTTTTAAAATATAAACTGCTTCTTCTACTGTTACATTTTCCTGAAATATGAATTCCTGGAGTGCAAAATTTCTGCAATTTTTGAAAAGCAGTGATGCTCCAGTCTTTGCAGTACCAGATATATCCGGTATCATATTTAAAAGTCTGTAATCAGAGAATTCCAAATAGATTTCGTTATCTGTCTTTTCTGAAAAACAGAGAATAAAGGAAAGAATACAGGTTTCCCCTGCTTTTACAATTGAGTCAAGCTGTCCATAGTATTCTAAATCAGAAACTGGATCAGAATAAGCATTTTCACTCCTATCAAGCAAATTTCTCTGTAAAACCAATGAAGTCAGACGGATTGCCTGCAAAATATTGCTTTTTCAAAGCCTCCTCGGACAGCCGGATGAATTCAATTCATCCAGAGTAATGTCTTTCAGATTATTGAGTCCACTGTCCCCCACCGTTCCCCACAATAGGGGGGATGAAGGGGGGCTGAATTTGGAGACTCCCGTAATAAACACAAACCGTAGTTGAGAATTTTCTTTTCAGATTTATAATGAGTTCACGGAATCTGCCGGAAACAGTTTCTCTTGTCAATGGAACATCATACAGCTCTGAATGTTCATCCAGGATTTCCAGCATTATCTTCTGGAGCAGATTCGGGTCTTTCATCGCACCGCTTCCGAAATCGATTCTGATTACAGGATGTTTTTTAGTCCAATCCCAGCTGTTCTCCAGATCAAGTCCCTTGAAATGTTCCCTATTGCCTAAAAAAGCTTCCCTCAATGTGTCCAAGAAAAGACTCTTGCCGAACCGTCGCGGACGTGAGAGAAAAAAATAGCCGCCAGAATCCGCTAATTCCTTGATAAGCCTTGTCTTGTCTGCATAATATAGTCTGTCATTTTCACGGATCTTTGAAAATGTCTGGATGCCGATTGGAAGGACTTTCATAGTCGTTTCCAGTTTGATTCTGCCAGTCACACTCTGTCAAATGCTTTTTGGTACAGCCTTTCTGCTGAAAAGAGTTTGCAGTATTTTGCATATCCAAGCCTGCATACAGATAGGATTGACGCAGAGGCGGGTGTATTCCATCTTTGTAATATAGTAAAAAGGAAAATCAATGCAGCCGACTGAAGAAAAATCACTCAAAATAAGAAGAGAAGAATTAAGAACAAAAGACAGCAATGTCCTTTTTGAACCGGACAGAAGGATAAAACAGGCGTCTTATCTCACATATATTTTTGATCAGAAAGAATTTGCAGAAAAGCTCGGTCCCATCGAAAAACTGTCAGAAGAGTTTGATCTGAATGTGGAGATTCTGGAAACGATTGGAGACATTCAGTTTGATCCCACAAACAGAAGTCAGCAGCCGATCGGCGGATTTCAGAATTATTCGTACAGATGCAGGATACTCGGGAAATTATAGATACATTTATAATCAATCTGAACTGTCTTAAAAATTTTCCGAAAATCCTTAACGGAATTTTCGGAATGATTCTCTTCTTGTGCTTTTCAGATTTTTTAATTAAATATGTGCTGCAATCCTAATAAACTATGAAACAAATCACATTCCTGCTCCTATTGTACTTAATTAATTGCTTTACCGTTTATAAAAAGGACGAAACTGTTCTTAAAAGAGAAACGCTTATTACAAAAGATGTAAAAGAAGAGCGAGATGTGTATGTCCTGTCGCATAGCCTGACTCAGAAAGGACTTCATTTATTTCTAGATGCATATCGTGTGGAAGAGAAAAGCAAGGTTAATTTCATTCGGGAGAAATATTTAGAGAATAAGGATTTTAAACTTGAGGATAAGTATAGTTTAGGAGATAAGGAATGTCGTGGAGGTGGATTTAGTTGTGCCGGATGGGCTATGATCGTAATGACTTATATGGCTTTAGAATTATCTACTATCCCAGTTCGCTTGATATCTTTTCCTCAGGAAAGAATTCGAGAAGATATTAAAAAAGGAAATGTCAGTAAAATTAGATCCATTTCTACTGATAATGTTTATTTTGCATTTTCGGATAAGAAATCATATAAAAAGTATAATTTCCAAAGCGACAGAATTTTTATTCCGACTGAAGAATTAAATCTGAATTCCAATAATTCGAAAAATTTTCCATATAAGTTGGTAGATAATAACACAAAAAATATTATACTGGCGGGTAATTTCGATTTTACTGAAAGTATTTCCAAATACGAAGAATTTGAGTCTTTGCTTGAAGAAAATAATTTCAAGAACAAACTTTCTGAATGTCAACTGATGTTTCCTAATTTCAGCAATTCTACAATAACATACAATAAAGCAAAGTTGGAGATGGAAAACCTTTGTTCTAAATATGCAGCTCGAGAGGTCAACGATTTTAATCAGAGACAAAGCAAACTTACTTATTGCTATAATAATTTTGATGGCTGTTATTATCTGACAAAAGGCACGAAGAAAACGAAGAACTGAATCAGAATCGTCATCTGCTTTCACTTCGAAGTTCATCTACAGAAAAGTTCTCAGTCATTGCTTCGATAATTTCCCTTTTTTTGCAGCTGACAGAAGTCTGATATACATACTCTTTGGCTTCCGAACTGCTTTTCTTTTCAACGTAAAATTCTTTTGCTTATTCTTTTCGTTCTGTCTAATTTTATATGATAAACATTTCAGTTCAGCTTATTCTGATCCTTTTGTTCAGTGGAACCTTCTTCTGCAGACATAGATACTCAGAAGAAGAGATGGAAAAACTTCAGCAGAGAGTTTATTGTGATGTATGCCTGAAGCAAAACCGAACCCAATTAGATGACAGTCAGATCAGTTTCAGACACTATTGTAAAAATGAATTAAAGGAAAAACTTTGTGTAAATCCCGACACACAGCAAATCAGTCAGAAATGCCTAAGCGACTGTGAGAGGCTTACGACTCAGTACGTTGATGATGAGGATAAGTCTGTTAAGATATGCCTAGACAATGGAAAATGCAAAAGGCTTGCTTATTACTGTCAGGTCGGATGTCAGAAAAAATTTTATAGAGAACGAGACAGATGTGTTGACAACTGCTGGAAAGACTACTGAAGATCAATTATACTCTTGCATACAGAAGCTGTGGCGGCCTTTTTCCCATTCACGAAAGCTTCCGCCTTTAGAAATGCAGTATGTCTGCCGAGGCCTTCGAGTTCTGAATGAATTTCCACTACTGATCCGAGTTTAATCGGTCTTAGATTTGTGTATGTGG
>JBPOJG010000538.1:0-2864 GCA_052033835.1 Spirochaetota bacterium
CAACAGTCTGAAACCGGTGAATGATGAATTCGGTCATGCTTCCGGCGATGTTCTGATAAAAAGCACTGCTGATGCACTTCGAAAATGTGCTCCTGAAAACGGATTCTGTGCAAGAATCGGGGGCGACGAATTTGCAGTTCTGATTCCTGATGCCGGACTGATGCAGACAGAAGAATTTATTTACAGACTGAGAAAGTCTCTTCCCAGTTACAGATTCAATGCAAAGAATAAGGAAATTGAACCGTCCGTTTCCATCGGATATTCTTTCTTTCCGGAAAATGGAAACACAAAGGAAGAACTCCTTCACTATTCAGATGTCTCCATGTACAAAAACAAGGCAATCATCAAGGCACAGATGAGAATTAAATAACCCGATTCCGTCTCTAGATAAAATATAATTATATAATATACTTTTTTCAGAACCTGCTGCTCCAGCTCAGCTGGATATCTGTTCCCTTGCCGAATACGGATCTTTCAGGACGGACAGATATGTCTAATCCGCGAAAGAATGATCACGCGGAGCTTGCACTGAGCTTGCCGAATGTGACGCGGAGTTCTCGGAACACTGATTTCACTCCGCTATTGATCCAATGCATTTTGATTATTTCGTGTTTTTCGTGCCCTTCATGGTGAAATTCAGCTTTTACACAGTCCTGCAAAATTGCCCCTGCACTGTTTTAATTTGTCAGCTTTGGCCGTCAGGCCTCCCTTCAGCCGATGGCAGCCATCGGTTGCCAAAGGCAGCCAAAGGCGTAAGATGATTTAGGTAATTCCCCTAATCGGAAAAAACACAGTATTCATCAGGGAAACTCCCTAAGTGGACTGCGGGGATTACCTATGAAATTATCATTATTTTGCACTAAAATTTAGATAGAAAATAATCATATTTTTTTTCATGGATAGCTCTGCAGACAGTAAATATTGATTGAATTTTTAATCCTGCAGTTCAGAATGTGAATATGAACCTGAAAGGACTTTCAAATCAGATAAAAAAAAGGGCAGCTCTCCTTGTGCTTTTCATTTTTCTGTCCGACACGGTTCTTGTATCCAGAACGGAAGGTTCAGTCAAACTGAAACTCTTTATTTCCAAAATTGAAATTGCGGGAGATGTGCCTTCTGCTGTCAGAGAAAGCATTCATCTGAAACTCAAGTCCGCTATCATTGAAAAATACGGAAAAAACTACAATATTGTCGGTCAGACCGATCTCGAAGTTCTTTTCCGGCAGGCAGAGACATTTCAGAAACAGGGAAAGGAAATTCAGACATTCCTCACTGAGATTTCAGGAGCAAAGGATGCAGACGAAATCATTTACGGAAAAGTTTTCAAGGATGAGGGACAGATCAAGCTCCTTCTGAACAATCTGAAAAGAGACTCAGTCACAAAAGAGTTTTTTACAAAATCCATTGTGGATATTTCCTTCTTTGACACTGATTTTGATTTTTACATCAGGGAAGCCGCTGAAAAAATTATGAACCCCCGTCATAAGATTCTGCATACGGGACCGTCTGCTCCTGATCATAAAAAAGTTTACCATCCAAAGTCTGAGTATGATTTCCCTCCGGAAAACAAGATCTTTCAGGTGGGCGACCTGGAATGGGGAGAATTCGAAGGAATTTTCAAATGGAGAGAGGCCACTGTGATCTGCGAAAGCAAAGGAATGAGACTTCCCACTCCCGAAGAGCTTAAGAATCTGGCTCATCTGAAAAATTATCTGACCAGAGAACCCTGCTGTGTGTTCTGGACATCCCGAACAAAAGCAAAAGACGCAGACTACGCATTCTATATTGATATCAATGACGGTTTCGGAAATTACTATCACAAGGATATTGATCTTCGAGTTCGCTGTGTGAAGTAAATTGGATTGCATCGAATAATTTTCTTCTTTCCAGCGAAATCAATCTCTTAAATATCAGCTTATGGAAAACAAAATCATTCTTACTGAAAATGAAATCCCAAGGAACTGGTACAATATACAGGCAGATATGCCGAACCCAGTCCTGCCTCCTCTTCACCCAGGCACAAAGCAGCCTGTAGGTCCGGAAGATCTCGCTCCTCTTTTCCCGATGGAACTCATCAAACAGGAAGTGACAAGAGAAAGATATGTGGAGATTCCTGAAGAAGTCAGAGACATCTATAAAATCTGGAGACCTACTCCTCTTTTCCGTGCACACAGACTCGAAAAATTTCTGGATACTCCTGCAAAGATATACTATAAATATGAAGGTGTGAGCCCTGCAGGTTCTCACAAACCGAACACAGCTGTTCCTCAGGCATACTACAATAAAAAAGAAGGCGTAAAAAGAATCACGACTGAAACAGGTGCAGGCCAATGGGGAAGCGCACTGAGTTTTGCCTGCAATATTTTCGGGATAGAACTCGAAGTGTACATGGTCAAGATCAGCTATCAGCAGAAACCTTACAGAAAGGCAATGATGAATACCTGGGGAGCACAGGTTTACGCATCCCCTACTGATAAAACGGAATCGGGAAGAAAGATCCTCGCAGGTGATCCGAATTCTCCCGGAAGTCTCGGGATTGCCATTTCAGAAGCAGTGGAAAGAGCAGCGATGGACCCTGATACAAAATATGCACTCGGAAGTGTTCTGAATCACGTTCTTCTGCATCAGACAATTGTAGGTCAGGAAGCAATGCTTCAGATGGAAAAGGCAGGAAATCTTCCGGATATCGTGATTGCTCCTTTCGGAGGAGGATCCAATTTTGCAGGACTCACCTTCCCTTTCCTCAGACTCAATTTCACTGAAGGAAAAAAAATACGCTGTATTGCTGTCGAACCGGCTTCCTGTCCCAAGCTCACAAAGGGTGAATTCCGTTACGATTTCGGGGACACAGTAGGTCTCACTCC
>JBPOJG010000146.1:0-8536 GCA_052033835.1 Spirochaetota bacterium
CTCATTCAGAATATTTACAATGAACTGAAAGGAGGGACATCCTTTCCTAATCTCAAGGAACTTGCACCGATTCACAAATTTCATTCCTCAGCAATTTTCAAGGTAATGAAAAAAATTTAAAGGAATGTCAAAGCAAAAGCAGGGGATTCCATGGACAATATTCATAAGGCGATCCGTGCAATTGAAGATGCCAGAGATTTTTATACTAAAGCCAAGGATAAGTTCTTTGATCCGAATGTAAAGATTCTTTTCAAACGTCTTGCCGACTACAATGAAGAGAACAGGCTTGTAGTGGAATCACAGTATCAGTTTCTGAGCCAGACAGACAAAACGAATTATTACTGGGAAGACGAAGAGCTTCTGAATTCCAGACCGGCATGATGCAGGATTCAGACTGGAAAAAAATCAGAAGCGAGTATCCTGTAACTGAAAATTTCATCTGGCTGAACAACTGCGGTACAACGCCTGCTTCCATGCGGGCGGTAAACGCAGTCCATCAGTATCTTACAGGATATGCCGGTGCAGGCGTATTTTCAGAAACGGAAAAGTATCCTGCTGTAAAGAGATTTATAAAGGATACTCTGGCAGAAATCATTCACTGCAGAAAAGAAGAGATTGCACTGATGCACAATACTGCAGAGGGACTGAATACAGTTTCCATCGGTCTCGATCTGCAGAAGGGCGACGAGATTCTTGTTCTGGAAAATGAATATCCGAGCAATGTCTATCCCTGGGAACACTGGAGATCGAAAGGAGTGATTCTGAAATTTGTTCCTATGGCAGAAAGTCCCTCCGATTTTCTGCAGAAATTCAATTCTCTAGTGACTGACAGGACAAGAGTGGCCGCACTTTCAGCAGTTCACTGGTGTACCGGAATGGTGTTTCCGCTCCGTGAAATTGGAAAAATCTGCAGTGAAAAGAATATCTTATTTGCAGTGGATGCGGCACAGGGGGTAGGGAATACAGAAATCAATGTCAGAGAGATGAAGATTGATGTGATGGCATTTTCCGCCTGGAAATGGCTTCTTGGGCCTCTTGGAATGGGAGTTCTTTTTGTAAATTCAGAAAAGCTCGATAAAATTCGACTCATTTTTAAAGGAACAGATTCCGTTGTAAATCCGGATGTGTATCTTCCATACAGAGAGGAACTGCAGCCGGGAGCCGAGAGATTTGAACTTTCCACTGCGAATTATTCCGACTGGGTATACTTCAGGCACACTCTGCTTATGCTTTCTGAGATCGGATTTGACAGGGTCAGGATGAGAATTCATGAGCTGTCTGATTTTCTGTCTGATCTGCTTAAGAAAAAAGGTTATTCTCTGGCTTCGGAAAAATTCAGCGAGAAGACTGGAATTGTTGCATTTTCCAAAAAAAATCTGGATTCAGCAAAAACGGCCGCCGGTCTCAAGGAAAATAAAATCATCTGTGCAGACAGACTGGGAAGAGTCCGTTTTTCTCCCCATATCTACAACAGCTTTGAAGAACTCGAAAAGACTGTTTCTATTTTGGAGAGTGCTGCAGTTTTCCGCTGAACACTGAAAACTCTAAAGCCGACAATGATAAGAGATATGATCCCAAATTCCGACCAACTGGTTTCTGTGATGATTCAGTCTGTAATTGACTGGCACAAGGAACTGAAAATTCACTCCAATCCTCATAAAGAAGGAAGTTTAGAGTTTCTGATTTATAAAAAAAATCAGATTGATACAGTGCAGTGGCACGTGGAAGACGAAATCAGAAGGCCGGATCTTCCTGACAGCGAACTTGTAAAGTTCAAAAGACAGATTGATGCATTGAATCAGGAAAGAACTGATACTGTGGAACTGCTCGATGATCTTTTTTACTCCATCTACAAAGACGTCCCAAAGAAAGAAAAATCCAGAATGAATTCGGAAACCCCAGCCTGGCTTCTGGACAGGATGAGTATTCTGGAACTCAAGATTTTTCATATGAAGGAGCAGACAGAAAGAAAGGATGCAAAACCGGATCATATTGAAAAATGCAGAGAAAAACTTGCGATTCTTCTTTCGCAGAGAACCGATCTGAAGACCTGTCTTTCTGAGCTTCTGGATGATCTTGCATCCGGAGACAAATTTATGAAAGTATACCGTCAGATGAAAATGTACAATGACCAGAACCTGAATCCTTCACTGTACCAGAAGAAATAAGAATGAACCTTCTTGTAATCCGTTTTTCAGCTATGGGTGATGTTGCACTTCTGACTCCCGCCCTCAAGAGTATTCTGGCAGAATATCCGAATGTTCAGATTACATTTCTCACTAGAGGAAATTTTGCTCCTTTCTTTTTTAATATTCCGAATCTGAATGTAATAGGTCTGAATTTTAAAAGCAGAAGATACAAGGGAATCTGGGGGCTGTGGAAAATGTACAAAGAGATTTCCAAGCTGGGTCCGTTTCACAGTGTCATTGATCTGCATGGAAGTCTCAGAAGTATTTTATTTTCATTTATTTTTAAGTTAAAAAAAGTCCCTGTGTTTAAAATCAACAAAGGCAGAAGGGAAAAGAATGCTCAGATCAGACAGAAGAACAAGATTCTCACACCTCTGCCTCATACAGTAGAAAGATATCTGAAAGTGTTTGAGCATGCAGGTTTTCCTACAAAACTCAGAGAAGGTCCTTGGATCAATGTAGATCCATATTCCAAGATACTGGCAAGTGAATTTCTGAAATCGCAGAATCTGCAGAGAGGAGATTCTCTCTGGATCGGGTTTGCTCCTTTTGCAGGTCATGAGCTCAAAGAATGGCCGATTGCAAAATCAAAGGATCTGGTCTCACTTATTCTGAAAGAATTCAAGGCCAAAGTATTTCTTTTCGGTTCGCATGAAGAACTTTCCCGTCTTCAGGAAATCAAGTCTGAAAATGAAGAATGTATTCTTGTTGCAGGTACAAAACTGGGGATCAAGGGGGATCTGGGAGTTCTCGAAAAAATGGATCTTCTGGTCGGTATGGATTCCTCCAACCTGCACATTATGGCACTGCTTGGAAAACCAGTCATAGGACTTTACGGAACAACTCATCCATTTTCCGGATTCGGTCCTTTTATGCAGGAAAAAGAGGGAGTGCTTCAGGTGGATCTGGTCTGCAGACCCTGCAGTATCTATGGAAATACAGAGTGCTTCAGGAAAGATTTTGCGTGTATGGAGCTGATCCATCCGGCAGATGTAATCCGCCGGATCAGAGAAAGACTTTCTGACAGAATCAGAAGGTTAAGCGAGAAGAGAATTCAGAAATGAATGTTTCTTCTTTTTGTCCTTGAAGCTTTTCATTTCCTGATACAGCGCATCCATCTTATCCACACATTTTGACATCTCATGCTCTCTTGATATTCCGAGAGAGTTTTCAGAGAAAGTCTTATAGAGTTCGGGATTTTCAATGATCTTCAAGGCGAGAGCTGCCATTTCTTCAGGATGAAACGGTTCTGCATTGAATCCGTTTCTGCCTTCCTGGACAAGTTCAGGAATCGCAAACGATTTGACTCCGACTGCAGGAAGGCCGCAGGCAATTGCTTCTAGAATCACAAGTCCCTGTGTTTCCATTGTGGATGCCGACATGAACAGATCATATTCAGGATATATATTCTGCAGTTCTGTATTCGGTACAAAACCTTTGAATATGACTTTGTCTTTCAGTCCAAGCTGTTCTGCCTGCAGTTTTAAGGATGGAAGAGCAGGACCCTCACCGATGATAGTCAGCGTTGCGCCGGAGTGTTTTGCGTGAATGATTTTGAATGCATTGATGACAACGTCACAGTTCTTTTCGTAAGAGATTCGACCTACGTGAAGAATCTTAGGAGCATCGGAACATTTTCTGACTGAACCCTTGAACCTGGAAAGATCCATTCCGTTTGAGATCACTCTGATCGGTCTGTCGATTTCATATTCCTCGAGCTGCGCTTTCAGAAGATGAGAAGGGGAGACAACCATATCACATCTTTCATAGAGATTGTTGCAGAGTTTCAGAATGATTTTTTTCTGAATGTTGAAATTCTCGAATTTCTGAAATTTCAGAAGGTTCTTGAGAGTCAGTGCCTTGTTGAATTTATTGATCTTCAGAAAAAGTTTATCCAGTTTCAGTATTCTGTAAAGGGAAACATAGGTATCCTGTTCTGCCATCAGAGTATGATATGTACCCACGCTCGGGATAGCGTATTTTTCGCAGGCACTGATTGCATACTGACCGAGAAGTCCAGGAGTATGGATATGACAGACTTCCGGTTTGAAATCCTCAATGATTTTAGAAATCTTGTTTGGACTTGGGAGAACGACTTTAATGTCCTTGTAGGAAGGGAGATATGTGCACATAAAACGGGTCACCTTGATTCTTTCTCCCATTCTGTCAAAATCTCCTTCTCCGTATTCAGGACAGCAGATCAGGAATTCGTAACCTCTCGCAGAAAGAT
Organism: Spirochaetota bacterium; assembly: GCA_052033835.1. Taxonomy (GTDB): domain Bacteria; phylum Spirochaetota; class Leptospiria; order Leptospirales; family Leptospiraceae; genus DAORDI01. The sequence continues at coordinate 4,420 of JBPOJG010000146.1, forward strand.
GCTCGCAGAAGTTTTTGATTGAAATAGTAATGCCGTCTATTTTTGGTAGAAAGGTATCGGTAAAATATATGACTCTCATGTCACAAGGATAAAATAGGATGAGGAAATTGCAAAAGTTTTTTTTACTCAGTCTCATGATTTCAATAGCATCTTGCGGAATTTCAGTATCACTGAGTCAGCTTTTCCTCGGAATCTCGTTTCTCTTCTATATATCTGATCCTCTGAGGAAGAAAATCCATCCGAGTCTTCTGCTGTTTTCCGGTTTTTTTCTTTTTATCAGTTTCATTATTTCCTTTTTTGCAAATCATCCAATGTCCGAATACAGACTGATCGCAAAGTCGGAATGCAAGGATTTTCTTCTCTTCAGCGGGTTCATTCTGACTGCAGGACTCGACAGAATGGAAAGAGAATCAGTATACAAAGGATTCAAATTCCTTCTTCTGATTCTGATCATAACAGGGATTATATCCATTTTTACTAAAATCAGACTAAGTGTAATTCTGAATCAGCCGTTTAAGAACCCGTCCGGCTGGATTTATACTCAGCATTTCGGAAATATCGGGAATACGGGAATTTATCTGCCCATCGGACTTATGAACACTCATCTGACATTCGGGGGACTTCTGCTTTTCTTTTTTCCTTTCCTTCTTTTCAAGACAGTTCTTTCTCTGAAGGAAAAATTTCTGCATCCGAGATCGGCAGTTCTTACTTTTATTCTAATTGTATTTTCTGCGGTATTTGCACTGAACAATGCGAGATCTGCAATGATCGGAGCACTCGCGGCAGTCGCAATAGGCACACTTGATCTTGTATTTATAAAAAATGTATTTTCGAAAAGAATGTTCACTCTGTTTTTCGGAACAGCGGCTCTTTTGATTGTATGTGCAGGATTCATTCTCTATCAGCACCCTGCAACTGCAAAGACAGTGAGACCTCTTCTCGGTGCGGAAAAACACACTGATTCGGGCAGGACTTTCATCTGGTCGGCAGCTTTTGACATAATGGAAAAATATCCTGTTTTCGGAGCAGGGCCGGGAAACTTTGATCGGGAAACTGAGAAAAGCAGAAAGGATCTTTCTCTTGAAAACCCTAGACTTCTTTTCTTTTACGAAACAGCTCAGAGAGGTCACGCTCATAATGATTTTTTCCATATACTCTCGATATCAGGCATACCTGGGGGACTTTCCTATCTTCTGCTTTTTGCTGGAACAGTATCCCTTATCTGGAGAAACAGGAATCTGAAAACAGCCCCTCTTGCCTACGGACTTGCTGGATTCTTTTTTGCAGGAATATTTCAGTGTTATTTCCAGGACGACGAAACTGTCATTGTGTTCTGGTACATCCTCGGATTCATTCAGTCCGGGGCATCGGATGATGCTGTGTCGATTCTGAAAATACATTAAGGAGGCTTATCATGAAAATATTGTACTTTATCATTATTCTGGCAGGTTCGGTCTCTGTTCTTTTTTCAAGACCTGTTCTTTTCAGAGATGTCGCAGTCAACAGTGAAAAACCGGACAAGGGCGCTTACAGAGATTTTCTGGAATTCATCGAAAAGGCTGCAGCAAAGACAAAACTGGACAAAAACGCAGAAGAGTTCTCCAGGTATCTGAACAGAAGCCTCGAAAGATTTGAGTTTTCGGATCTTTATGAATCCAAGTATGTAGTGAAGGAATCCGATCACAGATGGTCAACATATTCAGGACTGAACAGGAAGGAAGATTTCCTTGTCAGTCTTCTGAATATTCCATTTGACAGAATTCCTTCCGCAGCACAGGGGGATTTCAGCGCAAAATACACTCTTCAGGAAAGAAAGACATCCTCATTCAGCAAGGGTGTGTATGCAGATTCAGGGTCATATTCTGGATCATTAAAACTTAGACAAAATTTTGGAAAATTTTCGGCTGAAAAAATACAGAGTATCGCAGATCAGCTTCTTCAGGTAATTGACATACAGAATATGGAAAAATTATCATCTCCTTCCGGAAATCTTTTCGCAAATCTTTCCGGCAGACTGGACAGGAAAATACTGGATCATCTGTCGGAAGATTTTCCGAAGACGGCAAAACTTCTGGGAGGTTATTTCCGCCTCGAAAAACTGTTTTCCGAATATTCATTTCAGGGAACCAATGTTCTTCGATTGAGTATCAAGGGACAGATTCATCTGCCGTATATAAAAATGGATTATCCGGAACTCGGAGAATATCTTTCCGGCATTTCCGATCTCGGCTGGATTCATGCAGACATACTGAATTCATCCGGAAAAAAACTGGCAGAAATCAATCTGGACTCATCGAGACTCGAACTCTTTCTGAAGGTTTTCACTGACAGGGGTGCCGTCGTGCCTTTTACAGGCGGAGCAGGAAAAGAAGAGCTTTTTTTCAAGGAATCAGTTCAGATTTCCAAACTGAAAAATATCCCGTTTTTTGTGAACATTTCATTTTATGGAAACATATACGGACTCAGGTTTGAAAATCCGGGAATCACCGCAGTCGGATCGGCAGCTGTTTCCAAAGGAAGAGGAGAACTCAGTGTGCAGCTTTCACAGTTTCCCAGAACAAAAGTAGGCGGGGGATTTTCCTATGTCATCCCGTCCTGGCTGATTGATCTTGCTGTTCCTGGGAATATGGAAGAACTGATCTGGCATTTTTCACAGGTGCTTGTACATGCGAATAATGAAAAAGGTACCAAAATGTACATGAACCTCGGTGCCGAAGGAAATTTTTTCAGACTGAATGCATCGGCAGATACGGAGTTTCTGAATAATTTCTTCGTCCGATTTGCACTCAAAGTCTGGAACTTCAAAGTCGCCCCCGATGATGAAGCAAAAGAAGATCTGAAAAAGTTTATTGCAAAAATCGCAAAGACAGTCAAGGAAGATCTGGCAAGGTTCTGAAATCCTCAATTCGCCGATATGCTTTTTTGTTGACCTAAAATGACATTTCTGAAAAATAAACTTCACCTTAAAAAGAGAGACAGGAGAGCAAATTGGAAAAAGAAGCAACAGTAGGACGCTGGCAGAAGGAATTTTTTGAGAATATAAACGGTTTTGTAAAAACAGGGATGAGTGAGGCTGATGCCCGAAAGATCCTGGAACAGTTTCTCTATTTGTCATCTATTACTCCAATGCCTCCGGTGATGAGTGTTTTCAAGGAGCCGGATTCTCTGGAAAAGACCGGTGTCTACACAGAGATGAATGAAACGGCAAGGGCCTTCATGATCAAATTTCTGAATCCGATCATGAGAAACTTCAAGGTGGAAGGGCTCGAAAACCTCGCACTGATCGAAAAACTCATCGGCAAGTTTCCGATGACACTGATTTCCAATCATTTGAGCCATCTGGATGCACCCGGTATCTTTCATCTTCTTTACACCTCGGGAGAAACCGGAAGGAAGATTGCAGAGCAGATTACATTCATTGCAGGAAGGCTTGCATTTGAGCCTGATTTTACAAGGCTCGGTCTCTATATGTTCGGAACGCTTCTGGTCTGTTCCAAAAAGGATATGTCTGACAATCCTAGTCTTTCCGATATGATGACCAAAATCAATATGCGGGCTTTCCGTCAGTCTCAGAAGCTGCAGTCCGACGGGAAAATCATCTCCATCTTTCCGGAAGGAACGAGGTCTAGAGACGGACGACTGATGCCTTTTGTAGACACAGTCTATCATTATGTATCGAACAAGGTGGTCATTCCGATTTCACTCGAAGGAACGGACAAGATCCTTCCGACCACAGGATTCCTGTTCAATGCTGCAGTAGGTAAACTTGTGATCGGAAAACCGGTCATAGTGGGGGATCTGAAGAACAAGGCTAAGGTTCCTGAATTTGATCTTCTGGAAAAAATCACTCCACCTGAAAAGGGAGACAAAAAACAGTTCCTGATTGACAATCTGGCACTTCTAGTCGGTTCCAATCTGAGCAAACACAAACATGGTTCTTACAGAAACCTGTACAGTGCGGACAAATCCATCAGAGAGAACACTCTCATTCAGATTCCGAAATCACCTGAAGAAAACATTGTGGTCATCGGTTCAAGCTACAGATCCATTGCAGCGGCGGCCATTCTCGCCAACAAGAATGTAATGGTTACAGTGTATACTCCGGACAAGGAGGTGG
>JBPOJG010000415.1:0-12482 GCA_052033835.1 Spirochaetota bacterium
GACATCTTGATGTATTGAATTCAATTGACAGTGAAGACTGATAAAAATGGCCGGCCAGGTAATTAAAATCAATGAATGGACTCGATCGGTAAGAAACTGTGTCGAAGATGATCTTCGTGCTGAATTAAAGCTGGTCATTATGGAAAACCCAAACTGGGGCTGGGAACAGCTGAATATTCAGGATGTTTTCGGATGTGCAATCAACAAACTTCCCCCTGTTTACCATTTAAAAGATGAGTCAGCACCTTTTCGACTGTCTAAAGAAGAGATACGTGAGGCAATTTTTGAAGCCATGAAAAGGGTAGAACAGTTTCCTTTGTACAGACCTGAGGAGGAGGAATAATATGAAAGTTCTATGGGTTTTATTTATAATGTTATTACTGAACTGCAATACAGAAAAAGATGCAAACGATGTTAAGGTGAAATTTCCTCCTGAAGTATTGGCAACCTTGGATACCACCGACACTACCGCTATGGCACAGTATTATCTGTATTTTGGAGACAGGGAAGTGGATCAGACTGTCACTCCCAGCTGCGGTACTGCCACTCCTGGGGTGACCTTATCCGGAACGGGTACCGGTACGAATACCACGACTCAGCCTTCGCAGACCGGTCAGGGAACGAGCAACTCCAAGTTTACTATTTTCAGTCAGATGACAATGAAAAAGACAGGTGAACTTCTGACTTTGAAATTCGCATTCGATACAAATCAGTTTCAGGGGACAATTGATCCGCAGCAGGGATTTATTCTTTCTGGGGGGGTCTGGCAGAGTACAATTACGGGAAGACAGGGAACTGTGAAATGGGGAGCTCAGGGAGTCGGATATATTGACGAATCTGCTACCGGTTCACAGACGGTCTCTTTTATGAAGCTTGATCTGGAACTTTTCGGCTTTTTTCAGCCTGGGCAGGGCCAGAACAATACGGTGGTTTTTCAGTGTTATACATCTGACGGTTTAAAATGCACCACAACAACCTCGTCTGCTCAATGTTATACTTATGACAGTGTGAACTGCATTACAACGAATGCGGGTAAAAATATCACAGTCAAGGCAACAGTCAACTGTTCCGCAAAAAACATAGTTCCTTCCAGCTAGGCAGGACATCCAGAAAGCCGAAGAGAGGAGGCGACGTTTCGAAATGTCGCTTTCTATGCATTATTCCATCGGAAAAATTCGTTGATTTCAGAAAATCAATGATTAGAAACAAAAATGCTTTTTTTTGTTGACAGATCAGCAAAAGATATGATTTGTAGTATGGGTTCACATGCAAAGCACGATATTTGATGAATACAATTCTCTGAAGAAGAATTTTATTAAGGCCATGTTCAAAGGTCCTGTATCACAGGAGGTTTTGGCAGAATTAGGTGGAATGATACGTTCCAGTCTGAGCAGTGAGAATTCTGTCAGAAACATTTTTGCTGTTTTTATAGAAATGGCTCAAAATATCCTCCACTATTCAGAAGAAAAAGATGATAATGGGAGCGGTATAGGAATTGTCAAGGTGCACGATGCCGACGGCATTGTAGTTGTGGAAGCAGGCAACCAGATACTGAGTTCTAAAGCAGAAGGAATTAAAAATAAAATTGACCATCTGAATACCTTGGACAGGGAAGGACTCCGGAAATTTTATCAGCAGAAACTTAGAGAACCAAGACCTGACGGCAGCAAAGGTGCAGGAATCGGATTTATTGAAATTGCACGTAAAGCAGGCGATGGAAAAATTGTCTACAGTATTGATCAAATCAGCGATGAGATCTCTTTTCTTTCGCTCAAAGTTTTTTTTGAAAGAGGGGAAAAGTAAGGAAAAAGTATGGAAAAGGTATTTATAGAAAGAACAAAAATTTCACCAGAAGTCACATTGGATTTTGATGCAGGTTTTGCAGAATTGAACGGTGAATCCTATCCTGAAAATTCAGTGGCATTTTACAAACCTGTTTTTAATTGGCTGAATGAAGTTGTATCTGCAAAAAAAACGGTACATTTCAATTTCAAACTTACATATTTTAATACCAGTTCTTCAAAGAGTATTTTGGATATTATCGATCTTCTCGAACAGTACCATTCTCAGGGTGGAAAAATTGCTGCCAAATGGTATTACAAAGATGAAGATATGCAGGAAAGCGGGGAAGAGTTTTCAAGTGAGGTTACCTTCCCGTTTGAACTTCTTCCTCTTTAATAAAGTTAAATGGCTGAGAAACCGGAGCAGGTTTTCCATGAAGAACATCAGGTTCTCGAAGAGTTCAGGAAGCTCTAAAATCTGATCTTACAATTGTTTCTCTAAAGCATCAGATAGATAAATTTACTGGGGCATATGAAAGTCTTCTAAAACAGTCTGAGAAGCTGATGAAGCTTGGTGACTCAGCCCAGAGAAGACTGATGAAAACTCAGGAGGATCTGAAAAGCTCCAAGTCGGAACTTGAAGATTCTTATAAAAGCCTGAACGGGATCAGTCAGATCGGTCAGGCAATCACATCCAGTATGGATGTGAAAAACATCGTTGAAACTGTTTTTAATTATCTTTATTATTCCAACAGCAAACCTGATTTTATTGCCATCGGTATTTATGATGAAAACGGCTGGATAAAATATAAGTATTCTTATAAAAATGGACAGTTTATTCCTGCACTTACGATTGATGCACTGAACGAAGAAAATTTCTCAAAACTCTGCGTGGATAAACGCTGGAGTGTAATTACAGGAAAAAACAATACAGAACATTCCGTTCAGCTGGAAAACTGGAAAATCATTTGGGGTGAGGTATATGAATCGATGCTTTTTATGCCTCTTCAGATTGAAAAAAGAATCATAGGAATTCTTACAGTTCAAAGTTCTACTGAGAAAATATTCACTGATAATTATCTGAGCATTCTTTCTACTCTGACATCCTATCTTGGAATTGCCCTGGACAATGCAGATGCTTACAAGAGTCTTGCCCGACGCAATAAACAGCTCAAGGACACTCTTCATAAGATCAATCAGCTGAATGCAAATCTGGAAATGGAAAGAGAGAAGTCAGACAGGCTTCTTCTGAATATTCTGCCTTCAAGTATTGCAGAAAGACTGAAAGCGGGCGAATCAGTGATTGCAGACTATTTTGAATCCTCTACAATTCTTTTTGCAGATATTGCCGGTTTCACCAAACTTTCCGCACAGATGGAATCTCCTGCAAAACTGGTCGAAATTCTGAACTCAATTTTCACTGCGTACGATTCAATTGCATCGTCCTATCAGTTGGAAAAAATTAAGACCATCGGTGACTGCTATATGCTGGCTGGAGGAATTCCGACTCCCACAGATGATCATCCGGAGAAAATTGTACGGGCTGGGCTCGATATGATCAAAATTTTCGGTGAAATAACTGAGAGATGGGGCATTCCTGTAACGATTCGAGTAGGAATCCATACAGGTTCAGTTGTGGCAGGAGTGATCGGAAAAACAAAATTCGTATATGACTTATGGGGAGATGCAGTAAATACTGCATCCAGAATGGAGTCGCATGGAATGCCAGGCAAAGTACACTGCTCAGAAAGTGTTCAGTCCAGACTTCAGGATAAGTTTAATTTTGATGACAGAGGAATTATTGAAGTGAAAGGAAAAGGCCCGATGCACACATTTTTTGTAATTGGGGAAAAAGCCTGAACAGGTTCTCGTTTTTTTGCTTGCCAGTTTTTCTTTATCGCTGAAATTAACAAATTATGATTTCGGAAGAAATGAAGGAACTGCTTCAGTTTTATAATCATGGCCTTCAACTGTACAAAGAAGCAAAATTTCAGGAAGCACTGCTTGAATTTCAGAAAGGCTTGGATCTTATATCCGATGACGGCCCTACCTTGGAGTATATAAAACGGTGCAAGGAATATATAAAGGAACCGCCTCCTTCTGATTGGGACGGGGTTTATGTGATGAAAACAAAATGATGATGAATAAAAAGACTTCAGGTACAACAGTATCTGAATTTGGATCTATTTCTACAAATCTGGGAAAGGATACATATTTTAATGGTACCCTGACTTTCAAAAAACCTCTTCAGATCAGCGGCGAGTTCATTGGTGAAATCATTTCAGAAAGTTTTTTGTATATCAGTGATACAGCAGTCGTAAGAGCGAATATAAAAGCTCATACAGTCATTGTGGGCGGACAGGTGATCGGAAATGTTGTAGCCACTGAACGTCTGGAAATGCTTTCTACAGGAAAGGTGACCGGTAATATAAAGACAGCCAAACTGCAGATTGCTGACGGGGTAGTATTTGACGGAAATTGTGAAATGATTCAGCCGCAAAAATAATATTTTTTTCCTTTAGGGTAAATTTTTCCTTGTAATAGAAGACAGGGATTTTAGTGTCTTGTTATTAAAAATCTGGTGGGACAGTTGGATTGAAATGGAACTGATAAAAAGAGAAGTGAATTCTATTCCAATAGTAGATATAGTCGGGGAAGTAGACTTATACAACACAAAAGAGATTAAGGATCTGATTGATCAGATGATTAAGGAAGGAAAATACCAAATCATTCTGAATCTCGGTCAAGTTCCTTTTATGGATTCATCTGGAATTGGGACATTGGTCACAGGTATGTATCGTTTAAAGAAATACCAAGGCAATCTCAAGATAGTAAACATTGTAGGATCAGTTGCGAAAGTTTTCAAGATGACAGGAATGGATGCTCATCTCGAAATATTTGAAACTGAAGAGGATGCAGTAAAATCATTCAAATGATTCGTTTCTATGGATACATTCTAATTGCAGTTTTATTTCTGCAATGCAGTTTAATGACTAAGAAGAAAAAGGATCCGGTCCAAAATTATCTTGCTGCGATCGTATTGAGCCAGTCAGCACCTGATTCTTATGCAAAACTGTACATAGCCTCCTCTCTGTTGGCGTCAAATTCAACAAATACAAATTATCTGACTCAGGTCAGTACAGCATCAAATACTGCCAAAAAGAAATTGATACTGATTCATGGATGGCAGTACAATGACAGAGACAATGCTGCTATTCCGACAGATTCAGATTTGAAAAAGAGAATACTTACTGATATTTGGAAAGATGTACTTGCTACTGATTTTTATTCCGGCGTTCTTCTGAAAAGTTATGATTTATATTTTTTTACATATCTGACATCCTCTACTGTGGATTCAAACGGCAAAAGACTTCGGAATACCCTCGATGCTTTCTTCAGTGCGGAATCAGGAACCGTAACTATTTTTGGTCATTCTATGGGAGGACTCATATCCAAGGCCGCTTTGAATGAATCATCTAAACCATCTTATATATCCAGAATTATCACTGCAGGAACTCCTTTTCATGGATCTCCTTGGGCAAGTCCTGCTTACCAGAAAAGCAAATCCTTTCTTGGCGATGTTGCGACCTTTATGACCGGTACGAACGGAGGAAAGGATTTGGCTTGGGACAATTATGACAGTTCCATTACTGGGGCTTCGAATACTTACTTGAATACACTCAATGCAAAAAAAGACAGAGACTCTCTGATCTATGCGTACTATGGTTCATTGGACAGCTCTGGAACAGGTTTTTCCGGTTCAGATTCTAGTATGCTTGTAGGATGTGCTTCTCTTGGAACTGTGTATGCACCGTCAGACTGCATTGTGCCTCAGACGAGTGCCATCAGCGTAGGAAACAGTTTCGCGAAAACTCTGGATGTGGGAAAACTTTCACATACTGATTTAAACTTAAGATCAGGAACGGTGAGAAATTATCTTTTAACTGATCTTCCTTGATTCGTTTTACTCATATCTATGCAGAAGAGAAAATTCTGCATTCAGAAAGAACAAAGCAGATTATTAGGAAACAGAGTCAGGCTGAGGTTATTCCGATAGCTGACTACAAAAATATTTTTAACAGAAGCAATCAGAATTTTCAGGCACAGAAATCCTGTATGAGACTGATTCTGGCTGAGAAAAAAGATCATTTTTTTTATCCCGGTTCTCAGATAGCAGACAATCTGAAACATCCTAGATTTTATTATAATTCTCTTATATTAAATTGCATGTACAATTGTGAATACTGCTATCTGCAGGGAATGTACAAATCCGGTCATGTCGTCATATTTGTGAACTTGGAAGATTTCTTCAGAGAAACAGACCTTCTTTTAAGTTCCGGGGAAGAGATTTACCTCTGCATTTCCTACGATACAGATCTGCTTGCGTTTGAATCTCTTGTTCCATACGTCTCAGAATGGATACGTTTTGCAGAAACAAGACCGAATCTGCTTCTTGAGATTCGTACAAAAAGTGCGGGTTTTTCACAGATACAGAATATAGATCCGATTCCAAATGTAATCCTTGCATGGACACTTTCGCCGCCTGCTGTTGCCAGAAGATATGAAAAGAAGACACCCACCTTGAACAGAAGAATGGACAGTCTAAAGGCAGCCGTTCTCAGGGGATGGAGAACTAGGATCTGCTTTGATCCGATACTCAGAATTCCGGACTGGAAAAAAGAGTATTCTGAACTGATTGATTCGGTAATGGACGTTCCTGAACTTCGAAATGTAGATGATATTACTGTAGGGGTTTTTAGAATCAATGCAGGATATCTGAAGAACATAAAAAAAATGAGAACTGATTCAGAGCTTATCTATTATCCTTTTCAGAGGAATGGAGATATTGCATCATATAAGAAAGAGTATGAAAAGGAAATGCTGGAATATTTTATATCTCACTTAGAGAAATATTACAGACGGGAAAACATTTATGTCTGAATGGTCTGCGATAGTGACTGGAGCAAGCAGGGGGATAGGTCTTGCTGTATCTATGATGCTTCTGAAAGAAGGATATACTGTGCATGGCATCGCAAGATCTTTTCCGGAAAATCTTCAGAGCGAAAATTTCATATTTCATAAAATGGATCTTTCTGTTGTCGATACACTGGAAAAAAATCTCTCTCCCTTAAAGACACTATGTCCAAATCTTAAGGTGCTTGTCTTAAATGCCGGAATCGGACTTTTTGGACTGCATGAAGAACTTCCTGTAAAAAAACTGAGTGAAATGATGCTTTTGAATTTTGTTTCTCCTGTCATCATCACCAGAATCTTTCTTCGTCTGCTGAAAAAAAATCAGGCAACAATTGTGACAGTCTCCTCAGCATCTTCAATGAAAAGTTCCGGATTGGCTGCTGCCTACTCGGGTACAAAAGCAGGACTCTCTCAGTTTTCGCGTTCCGTGTTTGATGAATCCAGAAAATCAGGCTTGCGAGTCGTGAATATTGTCCCTGATATTGTATCTACTGATTTTTACAGGGACACTTGGTTTGAACCTGAATCCGGAGAGGATTCATTTCTTTATCCCGAAGAAGTGGCAGAGGCTGTAAGAACCTGCATTGGAGTCAGACCGGCAATGAATATTTCAGAAATCTGTCTTGAACCCAGACTGAAAAGAATCAGAAAAAAGATGTCTGGAATGAAAAAAGAGAGACTGGACTCAGATTAAGCGACAGTCAAAAAATTTAACGTCTGTCTTTGATGATTTAAGTCCGTCAATTCAAACAAATCTTTAAAAACACCCGGTAAGAATGAAATTTAGTGACATTCAGTGAAAAAAAAGGAAATTGGTTTCTGTACATATGCAGATCAGAATTGAGGAGGCAAATAAGAAACTCAAAACAGGAGAGTTCGAAAAGGCAAAGAAAATCTTTTCTGAACTTTTAGATATCAGTCCGGAAAATCCTGAATTGATTGTCGGTTTTTATATTGCTTCCTATTGGGACAACCGTCTCGATAAAATTTTAAAAATTCCGGAGGGAATTGAAAGAGGTCTTTTTCTGAATGAGAGTTTCAAAAAATTTGAAAAGGATCTTTTGGATAGGAAATATCCGAGAACTATGTCATTTGAATCTATTCTCATCTGTGTGCTTCAGGAATCCTGTTCTCAGCTGAGGCAGGGCTATCAGAGAGACGGAAAACATGTTATGACAAAAGAGATCATGATTCTTCTGACTGCGAATCTGATTCGAATCCGCGATTATAAAAACTGCAGCGAGATGATTGACTATATCCGAAAATATCAGGATATCCCGCGCGAATTTTATTTTTATAAGGCAGAATGTCTTTATCATACAGGAGAGCACAGAAAAAGCAGAATTCTGTACAGAAGCAGTTTTTTATATTATCAGGAACTTCTTCCTCTTGATCTGGTGGAATCGGAGCCTCTTTACACTGCGATAAATGATCTGAAAAAAAATTTCAATGATGATGATCTGAAAGAATGTCTTCCTGTATACTGTATTGAAAAGGGGCTTCTGCCTGAAATGGAAGAACTTACAGGCGAAGAAATTCGGCATTTCGTTTCAGAAGTCTTTCGTCTCGATCAGAGCAGAAATACAGTCAAGCAGGATATTCTTTTCAAGATAGAAAACAGAATTCTGCATTATGGACTGAACCTGATTTATGCATTAAAAAGGGAATACAACTCTGATCTGTACAGAAAAATCAGGCAGAAGATAGAATCAGTGGACAGAGATATTATTGAAAGAACTGAAGCAAATCTTGCCGCAAGAAAAAAAGTCTGATCTTTTCATTTTTTCAGGAAAACAGTGAGAGAGTCTCTTTCAGTCTGGCAAGTGAAATGGGTTTTGACAGATAAGCATTGAATCCTGCATTCAAAAATTTTTCCCTGCTTCCTTCCAGAGCATGAGCTGTACATGCTGCTATAAATGTTTTTCGGTTCTGCCCAATTTCAATTTTTCTGATTTCTTTCAGTGTTTCAATCCCGCTCATTTCCGGCATTTCGATATCCAGAAAGATCAGATCATAATTATTTTGGGATATAAGTTCCAGCGCATCTTTTCCGCTCACTGCTTCATCATTGTCCATATTCAGCATTTCCAGCATAGAACGGATCAGAAGAAGATTCATTTCGTTGTCATCTACAGCCAGGATTTTCAGTTTTTTCTGAGAATCTGAGACAATGATTTGTACGGACTGCTTTTGGGCTTCGTCGAAATCTGAAGTATCAGCTGAAATTTCAAGAGGAAGAGTCAGTGTAAATTTTGAACCTTTCTCTTCCCTCGAAGAATAGGATATGGATCCGTTCATCAGTTCTGCCAGATTTTTGCTTATCGAAAGGCCGAGACCGCTTCCGCCAAACTTTCGTTCTGACGACATATCAATTTGGGTAAATTCCTTAAAAAGCTCTCCGACTCTTTCCTTAGGAATGCCGATTCCGGTGTCCTTCACTGTAAACTGATAGTTTAATACCCCTCTGTTCTGTGAAGCAAAAATTCTGACATCCAGAGAGACTGTGCCCTCATTTGTAAATTTCAAAGCATTTCCCATAAGATTAAAAAGTATCTGCCTTATTCTGACAGAGTCTGCACGGACATTTTCAGGAATTCTTTCCGGAAAATTGAGAATCATTTTCAGATGCTTCTTGTCTGCCTGCATTGAAAAAGTCTTCATCAGATCTCCAGTCAGTTTTTTCAGATTGCATTCGGAAAGATGGATGTTCATTTTCCCCGATTGAATTTTAGAAAAATCTAATATATCATTGATGATATTCATAAGATGATTTGCGGAGCTGTTGATGTTTTCTGAATAGTTTTTCTGTATTGAATTCAGAGAAGTTCGGGACAGCAGATCGGCAAAACCGATTACTCCGTTCAAGGGAGTCCTGATTTCATGGCTCATCGCGGCAAGGAACTGCGATTTAATCAGACTTCCTTTTTCTGCCTCATCTTTTGCGGATCTCAGCTGAATTTCCATCAGTCTTTTTTCGGTTACATCCTGAAGTATAAATACAGTTTCTTTTACTTTTCCGTTTTCAAAAATCGGAGAAATATATACATTCAGCCAGACGTTCGCAGCATTTTGGGATATATCTACATCATAGTTGACTATGGCTCCATCTGTGATGACTTTCTGGAAATACTCCTTTACTCGTTCATGATCGTGAGGCGGAGTGAAGTCGAAGATATGTTTTCCTATAATGTCTTCTGTGGAAAGAGGCGGGATGGGTCTGTTGATAAAATCGATAATTCCTTCTCTGCTGCATGTGAATACGGTCAAGGGTATGGACTGCAGAATGCTCTGTATTCTGACTTTTTGAATGTCCCCTATCATTCCGAAAAGAATCAGAGTCAGAAGAAGAACGGAGGGAACTGCGAGCATCTGCTGCAGAATAAAGCTTAAATCCGAATGAGTGAAATATCCTGCTGTGCCGAGAATGACAATGTAAGAGAAAGAGACTGGGATGAGAACCAGGTTGGAGCCAGTGACCAGAGGAGCCCAGATCACTCCGGGAAGACAGAGAAGCCATGCACTTGAATTTCTGCCAGAAAAGCTTATAATTAGAAAAAGAATGAGCGGATTGATAAATAAACGAGTCAGTTCGAGCCTGAGGAAACTGGATTTATCGAATCTGTTTCTGAGAGAAGTCATCAGTACATTGAATGCAAAATACAGAATGAGAAAAGGCAGAAGAATCAGACGTTCCTCTGCAAAATACAGGGTCAGGCAAGAAGCAGAAAGTGCAAAAGGAGGAATAAAATTCTCCAATTCGTTCAATTTTTCCTGCTCCAGAATCGGCCTGGATTTTCTGAGAAAGTTCTGCATGAGTAAGATTAGTTGAATAATAAGTCTCTTTAAAAGTAAATGATATTTTCAGACACTTTTGGGGGGGATGCTTGGAAAATAGTCTTGCATAAGGGCCAATTCTCAATTTCGTTATCAATAAGATCAGTTATTTTAGAATTATGGAATGCACAGAATTTAGAAACTGATAACGATACATACATAAACCAGCGGAGTTGAGTGTTCGGGGTGCATCTCAGGTTTCCGACAGCCCGGGGCGGAAACGCTGAAGCAGTTTCCAAGTTTGCAGCACTTCGCGATTGGAAATCCGGAAATTTATTGAACAGATAAAAACATTTTATTTTGGTTTCGAGGAGATCATTATGAAAGATTCAAATTTCAGGGAAAAATTTCTGCATATGTTCAGATATGCAGCTGCGGCTTTTTTTATTCTTATGTCCTTAAGATTTGCTTACGGGTATTTTTCTTTCGGCACAGAGCATATCGGCGAGTCTCATCCGGTACAGTCTCTGGGTCAGTCTCAGCAGAATGAAATTGAAACTGGAAAAAGGAAC
The DNA here is from genome assembly GCA_052033835.1 of Spirochaetota bacterium. Lineage (GTDB taxonomy): Bacteria > Spirochaetota > Leptospiria > Leptospirales > Leptospiraceae > DAORDI01. The sequence continues at coordinate 11,102 of JBPOJG010000415.1, forward strand.
TACGCGTCTGACAAAAGAAAAGCGACTCCAAAAGAAGGAAGTATTTCTCCCCAGTTTCTGGCAGGACAGAAATATGAAAAAGTGGGGGCAATGAATTCGGTGACTGATGAATTCGATAAGGATGAAAAAACTTTGAGAGATACAGTTTTGAAATTCAAAGCACAGATTCAGCTGGAACAGAATACAGGCCTTGCCGGAAGCAGAATCCTCAGACTCGGCATCGGTGTGGATCCGGAAAAATTTGATGAGATGGTTTCTGCAGTAAGAAAGATTGGGAACATCACAAACATTCAAATTACAAAGACAGACAAGACAAATGAGTACCGGGATCTGAATGCACAGAGACTTTCTCAGGAAAAATACAGAGACTCACTGATTTCATTAAAAAGCAGAAATGGAAAAATCTCAGAGATGATTGAACTTGAGAATAGAATTCTTGAGATTGAAAAAGAAATTCAGAATCTGGGAGTCAAACTGGGAGACTTCGATGAAGAAAATGAATTCTGCACAGTCAAGTTTACTCTGGCTGAAAGAAGAAGTGCAGCGACTCCCGGTTTTTTCAAGGATACTGCAAGAAGGCTCAAGGTCGCATTTGAATGGACAGTCAAATACTATCTGCTCGGAGCAGTCATGCTTTTCTTTGCAAGTCTGTTTATTCTTGTATTTCTTCTGATTTTAGAAAGACTGAATCTCATCAGAGAAATATTCTTCCGATTCAGAGATGAGACTGCACCGGAAAATAAAAATGAAGAACCGAAATCTCCGGAAGTTCCTGACAGGAAACCCGGCAAAACAAAGAAAAGCGGTTTATGATTTTACTTGCCAATTTGCTTCTGCATTTTTCTCCTGAATGCAGATGACCGAAACTCGTTTCGGCTGAGATTAATATTGGAAGAAATATGAAGAAGACTCCCTTAAATGAGATTCATAAAAAGTCAGGAGCCAAAATGGTTCCTTTCGGCGGATGGGAAATGCCTGTTCAGTATATTGGAATTATTCAGGAACATTTGGCGACAAGAGAAGTTGCGGGACTCTTTGATGTTTCTCATATGGGAGAGATATTTCTGGAAGGAAATGAAAATGAACTTCTGGAGCTTCTCGAAAGACTGACCTGCAATACTGTTTCAAAGCTGTATGACGGACAGGTTCAGTACAATGCAGTCGTAAATGAGAACGGCGGTCTTGTGGATGACATCACTGTCTACAGGTTCAGCAGCAGAAAATATATGATCTGTTCAAATGCATCCAATTATGAAAAGGTATATGAGCATTTCCTTAAATACCACAGCAGTTCTGTGCAGATCAGAAATGAAAGTGCATCCTGGCATCAGATTGCGATCCAGGGCCCCAAAGCTGATCGTATGTTTTCTGATTATATTGG
>JBPOJG010000387.1:0-22134 GCA_052033835.1 Spirochaetota bacterium
CTGATATTTGTTCAGATATACGGCAAGGGACTTCACATTGGAACTGTACTGCACGGGTCTTCTGCAGAAATCAGGAAACTTCGCTCTTGAATGCTTTCCGCAGGAAGGACAGTCCAGGCATTCCGCCCGATATTCTGTCACCTGCCTTCTGATTACAATGTCAATTTCCTGTCTTCTCTCGACAGTCTTGAACTTATCTTCTGCTGCTGTTCCGCAGTGACCGCACTTTGACAGCTTCAGTCTCCTGACTCTGTCGGGATTTTCCGACATCTCCAGGCTTTTTCCAGGATGACCTTTCTGCCCTCCGCTTTTTCTGCCGGACTTCTTCCTCAGACTTTTTGTCTTCTTCTTAAAACCGTCCGAGGACGGCGGCTTGCTGCTGTTGTGACTGTCTTTAGCTTTCACGCCCTGAAGCTTCTTCAGCTCTTCTTCAAGATATTTATTTCTCAGGTTCAGATCTGATACTCTTTTATCAAGTTCTCTTATCTTCTCATACAGGCTCTTTACAAGTCTGATAATCTCTTTCAGACCTTTCTTAAAGGCTTGTCGCACTTCCTGAACCCACATATATTGTCATTATTTTTATGCTCCTGAAAGTACAAGCTTTTTTTCAGCTGAGTAGTTACGAAACAGCCTGAACGAAATAGACATAGAATCTGCATTGGAAGACAGGCTTTCTCAGATCAACAGTGCATATATTCTGATTGTTGAAGACAATGAAGTCAATCAGGATGTGGCAGTTGAACTTCTTACGGAGGCGGGGATGAGAGTGGATACTGCTGAAAACGGTCTTGCAGCGCTCGAAAAAATAAGAAACAGAAAATATGATCTTATTCTGATGGATATGCAGATGCCTGTAATGGACGGAATTACTGCTATCAGAGAAATCAGAAAAAATCAGGACTGGTCGCTTCTGCCTGTTGTTGCAATGACAGCCAATGCTATGGATCAGGACAGGGCTGCCTGCATTGATGCAGGAATGAATGATTTCATATCGAAACCGATAGATCCTTCCCTTCTCTGGAAAATTCTTCTGAAATGGATCAAACCCAGAAATCAGACAGAGGTATCATTAAAAAATAATGAGAAAAGCCAGGATTCAGATGATTCTCTTCCGGATAAAATTGCCGGACTTGATATGGAAGACGGTCTTAGAAGAATGCTCGGCAAGAAAAATTCATATCTTTCTCTGCTTAGAAAATTCCTTGCAGGCAGGAAGGAATCGGCAATTGAAATCAGGGAAGCATTGAATGCAGGTGATTTGTTTCTCGCAGAAAGACTTTCCCATACAATGAAAGGAGTGAGCGGAAGCATCGGTGCTGCAGAACTTTATGAAATTTCCTCTGATCTGGAAAAAGCCATAAAAAATAAAAAACCTTCGAGCGAAACGGATAAACTGCTCAGTTCACTTGAACAGCATCTAGGCATCATTATGAAAGATCTGGAAGAAAAACTTCCTGAAGAAAAAACAATGCAGTCTTCTATAAAGATCAATAAGAAAAAACTTGCAGAAACCTGCCTTCAGCTCTGCAGACTGTTGAAAGAGGATGATGCACTGGCTCTGGATCTGGCAGAAGAAAACAAAGAAATGATTGCAGCAGCCTTTCCTTCAGAGTTTGCAGGAATCATAAATGACATAAAGAAATTCGATTTTGAAAAAGCATTGATCAGGCTGGAGTCAGCAATGAGCAAATTCGGGATCTCTGTTTTTTCTGCAGGCTGAATCTTCAGTTTACAGAAATTAACTCTTGAACAGTAATTGAGGAATATAAAATGGAAACATTATCGGAAAGGGATAAGGTAACAGATTATGCACAGTCTGCAGCAGAATGAAATACCGACTGTACTCGTTGTAGATGACATACCTGATAATTTATCCATCGTCACCAGCATACTGAAGGACAGCTTCAGAGTAAAGGCAGCGATTAATGGAGAAAAAGCACTTCGTATTGCGCGGTCAGAATCACCCCCTGATCTGATTCTTCTGGATATTATGATGCCTGGAATGGACGGCTACGAGGTCTGCAGACAGCTGAAGGCCGATTCAATGACATCCGAAATCCCTGTGATATTTTTGACGGCCAGAACTGAAACTGATGATGAAAAGCTTGGACTGGACATCGGTGCAGCGGACTATATATCCAAACCTATCAATCCTGCAATTCTTCTGGCAAGAATCAAAACACAGATGAAGCTCAAGGCTGCATCAAATTTCCTGAAGGATAAAAATGAATTTTTGGAACAGGAGATCAGAAAAAGAACAAGAGAAATCATCTCTACTCAGGATGTTGTCATACTCGCACTCACTTCTCTTGCAGAAACCAGAGACAACGATACAGGAAATCATATCAGAAGAACACAATGGTATGTAAAACTTCTTGCTTCAAATTTGAAAAGATATCCAAAACACGAACCCTTTCTTACTGAGTCAAATATTGAACTGCTTTTCAAATCTGCACCTCTTCATGATATCGGAAAAGTAGGCATCCCTGACAGAATTCTTCTGAAACCGGGTAAATTTGAAGTGGAAGAATTTGAAATAATGAAAACTCATCCAATACTTGGAAAAGATGCAATTGAAAGAGCAGAAAGATCTCTCGGCACCAGAGTGGAATTTCTTCAGATCGCAAAGGATATTGTATTATATCATCATGAAAAATGGGATGGATCAGGATATCCGACAGGCCTTTCAGGAGAAAGTATACCTGTTTCGGCAAGACTGATGGCAATTGCTGATGTATATGATGCACTTATCTGCAGGCGAATATACAAAGAACCTTTTCCTCATGAAAAAGCCGCAGAAATTATTATTTCAGGGAGAGGAAAACATTTTGATCCGGATATAGTGGAAGTATTTGTAAAGATACAGAAAGAGTTCTTTGGTATTGCAGAAGACTACTCAGATGAAAAACTTCATTGAAAAAAGGAATTCAGCAGAATCATAAAAAAGTCTTGGAATGTAATGCATCGTGAAAAAAATAGAAAATGTGAACCTACCGATTGAGAATACTTTTTCCAGTCAGTTTTTACACTCATATATAATAATGGACAGGATCATTGAAAAATCTATCTGAATGCAGAATTCTGATTGTTGATGATTCAGAAGAAAATCTTTCCATTCTGGTAGGAGGTTTGAAATCCGACTACAGACTGAGTGCAGTGAAAAGCGGAGAGAGTGCATTGAAAACTGCTGTGCGCAATCCACCTGATCTTGTGCTCCTGGACATTATTATGCCGGGAATGAACGGATATGAGGTATGCAGACATCTCAGGAAAATGCCTGAGACAGCAGAAGTTCCAATTATGTTTCTTTCCTCACTCGAAGAACTTCAGGATAAAGTCGTAGGATTTGAAGCAGGAGCAAATGACTATCTGACAAAACCCTTTGAAATGATGGAAGTCAAAGCAAGGGTTCATTCTCTTCTGAAAGTCAAACTTTATAATGATGCAGTCAAGGAACAGATTGCAGGTGAACTCAAAATAGCACATGAGATTCAGATGGGAATGCTTCCTCATAATTTTTCGGAACTCGAAAAAACATTTAATGTAGAGATTTCTGCAGTTCTTCTTCCTGCTTATGAAGTAGGCGGAGATCTTTATGGAGTACATGCATCCGACAGAAATCGGCTGACTGTTTTTTTAGGAGATGTTTCCGGAAAGGGAATACCTGCATCACTCTTTATGGTGAGGGCAATCAGCATAGCGAGACTCCTGTCACGGGAAAGTAATGAACCGAATCTCATACTCTCCAAACTCAACGATGAACTCTGTGCAGACAATCCATACAGTATGTTCGTTACGTTTTTATGTGCGGATTACAATCCTCATACGGGAATCCTTACAATTGCAAACGGGGGACAGTGCAGACCTGTTCTGCTTCGAAACAATGAACCTCCTGAATGGGCAGTATCTGAGCTTGGGACTGCACTTGGGCTTGAACCGGGAATCAGATTTGAACAGACAAAAATTAATCTTAAAGCAGGAGATGCGATTCTGTTTTATACTGACGGAGTGAGTGAAGCACTCAATTCAGATGACGATGTGTATGGAAATGAACAGATTATTGCTGATATAAATCAGTTCAGAAATGAGTCTGCATCTGTCATCACAGCAGGTCTTCTTCAGCAGGTACACAGTTTCGCAGGAAAAGTCTCTCAGTCGGATGATATTGCCATACTGACACTCAGGTTTAAAAATACTTATGAAAATTGAATTGAATGCTGTTCCTGAAGAAATAATGAGAGCAGTCGAAATATTGAGTCAGTACTGTCAGGAAAATAAAATTCCTGAAAAAATTATTTTTTCTCTGAAACTTGCCTTAGAAGAATGCGGAAGCAATATCATAAATCATTCGCTCAAAAAAGATAAGGATAAAAAAATTTCTGTCATACTGAAAATAACTGATAATTTAATTACAGTAGAGCTTTATGATCAGGGGCCTGAATTCGATCCGACTAAAATGAATCTGAATGACAGTCGGAAAATGATCGGAGAAAGAACTGTCGGCGGATGGGGACTGGAACTGGTCAGACAGAATATTGATGAAATGAGTTATTTAAGGGAAAACAATACAAATATACTTACTTTGAAAAAATACCTTTTTGAGATTGTATAAAAGCATAGATTAGGTCTCCCGATAAAATAGCTTTACACAAAAACACAGTTTTGGAAGATAATAATATGAAATTAGTTATTCAAATTCTGCAGAGTATAGGAAATACAGACAATGCCGGCGTTACTGTAAGACTTGCAGGAAGTCTAGATACATCCACCGCACCTGAACTGGAAAATCAGCTCCAAAGCATTTTTTCACAGCCCCAAAAAGATCTGGTATTTGATCTTGCAGATCTGAGATTTATCAGCAGTGCCGGTCTCAGAGTATTCGCAATCGCTCGAAAAGTCATTAAGGAAGGCGGGGGAGAAACTCATTTCATCAATATGCAGCCCCAGATCCAGGCAGTATTCGAAATCATCAAATCTCTGCCGGGAGTGACTGTATTCAGGGATATGCCTGAATTCGACGCATATCTTACAGCAAGACAGCGATCCTTTACAGACAGAGCTGAATGATTCACATCCTCACTGTCATTCTGACTGAGGCATTCAGTTCTTCGTCGTAGATACCGTATGAGTTTTCGTAGGTGCCCGGAACGGCATTTCTCCGGTTTGTGATATTCCTGATTACAAAACCTCCTTCAAAATTTTCCGCAGGAGATACAGAAACAGTCAGGTCGAAGCGATTATAATTTTTCTGATAATGTGAACTTGTATTGTTTTAATACACAACATCTCTGAAATTGGAAAACCATCTCTGTATGAGAAAAACTGTAAGTTTATTCCAGTCAAAATTATATCCGATCCCCGTGCTGAATATATATCTGGGAAAAAGAGTATAACGTTTTCCGTTCGAATTCTGTGACGTAAAAAAAAGATGGATTCTGTGCCGCTTTAAAATTGGACTGATTCACAGTGATGAATTCCGGCTGTGTATAGTCTTTCGAAATAATATGAGATCTTGATAATAAAAGATCCCATTTATTATTGTTAAAATAAAATTCGATTTCTGCCCCTCTCGATTTATTTATGCCCTTGTTCTCCGCTTCTGCAACAAAGGGCTGAGGCAGAAGCGGCTTCAGTACACGCACAATTCCGTTTCTCCAGACGTTTTCAAACAGAACCAGATTTGTCTTCCAGAATTTTGCCTTATGCATCAGAACAATTTCATAAGAATCAATGATTTCAGGCTTCAATTTGGGATTGCCGAGAACTGCAGTGGAAGAAGTCAGATCCTGAGCATTTGGAGCACGGAATGCCTGACCGTAAAGAAACTTCAGTGCTGTCTTTCCCTGAAAGAAAACACTTTTAATATCCCTTTTCTTTCCTTCAAATGCAGCCCTCTGCCATTTAAATCCGTTCTGAAGATAAAAAGCTGTATCAAGCCTGAATCCTGTAATACTTTTTGTATCCGCAGTCGCCTTGGAATCTTCAGATAAAAATTCATTATATCCCACACTTGCAATCCATTGAGTATTCCATGAGTTAGAACTCACCTTACGCCTTCGGCTGCAGGTGGGGCGTTTTTGGAGTTTTGTCTAGATTCGACAGGCGAAGAAAGTCCTTCGGTCGAAGGTTTGAAAGTCGGCAATGAAAAATCTCCGGCGGATAAAGTCTTCGGGGACAGGCCAGAAATTAGAAAGCAGTGAAAGGAAAAAGTAGATCAGAATGACTTTTGACGACGGCAGGAAGGAGAGGATTGTTCTGTTGAAATGAAAAAGTATTAGAAATCATTTCCGCTGATTATAATATTGGAACATAATTGGGAAATCATTTTGAATCTTCTTATGAAAGACTGATGCCGGTTCATAAAATGATTATTCAAAACCCTGATATATGTTTGGAGGAAAGAATGTTTTTTAAAAATATCATTACATTGTGTATATTTGCTCTGCTGGCTGGATGTGCAAGTGCCGGTGAAAAATCGGTGGATGGGCGCGGCCTTGTAGAGGGCAGAAAAATTTTGGGATATACTCAGTTTCAGGTATGGTCAAAAGAGTCCATGCTCGGATACATTCCGAATGAAGAAGATCCGACTATTCTGAAAGATCAGTATCTGAAACCTGTCAAGGTCAGAGAAGGGGAGGGAAAGCAGGTCATTGAGATTTCCTATTCTGCATCCGATCTGGCCTGGGCGAAGGCACAGCTTCAGAAAGTGGCTTCAGTGAATGCAGGACTTGAGGATGTAGAAGCTGTCACTTTCCGTTTCATTGATCCTTCTGAACATGTCATGGAAGACTATAAACCCACATCAAAAGCAAAAAAAGATGAAAATGCATTAAAAAAGAAATACATCGTCGCTTCACTGAAAGTGAAAAGAATCGAAGTTATTCTGAAGACAAAAGGCGGAGCTGAACTGAAGACGGAAGCTGATTTCAAAAAACAGAACATTCTTCTGACTGCAGGCCTCAAGCATGACTCAGTTCAGAATTCAGTGTATACAGGAGAAGACAGATTTGTAGGATACAAACTTCTCAGTATGCCCAAGGACATTAAGTAAATTCAGAGCGCTGACATCCTGCCCCAGGTTTTTTCAATGTCCTTTTCAATATCCTGCAGTCTTTTCGAGAGTTCATCCACTCTTTTATAGTCTGCAGAATTTTCTGCGAGTTCCTTTTCAATATCTTCCTTGGTCATTTCCAGCTGAAGGATCTGTTCTTCCAGATTTTTCAGTTCCTTTTCTTCCTTGAAGCTTCTCTTTTTGACCGGTTCTTTCGGTGTTTCTTCCTGTATCTCAGTCTTAATGATTTTTTCTTCTTTTTTATTTAAAGTCGGATTCTCAAGAAATGATGTATATGTTCCGGTGTAACTTTCGATTTTTCCGTTTCCTGTGAAAATCAGAAGAGTCTCTGCAGTTCTGTCGAGAAAATATCTGTCGTGAGAAACAATCACAATTGTGCCGGGAAAACCGATTAGAAAGTCTTCGAGGACGGAAAGGGTTCTGATGTCCAGATCGTTTGTAGGCTCATCGAGGATCAGAAAATTGGGACTGTTCATCAGTATCTGCACAAGGTACAGTCTTCTCCTTTCCCCTCCGGAAAGTTTCTTGATCTCGGAATACTTCATCCTGTCGTCGAAGAGAAATTTTTCGAGCATCTTCGATGCAGTGATCTTGATTCCGTCTTCAGTTGTAATGTATTCGCCTGTATTTTTTTTGATATAATCCAGCACCCGCATTTCTTCCGGTAGATCACGGCTGGTCTGATCAAAGTATCCTGTCACCGTATTCAGGCCGGGATTGATGAACCCTCCGTCAGGATTCATTCTTCCTGCAAGTATGTTTAGGAGAGTCGACTTGCCTGCGCCGTTGGCCCCGACGATTCCGAGCCTTTCCTGCTTCTTGAAATGGTAAGTGAAACCTTCAATGACAGTTTTGTCACCGAAAGATTTTTTTATGTTCTTCACTTCCATGATGGTCTTGCCCTGTCTTTTGGCCGCCACTGAGAGTTCAAGTTCTTTCTGGATTTCTATTTTCTCTCTGTTGATGACTGCATCTGCACGGTCAATTCTCGCCTTCTGTTTTGTGGTTCTCGCCTTGGGCTGCCTTCGAAGCCATTCGATTTCCTTGCGGAGAAATTTTTCAGCTTTTTCTTCCTGAATTCTTTCCTTTTCCTCTCTCTCTGCCTTTTTTTCCAGAAAATAAGAATAGTTTCCCTGATATAAAAAACATTTTCCTAAATCAATTTCCAATATTTTATCAGTAATTCTGTCCAGAAAATATCTGTCGTGAGTGATGAGTATGAGTGCTTTCTCCGTCTGAACCAGAAAGTCTTCGAGCCAGAGAATCGACTGAACATCCAGATGGTTTGTCGGTTCGTCAAGAATCAGAAGATTGCTTTCTTCTATGAGTGCAGATGCGAGCTCCACTTTTTTAAGCATACCGCCTGAAAGATCGCTCATTTTCATATTCAGATGATCAATTCCCAGCTCACGCAGAATGGACTCCACCTGAGTTTCATATTCCCAGGCAGAAACCTTGTCCATTTCTGTCAGAATGGAATTGTATTCTTTTTCTGCGTTGACATCTCCTTCAGCCATCCTTTCGCAGATGTCTGAATATTTTTTCAGAAGAAGAATTGTCTTTCCTTCTCCGCGAAATATATGTTCTCTTACTGTTTTTTCGGGATCGGAATGAAAGTTCTGAGCGAGGATGGAAGTTTTGAGTTCACGGTTTCTGACAATCTCGCCGGTATCGGATTCTTCTTTGCCGGTCAGAATCCTGAGCATAGTGGATTTGCCGGAGCCGTTGACTCCGACGATTGCCAGTTTTTCACCTTCGGAAATTCCGAAGTCCACATCTTTGAATAAGGTCCGGTCTCCAATTGTCTTGGAAAGTTTTGAAACAGAAAGAAGCTGCATTTTTACAGCTTTTTCAGATACTTTGCTATTGTCGAAATACTTTCTACCACTTCTCCGCTTTCTGTAATTTTGGCGACCAGTTCCTTGTTCTCCTTGCGGATGGAATCAAGTTCCTTGGCTACGGAAGATTCTATGTCATTCTTAGTTTCTCGATTGGAACGGAAAACATCATCCATTTTTTGATCCAGCTTCTTCAATTTTTCGCGAATCTGAGAGAGCTGTGCTTCCACCTGAAGTCTCAATGATCCGGATCCCTCCTCAGTGCTCAGCTGACCTTCCAGACTCTCAGTCCTGTACAGAATATCCTGAACCTTGGAAAGAAGTTCCTGGACATCCTCTCTGGGATACTGAAATTCCTGACGGATCATTTCAAGTTTTCTGTGAAGATATTCGTAAAACCGGATTCCCGGACGAAGGAATGTCAGCATAATCGTCAGTCCTGCAGTATAATAACCGACCTGGCTGATTCCTCTGTTCGCAATATAAAATAATGCTCCAGCTGATACAATATGCAGAGAGATGGATACGATGAGGGATCTTCTGCTGACTGACTGTGCAAAAACGACTCCTTCTTCCTTGACTGCAATATTCTTCAGTCTGGATACTTCTGCTTCATACAGAATTTCCTTTGCCTTGAAATAGGAATTCCAGGGAATTGTCACGATGAAGATCAGCCAGAGAAAGGACAATGCTCCGATCGTCCAGTCCATAAATTCACCCGAACCGACCAGTTTGTACATTCCAAAACATGCGGCCAGAAACAGAATCGCACCGACCAGAAAATAAAAAATTCTTTCCATTCAATTCTCCATTCAAGGGTTGTGTAAAATGTACCTTTTCACAGTCCCTTAGTATTAAATCGAGTTCTTTATAGTCCGGGTTCTTTCGGGATTCAAGCAAATTTTTTTCTGGAAAGATAAATTAGTGTAATTTCTGAGAAACTGCATTCCCGAACAGAGTTCCTTGCTTCAGAACAGATGTCCGTGCCTCCTTTAGTGACTTGCTGTTAAGTCGACTGCAGCCATCGGGCAGCCTTGCCGGGGAGGCAGTGACTTTCAAGTTTGCAGCAGTTTCCTGGCCGCCGGCACTTGCCGTGAGCCTGCCGACTCTAGGCTCCCCTGCGTCTTTAACTGAGTTTGTGTAAAAGCTCATATTAAATGCAGATATCAAAAAGCAAAAAGAATTGGATCAATTGCGAAGCAAAATCAGTGCTCCGCGTCTCCGCGTGATTCCCCTTTTTTGATGCTTTTATGCAGTTCATTTATAATATAAAATATATTATAAACGCAGATCAATTCGCCTGAATAAAATCCAGGATCACCGAAGCGAGTTCTTCTCCTTTGTCTTCCTGCAGAAAGTGCCCCGCTCCCAGAATTGTCGCATGCTTCTGTCCTTTTGCTCCCGGCACTGCTCTTTTGAAAAATATATCCGCTTTTGCAGTGATCGGATCGCTGTCGCTGAATGCAGTCAGAAAAGGTTTTTTCCAGTTACGGAATATTTCCCATGCTTTTTTATTTTTTATTCCCTCAGGATCATCCGCCGAAATCGGTACAAGGATCGGAAATTTTCTTGCACCAGCCTTGTATTCTTCTGAAGGGAATGGGGCATTGTATCCTCTCAGGACTTCGGAGGATAAGGAAGATACGCATCCGTTCTGAATGATTTTTCCGACTGGCAGACGCCTGACATTCTGAGAAAAATTTCTCCAGTCGAGAAATGCCTGTGCAGGTTTTCCTTCACCTGTAGGCAGAAAAGTATTTCCAGCCGCAATTCGAGAGAACCTTTCCTCATTGAGGCTTGCAAGCCTGAGTCCGAGCAGTCCTCCCCAGTCCTGACAGAACAGAGTGATTTTTTTCAGATCAAGAGTTTTCAAAAATACATTGAGCCAGTCTATATGTGACTGATAAGTATAGTCATCCTGTGAGACAGGTTTGTCCGATTTCCCGAATCCGATCAGGTCGGGTGCAATCACTCTGAATCCTTTCGCTGCAAGAGGCGGAATCATCTTTCTGTACAGATACGACCAGGAAGGTTCCCCGTGCAGAAGCAGAATCGTCTCTCCGTTCTTATTTCCTTCCTCGACATAGTGCATTCTCATTCCGTTCTCTGATACATTTACATAATTGGGGGGAAAAGAATATCCTTCCAGATTCTGAAACTGCTCTTCCGGTGTTCTTAAATATTCCATATGCTGTTATGGCTCCTTTTTTAGAGTGTAAAAAATTGATCTCCGCTGTCAAGTATTGAATTTATCTGCCTTGACAGAGCAGAGAATCATTACAGAATATCATACTATGAATAATAAGAAAATTGTACTGGCCGGCGGTACTGGTTTTATCGGGAAATATTTTCAGAAACGGTATGAGAGCATGGGATATAAAGTCATTATTATTTCCCGGCAGAAGAACTGCATTGAGTGGAATTCCAGAGATTCCATAATTGAAGCCCTGGAAGACTCAGAGATGCTTTTGAATCTTGCAGGAAGATCGGTGGACTGCCGCTACAATGCGAAAAACAAGGAGGAAATACTGAAATCCAGAATAGAGACCACGGGAATTTTAGGCGAGGCAATACTGAAGTGCAGAAATCCTCCCGAACTTTGGATTAATTCCAGCACTGCTACAATATACAGACATTCAGAAGACAGAGCTATGACTGAGACCGCAGGAGAGATTGGAACCGGATTTTCTGTCGGCGTGGCACTCGCCTGGGAAAAAACTTTCTTTGATTTTAAACTTCCCCAGACAAGACAGATTGCACTTCGGATGGCAATTGTTCTGGGCAGAGAAGGAGGGGTAATCATTCCGTTTAAAAATCTTGTGCGTTTTGGACTTGGCGGAAAACAGGGAAACGGAAAGCAGATGTTCTCGTGGATTCATATTGCAGATCTTTTTTCCATTGTTCAGTTTCTGAAGCAGAACAGAGAACTGAAAGGGATTTACAACTGTTCATCGCCTTATCCGATTTCAAATGACAAATTAATGAAAACCCTCAGAAAAATCATGAATATAAAATTCGGACTGCCTTCTCCGAGGATTCTTCTGGAGATCGGAGCTTTTATGATCAGAACAGAGACAGAACTGATTCTGAAAAGCAGGTGGGTTGTTCCTGAAAGAATTCTGAACGAAGGATTTCAATTTCAGTATCCGGAAATTGATGAAGCATTAAAGGATGTATTAATGTCTTTGCAAAAAACAGGGAACCCGAAACATTAATAACCTTGACTCTTGAAAAGAACATTCCATCATTGGAGTTATGAAATTCTTCAATACAGCAGGGCAGAATCAAAAATAAAAAGTATTTCAGGAAACCGGAGAATATAAATATTCCGTCATTATGATCTAAGGTATGCAGAAGAAGGTGAATCGCATGTTATTAAGAGCTTTTATTTTCATTATATCGTTTATGTTTTTATCTCTGAATTCGATTTATGCAGGACCGACAGAGGATCTGCTGGATGCTGCTTTGAAGGGGGATTTGCAGAAGGCGGAGGCTGCGATAACGGCCGGGGCGGATGTGAACGGGAGGGTGGAGGAGCGGATAAAATCGATTAAATTAGAGACATCCTCTTATAAAGAGGGTTCAACATCTTTAATTCTGGCGTCAGGAGAAGGACACCTTGGGCTTGTAAAACTTTTAATCTCTCATAAAGCAGACATTCAGATACAAAATAAAAGTGGAATTACTGCACTAAGTGAGGCAAGTTTTGCAGGTCATTATGAAATTGTAAAACTATTACTTTCTCTTAAAATTCAAGATGATCAGGCATTGTATCAAGCGGTTTCCGGGCAGCATATTCAAATAGTAAAATTATTGATAGAATATAAGGTTAATCTGAATGCCATATCTTCTAATGGAGACACGGCATTGACCGCAGCAGTTGAGAAAAAGAATGTGGAAATCGTTAAACTCTTGCTAGAAAGCGGAGCTGATCCAAATATCAAAAATAATGATAATAATACAGCATTGACAATAACAGTTAGAAACAATTCGCTAGAATTGACCCAGTTATTAATTAATTATAAAGCAGATTTGAACATTAGATGCACATGGAGTAAAACAGCCCTTCATTGGGCAATTTATGATGGAAATCTAGAAATCGCAAAACTGTTAGTAGAAAACAAAGCTGATATTCATATAAAAGATAATTTAGGCTATACACCATTTCTAGAAGCGCTTGGACAAAAAAACAGAGAGGAGTTTTTATTATATCTACTGGAAAAAGGGGCAAAGCTAGATGATGCAGCTAATTCTGCCTTTTCTACATTGATGGCAGCTTCAGCAAATGGTTACATAAATATTGTAAAACTTTTAATTGAAAATAAAGTAAATATAAATAGTAAGAATAATGAAGGCTGGACAGCTCTTTTTTACGCCCTGTTGCATAACAATCTCGAAATAGCAAAAGTATTAATTCAAAACGGATCCGATATAAATGCAATAGAAAAAGATGGGAACTCTGTGCTGATAAAATCGATAGAATGGATTAAAGCAAATGATACTTTGCATCTATTAATTCAAAATAATGCAGATGTAAATTTAGCAAACCATCAAGGGATGACTCCTTTGATGGAGGCTTCTTTTAAAAATCAGTTAGCTATTGTGAATGTCTTAATAAAAAATGGAGCAACCGTAAATGCAAAGAATAAAGATGGTCTGAGCGCATTATTAATGAGTTTGCATAATAAAGAAGTAGTGAGTTTTTTATTGAATCAAGGAGCCGAATTACCTGATAGAACTGAAAACGGTTTTATTACTTTGATTAAAGCAATTGAAGTTCAAAATGATGAAGTAATCAAAAAATTGATAAAAAGTGAAACCGATGTAAACGCAAAAGATAAAGATGGAAATACAGGGTTGATGATTGCTTCCGAGCAAGGAGAGATAAAAGTATTAAAGCTATTATTAGAGAATAAAGCCAACCCAAATTTATGGGATAAAAATGGTAACACTGCATTGATCAAAGCCTCTCGCAACGGAAAACTAGAAGCAGTAAAGCTTTTGATAGATTTTAAGGCTGATCCAAATATTAGAAATCAAGAAGGAGATAATTCATTTTTGATCAGTTTAAAAGAAAACAAAATGAATATTGCTATTTATTTAATAAATTTTTTGAATCTCTCTTTCGGTACCTCAGAACTTGAATTAGATTTTACGATACTATCATTTTTTAAAATGATTCACCAGTTAAACAGCTATGAAGAAAAAGATAAATCTAGGTTTTTATCAGCTCTTATTGTAAAATTGGAATCTGATGTTGAAAGAAATCCGATTAACTATACTCTGCTCTGGTTTCTTTATAAAGAAATGGAAACTAAGGAATACACAAAACAGGCAGACAAAATATTTTCAAAAATAAAATCTGAAGTAATTCCCAACTTAATGTATGAATTAAATGACGAATACACTCTTTCCGGGCGATTATATTTTTATCTAGGTGAGTTTTATTCACTCAGAAAAAAGTTTCATAAGGCAAATACTTTTTTGGAATTAGCAGAAGAGTCTGAAAAAAAATGGCTCAATATTGCATTTAAATCGAAAGGATATAAGTTTTATATTGAAGAATCGGTACGTTTAAAGAAGGGACTTGCATTTATAACTTTAGAATCACAAAAAAAACCCTTCCTTCTATTGCAAAATGGGCATAAGAATCCAGGCCTACTCTTTTCACCGGATGGAGAAAGGATTTTAACTTTCAGCGAAAACACTGCTAAACTTTGGAGAAAAAATGGTAAGCTTATATACAATCTAGAAGGTCATACATCTTCTATTATTGCAAGTTTTTCTCCTGACGGAAGTAAAGTATTAACTTCATCTGATGATAGTATAAAAGTTTGGAATCAAAAAGGAGAGATTATTTCAAATTTTAACTCTGGCCAAAAAGATACAGTTTCTTATTTTAGAAAAGATGGAAACTCTATTTTTACAGTTTCAAAGTTTAGGATTGCTAGAATTTGGAGCATTTATGGAAAACTTATTTCTGAATCTGAAACTATTTTTGGATGGGGAGACAAAATCGATTATTTACAAGAAAATGACATACTAATCAACAAAGCATGGTATAATTCAAAAATAGAATTCCGTGATACAAAGCTTAATCTTTTGCATGAATTAGATAATCAAGTTTCTTACAAAGTCTCTCCGGATGAAAAAAATATGATAACAATTTCTTCCGATAAAATTATTAAAATCTGGGATATTTCTCAAATCGGGAAAACTAAGAATCCAAGTTTATTGAAAGAAATGAAAAGATCGGAAAAACTATCGAATAAAATTCTTTCGTTTTCTCAAGATGGAAAATATTTTGCTACAGCTTTGGAAGATAATTCGATTGAAATTAGGGACTTAAATGGGAATGTCATTTTTAAATTAGAGAGTCAAATTTCACCTATTGAATATGTATCATTTATTTCAAAAAAGAATTTGATTCTTTCAATCAGTGATAGTAAAGCAAAAATAAGAAATTGGGAAGGAAAACTAATAGATGAACTATCTAACGCAACGAGTGTAATAACTTCTAAAGACCATCAGCTATTGGCAGCTATATCCGATTCAGCAAAAATATTCAATATTTCCTCTTTAAATAAAAATAATTCTCTTACTGAAATTTGTGAAATAAAAGATAATTCAAGCCGAGTATCATCTGTAACATTTTCACCTGACTCTAAATCCTTTGTCATCGGAGGAGAGTTTTTCTCGAAAAAAGGGAAGATTTATCACTTAGATTCAAAAACTAATACTGATATAAATGGTAGCTATAATGGAATAAAAAAAGCTGTATTCGCTAGAGATGGAAAGTCATTTATTACATCAACATGGAGTCCTGTCGCTTACATTTGGGATAAGGATGGAAATCAAAAGGCTGAATTAGAGTTTACTCACCATATCAATCGAATTGTTTTCTCTGAGAATGGAGAAATAATTGCAGGAGCATCTAATAATACAGTAAGGATTTGGAACAAAAATGGTCAGCATATTTCAGATTTAAATGGCCATACTAATCTTGTATTAGGAATTGGGTTTTCTAAAAATGAAAAACTCATTGCTACTGCTTCTTATGATGGGGTAATTAAAATATGGGATATTTCAAGGCTTGATCAAGATGCAAAAGTATTAAAAGAATTGAAGTGGGAAAATGAGAACATTTTAGAGGTAATATTTATCTCTGACCATTCTATTTCGATAAAATCTATTAGCGGAAAAATAAGAATCTTGGATTTGAATGGAACCATTATTAAAGAATATAGAAATAGAGTTCCATTTTCTGGAGTTTTTGGTGTGGGCGATACGCAAATAGTATCCGACAATGGGAAATACCTTGTATTGGTGGACGGAAATAATATTAATATAATAGATAATATAAAATATAATAAGTGTATTTCTTCAACAATTGCAAGACTCAAATCACATACTAGCGCGATCTCATCTCTTCAATTCATTCAAAACGGCAAAATCCTCGTCTCTACATCTACAGACAACACCCTCAAATACTGGGATTTTGAATCAATTGTAAACAGCAACACAAAAACGCACGGCCGTGCGTCCCTACGGGCCACCCAAATTTTCTTCACAGACAATTCCTCCCTCATCTACACCCCCGACGGACGATTCGACTATACAGATAAATCTGCACTCAACTATGTCAGCTACCGTGCACCTAGTATTCAATCCGGATTCATCGACCTCCAGGATGTGTACAACCAGTACTATACACCGGGACTGATGAAGGATATACTGGAAGGAAATGTCGGAACAGTTTATAATGAAAATTCATTCACGAAGGCAGTGGAGACAGTGCCTGATCTGAAGGTGCTGAATCTGGACTCGCAGAGAAAACTCAGTGCGGACACAGAATCGATTGATCTTATGTTTCAGGCAAGAGACAAAGGAGGCGGGATTGATCATGTGGAAGTATTCGTGAACGGAATGCAGGTCACAAATGTAAGCAGGGATGCCGATACTGAAGAATCAGTATACGGTAATGATACAGACGGCACTGATAAATCAAAGTCCGGGATAGAAAAATCTGCTTCCGGAAAAGCCGGATCGGATAAGATACTAAATAATGAGAAAGATATAAAGACTCATAAATTCTCGGCTGATCTGAACAGGAACCTGAAAAAGGGTTCCAGGCTGAAAGCAGTGATTCAGGAAAACAGTCACGGAATTCAGTCGATGAATGTATATATCGACGGACAGAAAAAACCGATTGTGTTCCGTTCTGCTGGGAACCGAAAAAAAGGGAGCCCCGAGGAAGGAACGGCCAGAAATATAGAATTTACAGAAACCCGAAAGGGGCCTCCGGTCAATTTTACGGCAGAGATCCCGATTGCTCCAGGACTGAACAGGATTGAAATCAAGGCATTCAACAAGGCTAAAGTCTCTCAGAATTATCCTGTGATTGAAGTGGTGAGAGAACTTCCTTCCGGTGCAGATGCAGTCAAACCCAGACTGTACATTCTTTCAGTGGGAGTGAACAATTATTCTAAAAATAAGCTCACTTACAGTGTAAACGATGCAAAAGCAGTTGCAGAAACGATCCGGTCGAATGCAGGCGATCTGTATTCTGAAGTGAAGACAGTCCTTCTTCTGGATTCGGATGCATCCAGAAAAAATATTATAGAATCATTGGAAAATATAGGAAAAAATGCAAAACCGGAAGATGTGATTGTGCTGTATTTCAGCGGTCACGGGATGAATGCGATTCGTGAGAACAAACGTCCTCTGTTCTATTTTGTTCCTCAGGATTTTCCCTGGCCGGACAACCCTGAATCGGAAAGCATTGCAGTCAGATATGGCATTGACGGAGAGACTTTGAACGAATCTCTCGGAAAGATGAAATCGCACAAGGTCATACTCATTCTTGATGCCTGTCATTCCGGAGCGATTCAGATGGCAATGGCAAAAGGAGACGGAAAAACTGAAGAGACAAAAAGACAGATGGAAAGAATGGCAAACGGAACAGGCCGTTTCATATTTGCGAGTTCTTCCGGAAGTGAACTTTCCCGCGAACATAAAGAGGTCGGGCATGGACTGTATACGTATGTTCTTCTGAATGCAATGGGATACAATAAGAGTAAAAATATACCAGACGCCGAAATCAAACCGGACGGAGATATTTATCTCTGGGAACTGGAAAGTTACATCAAGGCCAACTTTGAGGATCAGACAAAGGGTTATCTGAACGGAATCATTCAGACGCCGCCAGTCATGTCTCTCGGACGAAATGAGATGAATGCCAGAGTCAACGATTTTCCTTTTTTACGGGTGAGGAAATGACGGCCGTTTTCAAAGAAAAGAGAGATTGCAAAGCAAAAGAAGACTTCTAAGAAATAAAATTCTGCTTTCTCTCTCTTCAACAAAATGCCTGCATTTTAAGCAGTTCTGACATTGCCTTTCCCTGTATCCTGCAGCAGTTCCTGCATTTCGAAGGGTATTTTTGAATCGCAATCCCGTTTTTTCGCTGATATAGCGGATTCAATGATTCTTAGGACTAGTTTGACTGATATATGAACCATAAAGAAGTTTCGGAAAAAATTATGGATAATTTTCATTTAGGTATGGTTCTTGCTTATATTGGAATGGGGGAAACCATTATGTCGATACGAGTCAAGCTGCACCATAAAACAGAGTACATCTATGAAAAACCTGTGAGCATTTTTCCTCATGTGATCAGACTCAGACCGGCTGTGCACAGTAGAACACCAGTTTTAAGCTATTCCTTGAATGTGCTTCCTAAAAAGCATTTCCTGAACTGGCAGCAGGATCCTTTCGGAAATTATCAGGCCAGATTTGTCTTTCTGGAACCGTCGGAAATACTTTCCTTTGAAGTGGATCTTGTGGCGGATATGACAGTCATCAATCCTTTCGACTTTTTCCTGGAACCCAATGCAGAAAGATTTCCTTTCAAGTATGATGACGGACTGAAACTGGAGCTTTTGCCTTATCTTTATGTGAATGAGGAATCATCAAATTTTAATGATTTTGCATCCACCATTCCGATGGATGAAAAAAGATCAGTGGATTTTCTTGTCGAAATCAATCAGATAGTTCATAAGCACGTTGATTATATTATTCGTATGGAGCCCGGAGTTCAGACTCCTGAAGAAACCTTGAGAATAGGAAAAGGTTCCTGCAGAGACAGTGCATGGCTTCTCGTTCAGACTCTTCGAAAACTCGGTCTGGCGGCACGTTTTGTTTCCGGTTACCTGATTCAGCTCACTGCTGACGTGAAACCTCTTGACGGTCCTGCAGGCCCTACTGAAGATTTTACGGATCTTCATGCATGGACTGAAGTGTATCTGCCCGGTGCAGGCTGGGTGGGACTTGATCCGACCTCGGGTCTTTTTGCGGGAGAAGGGCATATTCCTCTGGCCTGCACTCCTGAACCCGCAGGAGCTGCCCCCCTTACAGGAGCTACTGAAAAAGCCGACGTAAAGTTTAATTATCAGATGAGTGTATCCCGCATTCAGGAAAAACCCAGAACTACAAAACCGTATACTGACGGACAGTGGGGTAAAATATATTCTCTGGGAATGAAGGTCGATTCAGAGATGAAGGAGACTGACGTTCGTCTGACAATGGGCGGGGAGCCTACCTTTGTTTCAGCCCTCGATATGGACGGAGCAGAATGGAATACGGAAGCACTTGGTCCTACTAAAAAGAAATATGCTCTGGAACTGCTGCATCGTCTGAAAGGGAAATGGGGGTTTGGTCCTCTGCTTCATTTTGGACAGGGGAAATGGTATCCTGGAGAGTCTCTTCCCAGATGGGCACTCGCCTGCATCTGGAGAAAGGACGGGATACCAGTCTGGAGAGATCAGGCTCTCATTGCGGATGAAAATCTGGATCTGGGAATGGATCATAAACATGCATATGAATTCATAAGAACACTTACTTCCTTTCTGAACATTACCGACAGATATGTCGTTCCGGGATTTGAAGATGTGTATTATTACCTTTGGAAAGAAGGAACACTTCCGGTCAATGTTGATCCTTTCAGGAAAAATCTCAAGGATTCAGAAGAAAGAAAAAATCTAAGGAAGGTTCTGGAACAGGGACTGGATAAGATTGCAGGCTTCGGGCTGCCTCTCAGATGGAATTCCTATGATTCAGTCTGGGAAACTGGACCTAGAAATTTCAGAAGAGACAGGATGTATCTGATTCCCGGTGATTCTCCAATGGGATACCGTCTGCCTCTCTCTTCAATTCCTCATTCAGAATCTTACAGGTATGATGAAGAGCCTTCGAGTTTCGAACCGAAAGCACCTTTGAAAGATTATCATTATCAGACTGCTGTCAAGGCACAGAGATATTTCAGAAAGACGGAAAATTCCGGCAGAGTCAGTTCATGGGAGTGGGCGGAGATTCAGCGATTCGGATATCCTGAAAACAGAGAAATATCCTATGATTATGATAACATTATACGCACAACACTCTGCGTGGAACCGAGAGGAGGCAATCTTTATGTGTTCATTCCGCCTCTTGCAAGGCTTGAAGAGTATCTGGAGCTGATTTCCTGCATAGAGCTGACCTGTGCGATGCTTGAATATCCTGTAATGATAGAAGGATATCTTCCTCCGTTTGACAGCCGCATAAATAAGTTTATGATTACACCTGATCCGGGCGTGATTGAAGTGAATATCCATCCTGCATCTGACTTTAATGAACTTGTCAGAAATACGGAAATTCTATATGAAGAAGCAAGAAATTCCAAACTTTCCACTGAAAAATTTATGATGGATGGAAGACATGCCGGGACAGGGGGAGGAAACCATGTCACGCTTGGGGCTGCATATCCTTCTGATTCTCCTTTCCTAAGAAGACCTGATCTTCTCAAAAGTCTGCTTGCATACTGGCAGAATCATCCGAGTCTTTCCTATCTTTTTTCAGGTCTTTTCATTGGGCCTACCAGTCAGGCACCGAGAATTGACGAAGCAAGAAATGACAGCTTGAATGAACTGGAAATTGCGTTCCAACAGGTAAAGAGAGGAAATTATACCCCTCTCTGGATGGTGGACAGACTTTTCAGAAATATTCTGACTGACGTTACAGGAAATACTCACAGAGCTGAATTCAGCATAGATAAAATGTATTCACCTGACGGAGCTCAGGGCAGACTCGGACTTTTGGAGATGAGAGCACTTGAGATGCCGCCTCATTACAGAATGAGCGTAGCACAGATGCTTCTTGTAAGATCACTCTTATCCCGTTTCTGGAAAACTCCTTATGAAAGAAAACTTGTGAGATTTGGTACAGAACTTCATGATAAATACATGCTTCCTCATTATGTCTGGGCGGACTTCAAAGATGTGATTTTTGATCTGAACAGAAACGGATATGAATTTTCGGAAGAATGGTTTGAGGTATTCCGTAATTTCCGCTTCCCGCTTCTGGGTGTGCTCAATTCTCATGATATCCGTCTGGAACTCCGAACTGCAATTGAGCCTTGGCATGTGCTGGGCGAGGAAGGGACTTCGGGCGGGATGGCACGTTATGTTGATTCATCCGTCGAGCGAATTGAGATCAAGGTCTTCGGGCTGACTGACACAAGACATATTGTGCTCTGCAACGGAAGGCAGATTCCGCTCAAACCGACGGGAGTCAACGGAGAATTTGCGGCAGGAGTCAGATTCAAGGCATGGCAGCCGTATTCCGCACTGCATCCTCATATCGGAGTTCATGGACCGCTGGTATTTGACATTTACGATACTTGGAATGAACAGTCAGTCGGAGGATGTACATATCATATCTCTCATCCGGGAGGAAGAAGTTATGATACATTCCCGGTCAACGGAAATGAGGCTGAATCCAGAAGGATATCCAGGTTCTTTACTTATGGTCACAGTCCGGGAAGATTCACTGTGCCAGCAGTTTATATTGATCCGGAATTTCCGGAGACTATGTAGATTTCATTCAGTCTGAAGACGGAAGACTTTATATCTTTCTGAGCGGGGTGTGCTCAGGCGAAGAAAAAATTAGCGAGATTGGCATTCGACCAGGATTAATAATAAGCATTGAATGCAGATAAATAATGAAAGTCAATTTATATAATTCTGTGTATCAGAAAGAGTTATGATTATATGTATTTTTTTCGTAACTACTCAGCTAAACTGGCATAAAAGGTTTTCCTGAAAATGCATTCTGTATAGATTTGAAAACATTTACATTATTTTTTCTTGCAGTTGAAATATAGCTTCTGATCCTGCAGAAGATTTCAGC
>JBPOJG010000235.1:0-8510 GCA_052033835.1 Spirochaetota bacterium
TATATTAAAAGAAGTAATCACTGAATCATTTTTAAAGGATCTCTGGGATCCGAATACTGAAGAAATTTTTCCTCCGAAAAATTTTGTCGGTCTTGGATGGGGAGTCAATTTTCACGCGATTGGAAAAAAGCTAGGCATATTCTAGAATTTATAGACAGCTCAGACGAGCACTTTTTTAAATCATTCGAATTGAGCTAAAGTCCGCTCTTCGTGCTGTTTTTTGTGCGAAGGGCATCCAAAAACGGCTCGAATACACAATATACCTCATATTTACATTAAGAAAACAGTCTCGTAAAAATCACCGGGTAAATAATCTCATTTTTTCCCTTTTCAATGCAATTCTCCCCAAAAATTTGAGTTTTTACACAGTCCCACAGCAGAACATCAGATTTTTTTTCATTTAATCTCTAATAAATGGAATATTATTATTTTTCTATATACAAAAAGTGAAGGTTAAAAAAAATGGTATACAGCGCGGTGGAGAAGCTGGTATCTCGTTGGGCTCATAACCCAAAGGCCACAGGTTCGAATCCTGTCCGCGCCACCATTTTTATTTCCCCAATTCCTCAGATCTTTTAAACGCAGTGAACACTGCATTCATCACAGCAAAATGAAATGAGTTTTCTTCCAATTTTTCCAATCCATAAATTGTAGTTCCTCCGGGTGAAGTGACTCTGTTTCTTAACAGACTAGGGTGAATAGATTTATCTTTTGATAATTCCTCTTCCAAGTATTCTGCACTTCCTTTCACTGTCTGCACTGCAAGACGAAGCGCCTGATCGTAGCTGAGTCCGCACTTTACGCCTCCTTCTGCCATTGCCTGAATAAAACTGAATACAAATGCAGGGCCTGAACCGGAAAGGCCAGTTACCGAATTCATCAGTTCTTCCTTGGACACTTCTACAAGCAGACCCAGTTTTGAAAAAAGTTCTGCTGTTTTTTCCCGGAGGGCATTGTCTGAGATATATCCTATTGCGCCTTGTCCGACTGTAAGAGGGAGGTTCGGCATAAGTCTTGCGGCAGAGCTTCCTTCCGGAAGATTTTCCCTGATAGACGAAAGCGTAATTCCGGCAGCGATTGAGATGATTTTTTTCGGGGACTTTACCTCGGAAAGAAATTCTTTCACCTTGTCCGGCTTGACGCAGAGTATGATAATGTCTGATTTCATGATAAAATCATTAATATTTTCAGTGTGATGAGATCCTGCCGGAAATTGAGTGATATACGGATCATATATCAATATATCCTTTTCTTTGTGAAGTGCCTTCCAGATTGCAGAACCCATATTGCCGAAGCCTGCAATTCCTATGATTTCTTTTTCCATGATGTTTTCCTTTCAGTATATGTATTCTTATGTAAATATGATATAAGATCAAATTTACAGTCTGCATTTAAAAAAGCAGGAAAAGTTTGTCCCTATCGGGAGGATTTAGGGGTTTAACAACCCCTAAGACCCCGTTGTTACTTTCATTGAACTCATATTAATTCAGTAAAACCAATATAAGATCAAATTTACAGTCTGCTTTTAAAAAAGCAGGAAAAGTTTGTCCCTATCGTGAGGATTTAGGGGTTTAACAACCCCTAAGACCCCGTTGTTACTTTCATTGAACTCATATTAATTCAGTAAAAACGATATAAGATCAAATTTACAGTCTGCATTTAAAAAAGCAAGAAAAGGTTGGTCACTATCGGGAGTGTCAGGGGCGGCCGGGTTGTTCAATTTAAGAAAATTTTTTCGTTTCTTTTTTGTGATTTCAGATTTGAAGCAGCTTGGAGTTAAAGAGTTTTAAATCCTGTTCATCCCTGCCAAATTTTTTACAGGATTCATAAATATGCAGGATAAATATTTCCCAATTTTTAGAACGAAATCGTTTCATCATTTTCTGCCAATATTGGATATCCTGGTCTGCTGCCCCCGCAAGCTGTGAAGCTGCTAAGACCCCGCGTCTGCTACTGTTTTTGAAGGACATTCAGATGTCCCATTTTTCTTCCCGGTCTGGGAGAACTCTTTTGATAGAGATGGAGCTTCCAGTCGCAATTTTCTGATCTGTTTCTGATCCAGCTGTCAGGAGAACGGTAAAAATCTTCACCAATGATATTGTGCATAGTACAGGGTTTTGATTTCTGATCCTGAAAAGGAAGACTTTCAAAAATCAGACTGAACAGCTGAAGATCAAACTGTGAATAAAATGCCGAGTCCATACTGAAATGACCGGAATTGTGCGGTCTCGGAGCAAATTCATTGCAGAGAAGTTCATCCCCCTTTACAAAAAATTCAAGACCGAGGACACCTGTATAATTCAGGCTTTTTAGAAGCGTTCGTGCAAGTTCTTCCGCTTTTTTCTGAATAGTTCTGCTTATATCTGCCGGGTGAACCGTCTTGGAAAGTATATGATTTTCATGAAAATTTTCTGAGGCTTTAAAGCAGAAAATATCTCCGCTCTCTGTTCTGCATCCGATCACTGAAATTTCTGTATCAAAACTGATCTTTTCTTCCAGGATGAACTCAGTGTCTCTGTGCTCAGACAGAAAACGAAGCAGATCTTCCGAAGAGCTGAATTTTGTCTGACCTTTACCGTCATAACCGAATGTATTTGTTTTCAGAATTGCAGGGTATTTAAAATTTTTCAGATGTTCAACGGGAGATTTTGAATTTACCGGAATGAACTGTGCAGTCTGAAGACCGATCGAATTGAAATAACTTTTTTCCTTAGTTCGGTTCTGTGAGATTCTGATGCAGTCCGTGGAAGGACAGACTTGAATTTTTCTGACATCCCTGCAGTAGTCATCAATTGCCAAAAGACAGGATTCCGGGATATTTTCAAATTCAAAAGTTAGCGCATCCGTTTCCGAAAGAAATTTCCATACAGAATCTCTGTCTTCATAACTTCCTGTAAACTCTTCTGCTCCTGCGGACTTTGACGGAGTATCTGAATCAGGAGAATATACTTTTACTTTGAAGCCCATTGCAGATGCCGACTGAGTGAACATTCTCCCGAGCTGCCCGCTTCCCATTACACCCAGTCTGGAATTCAATGACAGACCTTTTTTAAAATTCATATCAGTTCGCTGTTTTTGGAAAGTGCAGCTTCTCTGATTTCCTTTCTGTAATCTTTCAGCTTCAAGGAAAGACTGGGATTAAAAGAAGCTAGTATTCTGACTGCAAGCAGTCCGGCATTCATTGCTCCGGATTTTCCAATGGCAAGAGTTCCAACGGGAACCCCGCCGGGCATCTGTACAATGGAATACAGACTGTCAATTCCTGAAAGAGCCTTGGACTGAACAGGAACCCCGAGAACCGGCAGGACAGAAATCGATGCAATCATTCCGGGAAGATGAGCTGCTCCGCCTGCACCTGCGATGATTACCTTGATACCTCTTGATTCTGCCTCTTCTGCATAGGAAAACAGCAGCTCCGGACTTCTATGAGCAGAGACTATCTGTTTTTCATATAATATATTAAATTTATCAAGAATCGTACAGGTTTCTTTCATTGTTTCCCAGTCTGAATGAGAACCCATAACTACGCTGACTGCCGGAGTATTGTTCATTTTATTTCCTGAAGTTTCTTTGTTATTCTTTCCATTTTCATTGAACGTGAGCCTTTTACAAGAATTACCGAATTTTGCGGTACATTGTTTTTCAGAAAGTCTGCAATTTCATTACAGGAATCATCACTGTCGATTCTGCAGAATGCAAATTCAGATTTGTTTCTGTATTTCCTGAATTCACTGACTGTATATTCAGAATCCGTTCCGAATCCGATAAGACCGTTCAGTTCAATATCTGCTGCAAATTTTCCTGTTTCTTCATGAAAACCTTTGGAAAATTCTCCGAGCTCTTTCATATCGCCTAGAACTGCATAAACATTTCTGTTTCCTGAGATCTGTTTTGCGGCCTCAAGCGAGGATTTGACTGAATCAGAATTTGCATTGTAGCAGTCGTTGAGTACCGTAAAGAAATTCTTTTCAATTATGCCTCTCATTCCTTCTGTCTGATATTCTGAAATCCCGGCGGCAATATCGGGTTCATTAATTCCTATTTCATAAGCCAAAGAGACTGCACCGGAAATGTTTTTTAAAAGCCTTCGCCCCGGAACAGGCCATAGAACTTCGCTTTTTCCAATATGGAAAGAAAAACCTTTTTCTCCGATATCTTCAATGTTCTGCAATGCAGAATTCTGATCCATACTGAATGTTCTGACGGAGACGCCTTTTTTTGCCGCAGACTCGTAAAACTCTTCCGGATACAGAACATCATCGGGAATAAAAAGAATCCCTCCGTTCATTCCGGCACAGATTTCCGCCTTTGCGCTGGCAATATTTTTCAATGATCCTAGAAATTCGATATGGGCAGGGCCTACATTTGTTACAAGTGCGATGTCCGGTTTTGTCATCTCAGAGAGTCGTTCAATTTCTCCCTTATGATTCATTCCCAGTTCAAAAACTGCTGCCTTGGTTTTTTCATTGATTTTGAATACAGTGAAAGGAGCTCCAATTTCATTGTTATAGTTTTTTTCTGTAAAAACCATCTGATCTCCCAGAAATTTCAGCATACCTGCAATCAGTTCTTTAGTCGTGGTTTTGCCGCTCGAACCGGTCACTGCAATTACAGTGGGAGAAAACCGGGATCTGTGAAAAAGTCCCAGTTTTTGAAGAGCCTGCCTTGTAGAATCAACGAGTATTCCTTTTTTCTTTTCTGCAGGGGAAAGTTTCAAATAATACGGATTTCCCCTTTCTGCAATAAAAGAGGCTCCTTTCTTCAGGGCAGAACGGATGTACATATGACCGTCCCCCGTTCCAGTCAGAGCAGCAAAAATTGATTTATCATCTGCCTCGAGGGAGGATGTAGTTATCGATTCAAAAGATGTATTCTTTTCGTAAAGACTGAAACTGCCGGAAAGAATTTTTTCGACAGTGAATCTTTCATAAAAAAATTTTTCTTTCAAGGCAGTTCCTTGCAGAGGGCAGGGAAGATGGAACTCTTCTTTGTCTTTCTTCCGTTGATGAATTCTCTGACTGAATTTTTCAGTTTCATTTCATTTGAACTGATGAGAGTCTTCAATGATTCCTGACTGTATTTATCATCAATAAAGGATAATGATTTATATTCCTTCAATGAACCTGCACTGTATGCCTTCATCAGATCAGAATAAACATCTTCTATTTTTCCCGGTCTTGTCTTTTTTAATACTTTGTGAATTGCTGATATTTCAGGCGCATCCTTTTCTGAATCAAGGCCTGCATGATCAATGGCTCGGAAAAAATATTTCCACTTATAATAAAAACTGTCATCGTGTCTGAGAGAGTGGATCATCTGTTCAAAAAGCGCTCCCTCCCGTTCCGTTTCCTGAACAGGTCTGTTTGAAATATAGTCAGGAAAATCCTTCGCCAGTTTTTCCGAAAAATCTTTTTCCCTGTCTATGACCCATCTTTTGATGGAACCGGCCTGCATATAATAAGCAGGGTTTTTTACTGAATTAAAGAGAATCCTGTATCTGGCAGAACTTCTGTACTTTGATTCCTTAGTTGGTGAGGCTGGGAGACCTTCTGTAAATTTTTTCTCTTCATCCGGAGTCAAAACTTCAAAGAAGCTGTATACAAAAGATTTTTCCGGCGGCAGAATGAATCCGGAAGGACAGAAGTTTGTGAGTTTGGACATAGGTGCAGAATGTGAATCTTTATGGGCAGAATTTCTGATTTCGTTTATCAGAAGAATCTGTGCTGTTTCCAGAGTATTTGTACGGGCACAGGAAAGTGCATGTTTTCCCTTCTGTTCTTTGCAGGGCAGGGCCGCGATTGGGTCTCCGAGAAGTGTCAGGAGCATCATCTTATCCGGATCAGGAACAATTTTTTTCAGCCAGACATTCGAAGACTCTACATTTTCCAAAGGCACACTCATATCTATGTCCTTGAGCGCATTTTTTGTATCAATTTCCGCCAGATTTCTAGCAGATCCTGTAGGGACTGCGCCGTACAGCTCTTTTGCACATGTGGCAATTACAGCTCTCGCTTTCTGAAGATTTTTGCTTTCTTCAATTGATTCAGGAGTATTTGCCTTAATCAGTTCTCCCTGAACTTCTTCCCAGCTTTTGTCTCCTATTTTATATTTGATATAATTTCCAATTCCCAAAAGAGATGTTTCATTTGTACAGAAATCTTTTGAGACGGTACTGATTTCCGGGATTCCGCCCATTTTTTCCAATGAGGATATGAATGCTTCGTCCCTTTTTGGGAGGTCGCCGAGCTGCATATTTCCTGCCGTGGCACATCCGTATGCCAATATCAGTATTGAATAATGAAAAAATTTCATAAAAGCCTCATGGTTTTGTTGTTTTGGTTTTTGTTTTCGATTCAGTATGTGTAAAGGCTGGATTTCACTGCGAATGCCAGACAGTTTATTGAATTAAATTCCATACTGCTGGAGTCCATTCAATATAGCAGGATAATATATTAGAATTATCTAATATATTATCCTCGCCGGTATGCTGAGCCTGTCGAAGCATTCACAGCTCGACACGGTGCATATTTTATCCGTGATACATCTGCTTTTACACAAACTCAATTGTGCTTCGCTGATTATTTATCCAGTCTTTTTTGGACTGCTTCCATAAACTGGAATGTATCAAGCTGTTTTTTTGTCGGAGCTGTGCTCAAAGGAATCAGATCCTTTGTCATTTCACCGGATTCAATTGTATCTATGACAGCCTTTTCCAGTTTTTCTGCAAAGTTCTGAAGTTCTTTGTTTCCGTCAAGTTCGCCTCTTTTATGGAGAGCTCCTGACCATGCAAAGATTGATGCCACAGAATTTGTAGAAGTTGTTTCCCCTTTTTGGTACTGTCTGTAATGTCTTGTCACTGTTCCGTGAGCAGCTTCATACTCATATTTTCCTTCAGGAGATACAAGCACAGAAGTCATAAGTCCAAGGGAACCGAATCCTGATGCAACCATATCACTCTGAACATCGCCGTCATAGTTCATCAGAGCCCAGAGCATTCCGCCTTCATTTTTCATGATCTGCGCAACTGCATCGTCAATGAGATAGTATCCATACCAGATTCCTGCAGCTTTGAATGCTGCTTCGTTTTCCAGGGATACTTTGTCAAAGATTGCTCTGAATCTTGCATGGTATTTTTTGGAAATTGTATCCTTTGTAGCAAACCAGAGGGGGACCTTTTCTGAAAGTGCATACGCAAAACAGGCCTTTGCAAAACTTTCGATGGACTTGTCAATATTGTGCATTGCAAGGGTTACACCGGAAGATTTGAAATCGTGTACAAGAATTCTCTGTTCTGCTCCGCCGCCGGCAGGAGTATAAACCAGTTCCACTTTGCCAGGACCCGGAACTTCCATTTCAGCATCTTTGTAAAGATCACCGTAAGCGTGTCTTCCAATGATGATAGGCTTTTTCCATGATTTGACTGCTGCGGGGATATTGTTGATAATGATCGGTTTTCTGAATACTGTTCCGTCAAGTATGGATCTGATAGTTCCGTTTGGGGAAGGCCATTCTTTTTTTAAGGAATATTCTTTTACTCTGTCTGCGTTCGGAGTAATTGTAGCACACTTTACCGCAACTCCATACTTGATCGTTGCATTTGCTGAATCTACAGTCACTTTGTCATCTGTTTTATCGCGGTATGTTACGGACAGGTCGTAATAGTCCAGATTGATATCCAAATAGGGATAAATGAATCTGTCTTTGATTTCTTTCCAGATGATTCTGGTCATTTCATCTCCATCCATTTCTACAAGTGGAGTCTGAACCTTGATTTTACTCATATTAACCTCTTAATGCCGCCCCAGAAAAACAATTTACGGAAATTACTGAAAAGATATGCAATCCCGTCAGCTGGAAACTGGGCTGAAATATATGCCCATTGAAATTGGATTCAGACTTTCTGTAAATTGCAAAAACAGCAGAACCGAAAAATGTGTCCGTTCAACCTGCATTCGAGATGTTTGCGAATCTGAATAGTCCGAATCAGGGTTGACCGTTTTTCAAATTTTTCGCGGGCACAGTGTCTGCTGTTTTGTCCCAGTTCAGAACTTTATTTGAAAATAGCAAGTATGTCAGAATTGTGCAGAAAGGAGCAGGAAAATGTAAAAATATAATTATTATAAAAATATAACAATATGGAAATATATGAATCAAATGCTGCTAAATTTAAAGAATGATACGGGAATGAATATTTTCTGTCCGTAATTGTCAGTTGCATAAAAAAAACTTGATCTGAATCTCAGAATGAGAACCGTTATTCTCCGGAAGGTTCCATAAAAAATGATAACTTTAAAAAGACCCAGACTGCCAATATTGGTGGTGGAAGATGATCCAAATCTGAGAGATTTATATGTTCATATTTTTGGAAGTATGAATCTTGAAATTGAGATTTTTTCAGACGGTATTTCTGCATATTCAAGTTTGAAAGACATCGAATATTCTCTTTATATTGTAGATCTGGATATTCCTGGAATGAACGGGACTGAACTGATCAGAAAAATAAAAGAGCA
>JBPOJG010000126.1:0-16114 GCA_052033835.1 Spirochaetota bacterium
ACCGAAGTGTTTGAAGCAACTGCCAAAGAGATTGGTCTGAAAATCACTTATAAAAAGGAATTCAGCACTGTCAGTCCGACCAAAGAAAAAGATCTGGAAAATATCGTCAAGGAACTGAAAGCAAAGAACGACAACCAGCTTATATTCATTCCTATGCATGTGCCCGAGGGTGCTGTATTTGTCAGGCTGCTGAAAGATCATGGACTCAACAATCCTGTAATTGCGCCGGATGCATTTGCATCTGCAGGTTTTATCGAAGAGCTGAAAAAACAGAAAAGAGAGCAGCTGAATCCCGGATTCTACTCAAACGAAATGCTTGTGACTACTCCATTGATTTTCGACAATGCAAATCAGAAAGCACAGCAGTTCCGTGACGAATATATGCTTGCATACGGAAAGGAACCTGACTGGAGAGCCGTTTATGCATACGATTCTGTGATGATTCTAGTAGAAGCAATCAGAAAAACGGAAATCAACGGCTCCAAATCTGCACTCAAGGAAGAAAGAAAGAAAATCAAAGAATTTCTTCAGGGAATTGATTCTCCAAGTGAAGGCATCGAAGGAGCGACTGGACTTAACTATTTTGACGAAAACGGAGATTCACCGAAACCGGTATCCATCGGTTCCTATAAAAATAATGAAATTATATCCAATCTCACTCAGCTTCAGGCCGTAAGAGATCCTTCAGAGATACTGAATCCGGAAAAGGCAATCAAGGAAGAAAGAATGCTCCTTGTAGACAATAAATTTCTTTACAAGACAAATGTGGTCTATACGGGAATTGAGATCAATGAAATCAAAGACCTCGATATCGGTAAGCAGACATATTTTATGGACTTTTATCTTTGGTTCAGGTATACAGGCAAAATAGATCCCGAGAACATCGAATTTCTGAATTCAGACAAGCCTATCACTCTAGGAAAGCCGGTAGATCAGGATCCGTCCGAAAAAATGTCTTATAAAGTATTTCATATCAAAGGCAAGTTCAAATCAGAAAGTCTTCCTGTAAAATATGTACTCGAACAGAATTCCCTTGGAATCAGTTTCCGTCATAAGACACTGAACAGAAACAATCTGATCTATGTAATTGATGAGATTGGAATCGGAAAACATATCAAAAAAGAGACACTGAAGAATTCTCAGGTACTGAGTTCATCATACGGCTGGACAATTGCAGGAACTTGGGCATTTCAGGATACTTTAAAAAAGAACTCACTCGGTTCTCCAAGATACCTGAGTCTTCAGGATACGACCGTCCCCTATTCCAGATTCAATATGGGAATCAGAATAAAGAAGAATGAAATTACGCACAGACGGATTCTTCCGGGCGTAATTACAATGTATATTTTTCTGTTCTGCCTTGCCGGAATAATGGTGGTCGGAATCATATCAAGTCTCAAGTCCTATAAAGTATTTACGAATTATTTCTGGACGGCACAGATCATACTTACATTTCTTATGATCAACTCTGCCGAAGTGGAAACGATTGAATATCTTGTTGATAAGGACAATATTGATAAAATAAAACTCGTATTGAATATTTTTGATCTGATCTGGTGGATCGTCCCCGCAATTGTGCTCACTCAGGCAATTGAAAGATTTCTATGGCAGCCTCTGGAAATAAAGACAGAACATAAGATTCCCACTGTAGTCAGAAGGTTTCTGAATTTCCTCATCTATCTTCTGACATTCTTCGGCATCGTTGCATTTGTATACGATCAGAAGATTACAAGTCTTCTCGCCACTTCGGGTGTTGTGGCAATGATTATCGGTCTTGCAATACAGGTAAATATTGCAAACGTATTTTCCGGTATTGCAATCAATATGGAAAGACCTTTCCGTGTAGGAGACTGGATTAAGATCGGGACAATGGATGAGGGACGGGTTGTGGACATCACATGGAGAACTACAAGAATCCGGCTTCGAAACCAGGTAATGGTCAGTGTTCCGAACAGTATGGCATCTGAAGCAGCAATCATCAACTACAGCCTGCCCGACGGAATCGTGGAAATGTGGTTTACAATTCATATAGATCCTAATGAAAATCCGCAGAGAGTTGTAAAGGTTTTAATGGATGCGCTTCTTTCGTCTGAAGGTGTAGTGAAAGACCCTGCTCCATATGCCAGATTCAATGAATTTTCAGACTGGTCGGCTGATTATCTGTTCGGATACTGTTTTAAGGATTATACTAAAAAGAATCCAGTCAGAAAGGCGGTATGGCAGAATGTCTGGACACATCTCCACAGAGCAGGAATAAGACCGTCCTTTGCAAAACAGGAAGTTTTTCTCAATAAGGGAAAAATGCTGGAACTCGAAGATGTCAGAAGTCCAATTTCGGTAGTGCAGGGAATATACATATTCAATACATTCACTCCTGAAGAAAAAGTCATCCTGAGTGAAAAACTGAAACCGATGGAGTTTTTTGAAGGACAGGTTATCGTGAAAGCCGGCGACGATACAAATTTCTCAATGTATGTCATCCGTGAAGGTGTAGTCAGCGTCCAGGCACCTCTTGAAAACGGTGACTTCATTGAGGTGGCAAAACTAGGAGCAGGCAATATTTTCGGTGAGATGTCGCTTCTAACCGGAGCTGTCAGAACAGCAAACATTCTTGCGGCATCGCATACTTTCATTTATGAGATTACAAAGGAAGATATTGCACCTCTCCTTGAAAAACATCCTGAAATTTATAATAATGTGAAACAGGTTTCCAATCAGAGAAAAGAAAATCTGCAGACCAAAAAACAGGAAGCAATGTATGTTCCGCCTCCAAAGCAGGAAAGTTTAATTAACAGACTAAGAAGAAAAATTTACGGAACACTCGGGCTTCTGAAAGAGATTGAAGAACTCCATACGGAAGGAACCCCCAAAGAGGAGAAAAAAATATGAAATCAGAGAAATTTCCAATGCATTTCAAGATACTGATCGGGATGCTTTTAGGCGTTCTGTACGGTCTTATCGCTGTTTACTTTCAGTGGGGGAAATTCACGGTAGACTGGATTAAACCCGTCGGGACAATTTTTATCAATCTGCTGAAGGTTGTAGCTATTCCGCTGGTATTCATTTCTCTAGTGACAGGAATTACAAGTCTCAGAGATACAAGCAAAGTGAAACGAATCGGACTCAGGACAATTACAATATATCTGTTTACGACCGTTGTTGCAGTATGTCTTGGACTCAGCCTTGTAAACATCACAAAACCGGGCCATGCCTTTCCGGAATCCAAAAGAAAAGAACTTCAGGAAAGTTTCAAGAAGGAAGCGGACAAAAAAAGAGACGCTGCAAAGGATGTTCAGGACAGCCCTCCCCTTCAGGCACTAGTGGATATGTTTCCTGTCAATATCTTCAAGGCGGCTTCAGAAAATACTCAGATGCTTCAGGTAATTGTATTTGCATTCATTTTCGGAATTGCAATGGTACTGATTCCCGGAGACAGGGCAAACCTTGTGCGGCCTTTCTTTGAAGGGATGAATGATATTATACTGAAAATGATAGATATTATCATGCAGCTCTGTCCATATGGAGTCTTTGCGCTTCTGGCCTCACTCCTTGTAGAGTTTGCAGGAGGAGACATCACGAAGACCTGGGATCTTTTTCAGGCACTGGGACTGTATTCACTGACTGTCCTTGCCGGTCTTTTCATTATGGCATATGTCAACTACGGTCTTCTTCTGAAAATCCTTACAAAAAGAAGTCCGGGGACATTTTTCAGATCCATCTTTCCAGTACAGATGCTTGCGTTTTCCACAAGTTCAAGTTCTGCAACTCTTCCTCTTACGATGGAGCACTGTGAAAAGGAACTTGGGGTTTCAAATGAGGTGGCAAGTTTCGTGCTTCCTGTCGGTGCTACTGTCAATATGGACGGAACCAGTCTCTATCAGGCCGTTGCTGCGGTTTTCATTGCACAGGCAATGGGGATGAATCTCGATTTTGCAGCACAGCTGAAGATTGTTCTTACGGCTACTCTTGCTTCCATAGGTGCTGCCGGAGTACCCGGCGCAGGAATGGTGATGCTTGTAATCGTACTGAATTCAGTGAATGTGCCGGTGGAAGGAATTTCACTGATTTTTGCTGTAGACAGACTGCTCGATATGTTCAGAACAACAGTGAATGTGACAGGAGATATGGTCGTGGCAGTTGCAATTCAGGAACATGAGGATAAGAGAAAGGATTTTTTTGAAGCATAATGGAAAATATATCTCTCGGCTCCTATTTTCTCCTTTCGGCAGGATTTGGATTTCTAGCACTGATTACGCCCTGCGTTTTTCCTCTGGTTCCGATTACTGTATCTTATTTTTTGAAAAGATCCGAGGATGAAAACAGAAAACCTTTTGCAGATTCATTTATATACGGGTTCGGGATAGTATTTTTCTTTACAGTAATTGGACTTCTGATTTCTGTTTTTTTCGGAGCAGCAAAAGTAAACAGGCTTGCAGCTGATCCGTATTTGAATCTGCTGATAGGAACAGCTTTTATTGCATTTGCATTGAATCTCTGGGGGGCATATGAAATTCAGCTACCCTCTTCTCTCACTTTCTTCCTGAGCAAGGACAGAGGGAATTCGGGATTCATTCCTATCATATTTATGTCTCTTACATTCTCCCTCACTACATTTACCTGTACTATGCCTTTTTTGGGGACAGTACTTGTATCCGCTTCAAAGGGAAACTGGCTTTATCCTCTGATTGGAATGCTCGGTTACAGTCTGGCATTTGCGCTGCCCTTTTTTCTGCTTTCACTGTTCCCCTCTTTTCTGAAAAAACTTCCTAAGTCAGGAAACTGGCTTGTGGAAGCAAAGGCAGTTCTCGGTTTTCTGGAGCTTGGGGCTTCCGTAAAATTTTTCAGCAACGCAGATCTTGTCTGGAATTTGAATCTTCTGTCAAGGGACAGGGTTCTCATTATTCTTTTTGCAATATTTATTGTTCTCAGTCTGTATCTGTTCGGAATATTTCGTTTTTCAAATGAATCAGAAAAAACAGAAAGAAGACTGTCTCCTTTCAGAATCCTCTTTTCCATATTTTCCGTGTACACTGCATTTTTCTTTTATTCAGGAATGAACGGAAAACCTCTTGGGGAATGGGATGCATTTCTTCCTCCTCCTGAAACAGTGAAAGTCAGTCAGCCGAACGTAAAATCAGAAGAACCTTTCTGGTTTTCATCCAAAGAAAAAGCCTTTGAGGAAGCCGAAAAAACCGGTAAGACTGTATTCATTGATTTTACTGGCTATTCCTGCACAAACTGCAGATGGATGGAACAGAATGTATTTACAATGCCTGAGGTAAAACAGCTGTTTTCCGAGTTTATTCTTCTTCGCCTTTATACAGACGGTGACGGCCCTGAATATGACAGAAATCAGGAATACCAGGAAAAAACATTCGGGACAATTGCTCTCCCTCTATATGTCGGAGTAAAAAAAGACGGCACTCTCATTGAGTCTCTGGCGGGAATGACCAGGGAAAAAAATGATTTTATTGTCTTTCTGAAGAAAATAAAGGATGCGTCCGTAAAATGAAAAATAAATATATTATCTTCATATTATCTGTTTTTTTAGGCTGTGCTGATTCTGCCAGAAAAGACAGTGTTCAGACTCAGGAAATTGACTACTTTAAAATATGTATGGATACATTCCGCGATGAAAAAAAATGCAGGGAATTTGAGAAGAAATCCAAGGAAGACTCGGCTGAAAAAAAGAAAGAGGCATTCAAGTCTAAATACACCGATGAAGAACTTTCCAAAGTCAGGATCAGATCCGATCTGAAGACCCTATTGCTTACAAAAAGCAGATTTTATGTTACAGAAGAACTGGGAGAACCGGACAGCTCTTCACGGGACGGAGCAGGAAATGAAATCCTGACATACACAAGACCTGTTTCCAGATACAGCACTGAACATGATCCGGACAAGGAATTTAAAGTATACTTCGTACGCGACAGAGCTTCAAAAATTACGCATATCCCCCCGGACACAACTCCTGACGGTTTCTCTATGGAAAAAATTCTGGGAAACAGCAAGGACAAGAAAAAATGAGTCTCTCACTGAAAACTGATTCCTCGCTTCTGTTTAAATCCGGAAAAGAACTCAGTGCGATGATCCGAAAGAGAGAAATCAGCTCAAGAGAGACAGTAGAACTTCATATCGAAAGAATCAGAAAAGTAAATCCTATGATCAATGCAGTGATCACTGAACTGTTCGATTCTGCATTGGAAAAAGCTGATGCCGCAGATAAGGAAGTTCAGAGAGCGAATGATAAAAATTTTCTCCCGCCCTTCCTTGGTGTTCCTTTTACAGTCAAGGAATTTCTTTCCATAAAAGGACTGAAGCATACAGGCGGACTGAAAAGCAGGATATATCATATTGCTGATAAAACTGCAACTGCAGTGGAAAGAATTCTCTCATCCGGAGCAATCCCAGTCGGAATTACAAATGTATCCGAACTCGGGATGTGGATGGAAAGTTATAATCTGATTTACGGCAGAACAAACAATGCCTATGACTCACGGAGAACAAGCGGAGGAAGTTCCGGAGGGGAAGGTGCTGTAATCGGTGCCGGCGGTGTTCCCTTCGGGCTCGGTTCCGACATCGGCGGATCAGTGAGAATTCCAGCTTTCTTCAATGGAGTATTCGGACATAAACCCACTGGCGGACTCATTCCGAGTACAGGCCATTTTCCAAAGGCGACCGGAGAAGCTTCGAGAGTAATGACTGTAGGCCCGCTCGCAAGGTCGGCAGAGGATCTCTTTCCCTTACTCAGCATAATGTCCGGTCCTGACGGGAAAGACCATTATACCTTAAATAATTCACATCCGAAAGAATTAAAAAATATTGATTGGAAAAAAATCAGAATTTTCAGTATTGAGGAAAACGGATCTCAATATGTATCAGAAGAGCTTAAAAAAGCACAGAGAAAACTTCTTTCCGACTTCAGGCATCTGGGTGCAGAGACTGAAACAATTCCTGCCTTCCCGGAATTCAGGGACTCATTTCTCATCTGGTCATCTGTTCTCTCGGAAAAGAATGAAAGTTCATTCAAGGAAATGCTCGGAAACGGAAAAAAAATTTCCCCGGCAGCAGAACTTCTGAAATGGATGTTCGGAAGCTCAGATCATATGCTTCCCTGCATTCTTCTCAGCCTGATTGAAGATCTGCCCGGACAGATCCCTGAATATTCCAGGCATTTTATCGGGCAGTGTATTTCACTTAAGAAACGTCTCGAAAGTCTTCTTGGAAGAAACGGAATTCTTCTTTACCCATCGTACTCTGTTCCGGCACCTCTTCACAATGAACCCCTGCTCAGACTTTTCGACTGGGTATATACAGGAATTTTCAACGCTCTCGAATTTCCATCCACTCAGATTCCGCTTGGACTCGGAAAACTCGGCCTTCCTTTAGGTGTGCAGATCGTATCCGTCCGTGAAAATGATGCACTTACGATTGCGGCCGCCGTCGAGTCGGAGCGAATGGGAAATAAATGGATAATACCTGAGCATTTCTGAAATACAGTCCCGTTCAGTATATTATAATGAAAAGAAATCTTCAGGATACAGACATTCGAAATGTCGGATTTCTGGAAATACTGAAAGAAACAGTCAGTCTTTTTCCTGAGAGACCGGCAGTCATTTATAATGATAAAATTTACAGTTATAAATATATATGGAATTCCTCACTTGCGTTTTCTGAATTCCTGAAGAATGAAGCTTCTGCTTCCGTATTTACCGGAATATGCTTTCGAGAATCTCCAGAGTACATTCAGAGCTTTCTTTCCGTCTGGATGGCCGGCCAGGCATTTCTTATGCTCGATAGAAATATTTCCAATGATAGAATAATGAAATATATGCAGATTTCGGATTCATTTCGAATTCTGTCCGACACTCCTGAACGTTTTTCCGATTCTGCATTTCGTATACTTTGCCCTTCTTTTACTGAAAAGGAAATAAATGAAAAGATTCCGGTTTTTGATCCGCAAAGATCAGCTTATGCTGTATGCTCCTCCGGTTCTTCTGGAGATCCGAAAGTCATTCATATTCTTCACAGAGGGATACTGAATTTTCTAATTCAGCAGATTGAAATCTTTCAGCTGAATGAAAAATCAAGAATTCTGATGAACACCCCGCTTGGATTTGATGCAAGTATTTCTGAGACAGGAGTCAGTCTTCTTTCAGGGGCCGCTCTCTGCATTTCATCCGCCGATCTGAAAAATCCCCAAGTACTGATGAAAGAAGCAGAACGAATGTCAGTTACCCACCTTTACATTCCGCCGTCAGTTCTCCCTTTCATAAATAAAAATATGATTCCTGAATCACTGAAGACAGTGTTTTTCGGAGGTGAAGAAAGCGGTCCAAAAAAAGTGAAAGAACTTTCAGAGAGACTGAGAATGATCAATATTTACGGACCTGCGGAAACAACAGTATGTGCCAGCATGAAAGTCTGCACAGCGGACTGGGAAGATCAGAACATCGGAAAACCGATCCGAAACACCGAATGGATTCTTCTCGAAGATGACGGGAAAACCTCGGAAAAAACAGGTGAGATATGTATTTCGGGTGTCGGGCTTGCGAAAGGCTACATCGGTCATACTGAACTCAATGAATTAAAATTCATTTTACATAATGATAAAATATTCTACAGGACAGGAGACTGGGCAGGAAAATGTTCTGACGGATCTTATGTTTTCAAGGGAAGAAAAGACAGGCAGTGGAAAAGAAATGGAAAACTCATTGAACCTGCAGAACTCGAAAAAACTGTTTCACTGATCTTTCCTGAAATCAGAGTCTGCGTTCTTCCTGACAGAAAGAAAAGACCCCTTCTTTTTCTCGAAATGCACAAGACCGATATTTCATTTCTCAGAAGGGAAATTTCAGAAATTCTTCCGTCATATTTCCTGCCGGCAGCTGTATTCTGTATTCCGGAATTTCCTAAAAATTCCAACGGAAAAACGGATTTTTCAGAACTTCTGAAAATGACAGATTATCCTGAAAAGGATCAGGAAAAGCAGAATGATATTTTTTCACTTGCCTGGAAAATTGGTACCGGACATTTTCCGTCTTATGAACTCGAGAATTTTTTTGAGTCAGGGGGAGATTCAGTCAGTATTCTTGGAACAGCTCTCTTTCTTTCGGAAAACGGATTTCATCTGTCTGTATCTGATTTTTATGAAAATCCATTTTTCTGCAGCCTGAAAAATCTCTGCAGTTCTGAATCAGAACAGATATGGAAAACTCAGTATTTGGAAAAAATTTCCGAAGATTATATTCAAAAAGATTTAAATAATCATGATGGAAAATTTCAGTCAGAAATTCGTTCTGTTCTTGTTACGGGAGCATCCGGCAGTCTGGGCACAGAAATCTGCAGAATTCTATGTACCAAATATGAAGTAAAAACAGTCGGACTTTTTTTCCGAAACAGACCGGAATTTACTCATCCTCTTTTTTTCCCGGTTCAGTCCGACTTGCGAAAAGACTTTCTTGGACTGAATAAAACGGTATGGGATGAATTTTCAGAATCGGTCGACTGCATCATTCATGCAGGAGCAGATGTTCATCTTCTCAAACCTCTTTCCGCACTGAGAGATACAAATCTGGGAGGATTGCGGAATATACTGAATCTGCTGAAATCCGGGAAAAGAAAAAATCTTGAATACATATCCACTCTCGGCTTTTTTCTCAACAGTGATATGAAAGAAAAAAAAATTCAGGAGGATCTGAATTTCGGCGGTATTTCTGAAATTGCAGGCGGATACTCTGCATCGAAATTCATATCAGAACTTATTCTTAAAAAAAATATTATAGGCGGAGCTGAAAATATCAGAATTTTCAGGCCAGGACTCCTTTTCAAAAATAAAAACAGGAAAGAAGAAAATGACTTCTTCTCAAGAATCCTGAAGGATGCTGAAGAGATGCATTCTTTTCCATTCTCTGATGATTATGAAGCAGATCTGACTCCGGCTGAAGTCTGTGCAGAATCAATTTGTGAACTTATTTTTATAAGTACATCAGAAAGAGTATTTCATATCGCAAATCCGAATCCATTCACACTTTCAGATATGGCAGAACTTGCGAAACAGAGAAACCCCTCTCTCAGAATTGAGAATATCGAAAATTGGAGCCAGAATTCAGATGCAGAGAAGTTTGCCGGGGCAGGACTTTCGAGACTATCCTATCCTGAATTTTATCAGAAAAACTGCACACTGGACATTTTCAGAAGAACCGGATTTCGTTTTTCATTGGATAATATTCTCAAGTATTCCAGAAATGATTCTGTGACAGAGTTCCTGTCGGAAAAAAGAAAATAACTTTTTCTTGAATTTTCAATAGGAAAGTAATAATCAGAAATACGTTCTGCGTCATATACAATTGGGTGGTTTTATGAAAGTAACAGCTTTAGGTGTCTACAGTGCTTTTGCGGTCGGATCTTATGATGAACAG
Source organism: Spirochaetota bacterium (assembly GCA_052033835.1). GTDB lineage: Bacteria > Spirochaetota > Leptospiria > Leptospirales > Leptospiraceae > DAORDI01. The sequence goes on from JBPOJG010000126.1 coordinate 10,422, forward strand.
GGCCTTTACAGGCCGAAGTGGCAGTCCAATTTTCTCATAGAATTCAATTCGCCGGGAAAAATTCGAGACAATGTTTACAGATTTGTAATTGATTTCGGTTCAGATATCCGTCATTCACTTGCCTCCGTCGGACTGAAACTTGGAGACGTTGACGGATGGTATTGCAGCCATCCTCATGCAGACCATATCGGAGGACTAGAAGGTATTGCGCTGTCTACTGTATTCAATCCTTTCTGGAATAAAAAAAAGACGGAATGGCTGAAAAACTCTGACGGCGGTATGGACAGTGTAAATGACAGACTGTTTGACGGGAACCATGTTCCTTCGGAATGCAAACCTATACTTTTCAGTCATAAATCTGTACTGGCAGAACTCTGGGAAGCAGCCGCCCCGGGACTTCGCACTCTTCAGGGAGTTCAGGAAGTAAGTCTCAGCACATATTTTGATGTAAGGGAAATGAAAAGCAATGAAAACTTTCGATTTGAGGACGGAAACAGACACTGGCTTGTAGATACAGTATTGAGCACGCATGTGCTTGCAGGCACGACACTGATGCCCTCATTCGGTCTGAGATTCAGAAGTTCCGACGGAAGAAATGTTCTTTTCCCGACTGATACTCTCTGGATGATGCCTCCGAATATGGCCGGTTTTTATAAGCGTGCTGATATTATATATCAGGACTGTGAAACAGGCATAAAGTCAGGAGTACATTCTCATATAGATGATATCCGGATGGCTGCGCCTGAAATCAAAAAGAAATGTTATCTGTATCATTTTGCAGAACCTCCCGTCACGGATCCCGAAGAATTCAAAGGTGTTCTGAAACAGGGAGAAACCCACGAGTACTGACTATTTTTCCGAGATCAGCACCTCATACGTCCTGCTTCCGGAAACATCAAAACTGTATTTCCCTGTTCTGATCCATGGATTATGGTAAATCAGCTCTTTGTAAGTGATTCCGTTTGAAATTGCAAAATCAGGAAGACTGCTGACAGATTCCTTTAAAGCGACTTTTTTATAATTATATTCCTTATACTGATCTCTGTCAGACAGACTGTATCCGTACTGTTCAGGATTAGACAAGATGAGTTTCAGAGCAATTATCCTGAAAACATATCTGTAGGTTTCCTGATTAAGATAAAGCTTATAATAGTCCTTTTCTCTCTGAGAACTGACAGCATCTTTCATTCCCTTTGTTCCTCTGTTATATGCTGCCGCTGCCATAGTCCAGCTGCCGAACTCTTTATGAGCATCTTTGAGATATCTGCATGCTGCCACCGTCGATTTCACAAGATGTCTTCTTTCATCCACACTTTTACTGATTTCAAGACCCATCATTTCACCTGTCTCGGAAATGAACTGCCAGATTCCGGCAGCTCCTGCAGATGAAGTTGCATTCGGATTCAGCGCACTTTCAGCAGCGGCCAAATACAGAAAATCCTCAGGAACTCCGTTTTCACTAAGGGTCTTGACTATATAGGATTTATATCTTCCAAGCTGCTTGAAAATGAGCATAGTGGAAGAGTGATAGTTCTGATTTACGATCAGCTCTCTTTCCAGTCTTTCCCGTACATCAGGATCATCCAGAGGCACCTTCTCGCCTGCAAATTCCACAGAGGACGGCAGAGACGGAGGTTTGACTTTTGCCTCCGTAAACTGTGTACCGCAGCAGGCAATGAATGCCAGAAATATAAAAGAATTAATCGTTTTCAATTTTAATTGCAATTGCTCCAGTCCTCGCAATTTCCGTAATTCCGTATTTCTTAAGCATAGATATGAGTGAACTGACCTGCCTTGAATTTCCGGAGTATTCAACAATCATAGATTTCTCTGACACATCTACAATCTTCGCCTTGAATACATCGCAGATTCCCGTAATCTCAGTTCTGCTTCTGTCGTCAGTCCTGACCTGAATCAGTACAAGTTCTCTCATCACAGATTCAATCAGGCTCAGATCAGTCACTTTGAGTACATCCGGAAGTTTCAGAAGCTGCTGAGTCACCTGCGCAACTGTATTTTCATCTCCTTTCAGGACAATTGTCATCGAGGAAATTTCAGGATTGTCTGTCACTCCTACTGCTATGGAGTCTATATTATATGCCCTTCTAGTAAAAAGTCCGGAGACATGGCTCATGACTCCGGGATGGTTGTTGACAAGTATGCTGATTGTATGTTTCATTATTTTCCTCTCAGCTTTGCAAGATCTTTGAACTCAATCATATCAGTCTGTGATTTTCCTGCAGGGATCATCGGAAAAACTTTTTCCTCCGCCGGAATCATCACTTCGAGAATACAGGCAGAATCATCCTTTACGAAAAATTCAATCGCCTTGTCTATCTCACTCTTGGAATGAATTTTCATTCCGGGAATTCCGTAGGCCTCGCCCAGTTTCACAAAATCAGGATTGTAATTCCATTCAGACTGAGAAAATCTTTCTTCATAGAAAAGTTCCTGCCACTGTCTGACCATTCCGAGAAAGTTATTGTTGAAGATCAGAATCTTGACTCCGAGTTTGAACATACTGATTGTCGCAAGCTCCTGAATGCACATCTGAATAGAACCGTCACCGGAAACACAGATGACCATCTTGTCAGGTCTTCCGAACTTGGCACCGATTGCAGCAGGAAGCCCGTATCCCATTGTGCCGAGCCCTCCTGAGGTAAGCCAGCAGTTCGGCTCATCCTGAAGATAGTACTGAGCGGCCCACATCTGGTGCTGCCCTACATCAGTGCTGATGATTGCTTTTCCTTCTGTCTTTTTGTAAAGTCTGTGAAGAAAATCCTGAGGTTTAATTGTGTCACCGGAAGAATCAAACTCCAGTGGATGCGATTTTTTCAGTTCTGAAGTTCTATCTGTCCAGATTTTTCTCTCTGAATTCTTTTTGACAAGAGGCAGAAGTTTTTTCAGGACATCTTTCAGATCTCCGTGCAGACTGTAGTCTACATTTACTCTCTTGTTGAATTCGGATACATCGACATCTATATGAGCTCTAACTGCCTGAGGAGCGAAATCCCTGAGTTTTGCAACCCTGTCGTCAAATCTGGCTCCCAGATTCAGAATGTAGTCGCATTCGAGGACTGCCTTATTGGAATATGCTGTTCCGTGCATACCGAGCATCCCAAGAGACAGAGAGTGCGTTCCAGGAAATGCACCCAGCCCCATCAGAGTCATTGTTACCGGAATTTCCGCTTTCTCTGCAAGTTCTCTGATTTCCTTGGCCGCGTTTGCATTGATAGCTCCTCCTCCTACATAAAGAAGGGGGCGTTTTGCATTGTTTAGTGCAGCTGCAAATTTTTCCAGATCACCCTGAATCTGCGGTTTCTCATAGTGATGAGGAGCAATCTTCAGTCTGTCCGCTTTCAGTTTTGAAGTCGGCTTAATCTGAACATCTTTAGGAAAATCGAGAAGCACAGGCCCGGGTCTTCCTCCCAGAGCAATTCTGTATGCTTCTTCAAAATGCCTTGCGATATCGTCAGGACTTTTCATCAGAGCATTGTATTTCGTAATAGGAATGCTGATGCCGAAAATATCCGCTTCCTGAAATGCATCTGTACCAATGGCATCAGTAGCCACCTGACCGGTAATAGCGAGCACAGGAATCGAATCCAGTTTTGCATCAGTGAGTCCCGTGACAAGGTTTGTAGCCCCAGGCCCGGATGTCGCAATGCACACCCCGATTTTTCCCGTCGATCTGGCATATCCTTCCGCCATATGAATGGCTCCCTGTTCATGTCTGACAAGGATATGTCTGATTTTACTTTTATACAGTTCATCATAAAATGGAAGAATTGCACCGCCGGGATATCCGAAGCAAATGTCTATCCCCTTTTCTTCCAGCAGTTGAATCAGCAATCTGGCACCAGAAATTTCCATAAATACCGTCCCTTCGGACATGGTTTTTCGGGAAAATGAGAGACCAACCAAAATTTTTTTCGACTTGTCTAAAAAAGCATATCAGCAGGAAAGGAAATAAATTTTATAGAAAATTTGACTCTAAAGGCAGTCAAAATATTTTGTCAATTATGAATAACTTGGAAGCAGAGAAAGAAGCAAAAGAGCAGGAAGAGCAGCACTTCAATAAGATTAAGAACACTGCGAAAGAAGCTTACAAATTTATCGAGCTGAAAAAATACAGTGAAGCAAAAGAAAGATTTCAGGAACTTCTGACCTTGGACCCGGCAAATACTTACGGTCTGGTAGGTATGGGAGATCTTTTTTATAAGACGCAGAATTATGAAGAATCTATTAAATACTATAAATTATGTTTAAGTCATGATCCTTCCAATAAGTTTTCCATAATGGGTCTGATGAACTGCTACAGAGATTTGAAGCAGCTTCATATGATCATCCAGATAGCAGAAGAATACAGACATATTACAATGTCGGATGCATCCATTTTGAGCCGAGTTGCGGATGCTCACAGGAAATTGAAAAATTTCAAAGAATCGGAAATTTACTATATGTCTGCACTTCAGATCAATCCGAACGATCAGTACGTCATCGTGGGCATAGGTCATCTGTATTTTGCATGTCAGAGATACCAGGATGCAATCAAATGGTGGGAAAGACTCGTTTCCATCCAGCCCGACAATATCAAGATACTTACCGAAATCGGCAACAGTTACAGAAAAATCAAAGACTTCGACAGAGCTGTAGAATATTATGAAAGAGCGCAGAAGCTCGATGAGCACAATTTTTTTGCACTTTACGGTCTGGCTGAATCCTACAGAGGAAAAAAAGAATTCAAGAAAGCGATTTTCTACTGGGAGAAAATCCTTGCATTTGATCCTCACAATAAACTGATCATCAACAGATATGCGGACAGTCTCAGAGGTCTAGGAGAATTCGAAAAAGCGCTCGAATGCTTCAATATGATTCTGAAGGCAAATGAGGACTACTACGCTCTCTTAGGAAAAGCGTCCACTCTGAATATGATGGGAGCCTACGAAGAATCCATGAGAATTTATCAGGATCTGCACAAGAAAGATCCGATCAATCCAAGACCTATTCTTGAAATGGCAGATCTTCTCTTTTACAAACTGAATGTGAAGGACAAGGCGATCCGCCTTTTAAGCGAATTTCTGAAAGACAATCCTTCCATCACAGATGTGAGTGAAAAACTCGATCAGTTCTATACTGAATAAAACTTAGGACAGTGCTTCAGCGCACTGTCCCAGTACTTTTTCCTAAAATGAAAAATTCTTTTAAAACTATTAAATACTTCCTTTTTACAGCCGTTTTCGTTTTATCCATTTACCATATAGCTGCTGTGCTGATTTCGGCATTTTACAGAATGGGATCATTCTTTCCCACAAGCCCTTTTGAGGACTCGATGGTTCAGTCTGCAATGATTTCTTTAGAAAAGGGAAAACTTCATTCTTCCCCCAGTGTGGAATATATCCCTCTTCTGTATGGTCCTGTATTTTTTTATATAACGGGATTTTTTACACGCCTGCTGGATATTGGATTTACGGGGGCTCGAATTCTTCCTTTCCTTCTTTATTTCACCCTGCCCTTCTCCTTTTATCTGATCTAATCAGAATTCTTCAGAAACAGGATAATGAAGAAATATCTCATTGCAGCCTCAATTTTCTCGTGGGGTTTTTATTCTGTTCTGAATGATGCAGGAAATTACGTATTCGAAACTGCAAAAGTGGATTCTTATTTTGTTTCCCTGATTCTGTTTTCAACCG
>JBPOJG010000478.1:0-10891 GCA_052033835.1 Spirochaetota bacterium
GTACTGTATCTGAAGCGATGTCAGAGGATGAATTCCTGAGTTCCAGAGGATTCGGAACGGAAAATATACAAGGCTGATTGCTGGATGGAGAATTGGAGGATTTACGCTCAATATCTGTCTGTCATACATTAAACCGTACAGAACATATGATGTGTCAAAATCCAGATCTGCGAGACGTTCCGTCTGAAGGTTCAGGAATCCTGCTGAAAAAAGAAGCAGAGATATGTATGGTGTAATTTTATTATTTATATTCTGCCGAAAAAACTGTCTTATGTAATGATATACTTTCCAGACACGGGAGGATCTGTCCGAATGAGAACATTTTTTTATCTGCATATTGGCAAAAGGGATTTTCATCAGTTCCTCCTTATACTGTCCTCATTGTTTTCAGCAGGGCAGATCTTTTTTTGTGTGTATTTCATAATTATCAATTTGTTCGGCTCAATCCTTGTAAAATTTATAAGGGTCCTTCTTTTTATATTCTTTTCTCCAGTATTCTGCTTCTTCAGTATTGCCTGATTTTTCTTCGATTTCTGAAATTCTTCTGCTGCAGTAAGGAGAAATCTGCAGATGTCTTACACATTTCTTCAGTTCCCGGACGGCAGCATCTGTCCTTAATCTGTCCTGAAATCCTCTGTTCAGATGAATCAGAATTTCTGAATTCAGAGAATAGTTCAGTGAGTAGACAGGGTATAATTCCAGCCTGATAAGTGACTCTGCCCTTTTGAGAATTTCCTCAGGTGCGTCAGGACGAATCATTACATAATCGTATCTGCTGAAATCCAGGTAGGGTTTCAGCAGTCTGATTTTTCCGTAAAAGACTGCAAAATTATAAAATATCCAAAAATATAACAGTAATGAGAATGTAATCGCCGCCAATACAGCCTTTTCCGGAAGTTCAGAATTGATTCTTATGGAAAATGACTTTACCTTTCGGCAGTAAAGACCGAAAAATGTCATAAGCAGGATTTGAATTTCCGGTTCTGCCAGATTGCTGTCCAGAAGTCCAAATAGAAACATTCCAGAAAAGACTGACGCCTCAGATGCTCCGTAAAAACCGAATCTTTTTTTCCAGCGGATGACTGTTTCGGCAAGTATTGTTATGCAGACTGCCAGGAAAGCGAAAAGTCCGAGTATCCCGCCAGAGTAGAAAAATACCAGAAAATAGTTGTGTGGATGTGTGTCTGCCCCCACATCGTGAATGATTCTTGCCTGAGTGAGGTAATCAGGATTTTTAATAAAATCACCGTTCAGAAATGTTACAGCATGAAAACTCTCATGACCGAATCCTATCCAGGGAGCATAGTGCAGCGTTTTGGCAATAAATATCTTCCAGATATCCATCCTTATCCAGAGAGTATCCATATTAATGATTTTGTATTTTTCCACCAGGAGAAACAGCAGGAATGCAGCCGAAAAAGAACCGACCGTCAGTATTGCAAGCAGCCTGACTTTTCTCTTTGATCTGTCTGAAATCAGTATATGCAGAAAAATAACTGCAGATATGATTACTGCAAAAAGGGCGGATCGGTTGTGTCCATATATAATAATGTAAACAGACAGAAGTCCGATCGGAAGAGAGATGTAACCTGTCTTCCCGGATCTGATTGAAAACAGGGCAAATGAAGGAAAGAGAATCGCAATATAAGGTCCTATTCCGTTTACGTGAAATCCTGCAAGGAATCGGTCATCGGCAGGAACAGTTCCTACAGTATGGCGGATGATGATGAAAAGTCCAAATATGACTGTTGCACTTACAAGCTGGTACGACGACAGAATCTGAATTATTCTTTTTTCATAAACTGAAGCTTTTGAGGCAAAGTAAAAACCGATTCCGGCACAGTAAATTGAACTTAATGCAAAAAGAGAACGGATCTGATCTGCTCCGAAAAGAGCCGAGAGTGCTGCTGAAATAAATACAAACAGGATGACCGCTGCTGCCGGATTCAGCCTGAATTCAGTCCTTTTTTTATCTCTGAAAAAGTAAAGGGCATAAAGGCAGTAAAACAGGTGAGGCAATGTTCTGAAAGAAAGACTGAAGTAATTCAGATTGAATATGGACAGAGAAAGTATCACTGTTGCCCAGAAAATAAGTTTCTCCGATTTCATTTTCAGAATCAGATAAAGGTAGAATACAAGTGTAATGATAAAATATACCTTCAGATAGAGGGTAAGCCTGGGTATTTCTGTTTCATGAAGAAACAGTATTCCATTGTAGCAGCTATAGGAGAGTATGGCGACTGAGTTGAGAAAAAAAACAGTGGTTTCATTATTCCGAAATCTGTATTTGAAATATTTGAAAAGCAGCAGTAGAAATACAGAGAGAGCACTGCAAAGTTCAAGAAAAGGCTTCAGTCTGAATTCACCGAAAAACAGAGCAGAAAGCAGAACTGCGAGCAGAAACAGACCTGCTTTCATTTTTTTATCATCTCCAGAGACGGATTAAATATGTGTATTTTTTTTACCCATCTGTTCATTTTTTCAGATGAGGATTCCTTCAATACGACCTTGCAGGAATCAGTCAGATGCAGCTTTTCTTCTATCAGTCTGTTTTCTTCAGTTTCAGAATCCCATACAAATGAGTTTCCTTTTCTGTCTCTGAAATAACCTTCATCATCGATCCAGTCTGTCAGTGCAAAGAAATTTACAGCCCCCGTATTTATGAAGGACTTTGTCTGCTTCAGAGAGAAGCTGATTTTATTTCCGGTGAACTCTGATACTGAATCAATTCCATTTGAGGGATTTGATTTTCCGTAGACGAGACAGTTTTCAATTTTTTCTCTGCCGGGACTGATTTTCTGAATACTGGAAACAGGCTGAATGTAGGGAGTAAAAAACTCTCCCTTTATTTTAAAGAATAAATTGATCGTAAGTGAAAATATAATAAATGATATTATCGGAGTCCTTCCGAAATCCTTCAATGCAGGTCTTAAGGCGGAAGCTCCGAGAATCATAAATGCAAAACCGCAGTCGAGCAGATAACGGCCCTGATAACTTTCACCTCCGTTGTGCCAGTAGAGACCGTAAATTCCGATCTGTGAAAGAACGATTAGAAGAAGAGTAAATTCTGTTTTTCCGATATGGAATGAATTTTTAAGTTTCCAGAACGAATAGAGGATAATACTGAGAAGCGGAACTCCTGAAGGAGAGAAGACATTGTTGAGGCTGTAAAGTTCTTCCCAGTTGATGAGAAGCATTTTTCGAAAGGAATGCCCAAGAGTTCCGTATGTGGGAAAACATCCGTGATTTTCACCGATTCCCAGGCTCTGACAGTTTTTTGTCAGGAACTGACTGAAATAATGATCTGTCAGAAGAACTTTTCCTGCCGGAAACTGAGTGTAATATAAATAAACTGCAGCAGCTCCGATCAGAACAGCGAAAATAAGAATCATGATTCTTAGATATAATATATCCTTGATGGTTTTTTTGTAAACGACTGCTTCAGTCAGATCCGAGATCAGAAGAGCGCAGAAAAATGCAGCACTGGATTGAATTCTTGTAATGAAGACTGCAGGTACAAGCAGGAATAGAAATAGAAAATAGAAAGAGTTCTGTCTGCCTTTCAGCCAGAAATAAAAAATCAGACTGCAGAGAAGGAGAGTGAAACTGTGAGACATATAGGTAGATGACAGAAAAAGAAAGGATGGACTCGAAAAAAGAACAGTCATACCGATAAAGGACAGGTCTCTGTCTTCCGGATAAAGTTCTTTCAGTATTAAAAAGAATACAGCGGAGGCGAGGACAGATACTGTAATTCCTGCAAAAGAGATCAGATGAATACTGTTGAACAGAGCAAGCACAAGCGACCAGCCGTGATAATGCGCACTGTAGTAAAGATCCCCGTCGAAAATGATATAGGGGATCTGCAGTATTTCTTTTATCCTTTCCCCCGAAATTCCTTCAGGAGGAATAATTTTCTGCACGATCTGCCCTTTGGAATAAATCAGAGCCTGAATATAATAAGCCAGTTCATCTTCAAGTTTCGGAACAGGACTTCCCCATATAATTCTGGATATTCCGAAAATGCAGATACTGGCAGCAAGAATATGCGAGAACTTAATTTCAGGAAATTCCCGGAAATTGCTGAACCTTGTGAATACCGCAAATAATCCGAAGCAGGCAAGAGGTTTTAAAACACCCGTAATTAATGAAAATTTAATGATATTTTCAAATTGAAGAGGTTTTGTGAAATCAGCAGTGAATGCAGGAACAGAAAGCAGAATGTTCAGAAGGGCAAAATAGAAGAGAGTTTTCCTCTGAATGATATTTTTTAATGCAGGTCGGAGCAGCAAAAACAGAAAAAGCCCCGCTGCTAAAAGAACATCATAAACAATTCCGGACTGCCAGACTGACTGACTGTAGAGTTCTGTTCTCTTCAGAACGTAGATACTGAAAACAGGACTGATTTCCTGAACAAAAAAAATGAAAACAGATACAAGGCCGATCCAGATAAACCGGAAAACTGAAAATTTTTCCAAATCGGCTGCTGTCAGCATTCTGTTCTTTCAGTGAATTTCGGATATGAAAAACTCAGAGCGAAATTCCCATTACTGTTATGTCATCTCTCTGTTCTTCGGTTCCTCTGTGATCTGTCAGAACATTGTTCAGTTCAAGCAGCTGTTCTGATCCTCCGGCTGATGCAGTCTTCAGAAGGATTTCAGTGAACAGGTTTGTTCCTATTCTGTTTCTTTCTGAATCCGGTTGATCTACATATCCGTCTGTAGTCAGATAGATCCATATCTTATCAGGTTCATCTGAAAGATCAATGACCTGCTCAGAGTATTTTCTTCTCAGTTCTTTCTGCCGGCCTCCGATGGATGCCAGATCACCCTTGAATGTTTCTATCTTGCCGTTCCTGTTTATATACAATGGCCTTTTCGCTCCGGCAAAAGTGACTTTTCTGTCTTCAATTTTTACAAGGCAGATGTCCATTCCGTCTCTGGATTCAGCACCTTCCTGATTCTGTCTGAGAGCAGTTCTGATGCTCTGATTCAGTTCTTCAAGAATGATTCCAGGAGAGTGAATATGTTTTTCATTTACAATCTGTCCGAGAAAATTCATTCCGATCATGGACATCAGTGCTCCAGGAACTCCATGTCCCGTACAGTCTGCTACTGCAATCAGAATGGAATTCTCTGTCTTGGCACACCAGTAAAAATCACCTGCAACAATATCTTTAGGAAGATACAGAAGGAAATGTTCTTTCAGATTTTCATTCAGGAATTCGGTTGAAGGAAGTATGGCCTGCTGAATCGTAAGTGAGTATTCAATACTTTCCGTAATATGCTGATTTTTTGTGGCAAGTTCATCATTTGCCAGAGCCAATTCCTTGGTTCTGTCCCGGACTTTCTGCTCCATATTGGCATAAAGCATCGCATTATCAATGGATATTGCTGCCTGTGCTGCAAGAATATTTACAGTCTGAAGTCTGCTCGGAGTAAATGCCCCCTCAGTCAGATTGTTTTCAAGATAAATGATTCCGCTCAGTTCTCCTTTCTGGATAATAGGAGCACACATCACTGATTTCAGCTGATGTTCTATGATATAGGCATCCTGATTGAATCGTTCATCTGAATAGGCAAAATGCAGAACAAGATTCTGTCTTGTTCTTTCTGCATAATAGATGAGTGACTGAGGGAGCTCTGTATATGATTTCAGAGGCATATTCATTAAAACTTCTATACTGTCATCTTTTACAGTGCTTGCAGCTTCTACATAGAGTTCGTTGTCTTTTTTCAGAACAAGGATACCTTTCTGTGCTCCTGCATTTTCAATCACAATATTCAGAAGTTTCTGCAGAAGACTGTCGAGCTGGATTTCACCGGAAATGGCGTTTGCACTTTTAATGACAGACTGCATATCCAGATTCTGACCTGTGTACACTTCTGTGGCACTGACCGTTTTGGAAATGGACTTGTTGATTCTGTCTGTCTTTCTTCTGTCAGGACGCAGAAACGGATGAAGATCCTTCATCTGTTCCACTTTTCTGACAGCACCCCAGGAACGGAAACTGTTGAATGCTTCTACTAAATAGTTTTCTGCAAAATCAGGCTTGCCTATTGAATTCCAGAAATTTCCTGAAAGCTCGCAGGCCAAGGCCTGACACTGAATAAATTCATTTTTTCTGGCCTCTTCAATCGCCTTGTCGTAAAGTTCCATTGTCTTCCAGGGTTTATGGTTTCTGATCCTGCTGAGTTCAGCTTCCTGCAGATGAAGTTTATGAAGAAAATTCTCAGGACAGCTTTCTGCCCAGATTTTCATCTGATTGATGTTTACCTTGATCTGAGTATAGTATTCTTTTTTCTTTTTGCTCTTTGCCTTGGGATACAGAGCGGCAAGGGCAAGGGTATAATAAAAATTATGTTCTGCAACAACTACAATTCCAGTCACGAATGCAAGCATCGACTTCGTTTCTTCAAATATGGAAAGCGCTTCTTCATACTTTCCATAAACAACAAGGAGCTGCGCTTTCATGATTTTATATATACATACCGCGAATACACTTCCTCTCGATCCGCATGCCTCAAGGAATTCTTCTTCCTTGAGTTCTTCTGAGTCAAAATCCGTTTCGCCTGTCGTTTCACCGGTGAGATTGCTGATGATCTGCAGAATGCCCAGAGTATTGTCGACGGCAACATTACTTTTCATCTTGCGGCTGAGCTGATGCAGTTTTGTAATCTCCGTCTTAAGTTCCTCCATCCTCTTTCCCTGAAAATAAAAATTCACAGGAGCGTTCATTGTAATGTATCCGCCGTGAATGTATTCTCCTGAATTGAGACTGTCCTGAAGACCTTCCTTATTTACGATCTCGCATTCTTTCAGAGGTTTTACCCAGGGCATTGTGAGGTTTGCCAGCACGTTCGCTGCCTTGCATCTTTCACTTGCATTGTTGAATTTTTCACTGATCTTATAGGCAAGATTTGAATATTCGTAACCAAGTTTAAAATTTCCGAAAGCAGCCCCCTGCAGAATTCCAAAACAGGAATAACCGTAAGACTCAGGTCGGTTACCGTATTCAAGAAAAAGATTGACTGTCTTCATTACAATCACGCACCAGAGATCAGGACTCGAAAGATATGAGGCTGAAGTGGATGTAGTCAGGAGCTGTACTGCAAGGACTTTTTCTCTGTCCTTGTTTTCTTTTTCACTGATCAGAGAGGACACCAGTCTTGTGCCAAGAAGAGTTTTGGCCTTTTCCACTTCTGAAAGAAAATTCTGCTGAAGATCTTCTTCAGGAAGAGAAACACCGAGAAGAGAAAGTGCTTTTCGAAGAATCACCATCGCTTCCTTGTATTTTGCACGAAGAGTATACTGCATAATTAAAATTTTATATACTGCAGCCTTGTCTACGGCAGAGTCTGAATTTTCCAGAATGACATTGATGTCATTTTCAGACTGATCAAAGTTTCCATTCAGATACTCAAGTTCCGCCTTGTCCTTGTAGATTTCAAATATGATGCTGTAATCGTCTTTCCAGCTGTTTATTTTGGAATGTTCCGCAATTTCAGCAGCTTTCATAATATAGTACAATGCAGGTTTGTAGGCAGTGGAGGCCTTTGCTTTCTTTGCTGCAAGTATATTGTATTCTATCAGCTGTTTTTTCTCAGTTCTGTCTTCAATATAATCAAAGCCGATATTCAGATGATTCACAATCTCGAATATTTTTTCTTCCAGACTGTTTGAGTATTCTTTGATAAGAATTCGGCCTATCGTGAGGCGGAGATTTTTTTTCAGATCCTCGGAGAGAAGTTCGTAACTTGCCTGCTGCACTTTGTCATGCTGAAATTTATATTTGATTTCTCTGGCTGTTGTGACAGTGGGACCCGTATCGGAAATCATCAGTTTTTTGTAATTGTCTCCGACATTGACTACAAGCTCTTCGCGAATTGCTTCAAAGAAGAATTTGTCTGTGGCTTTCGGGTCTTTTCCTGTTATTTTGGAAAGAACTCCCAGATCCAGTTCGCTTCCTATGCAGGAGGCAAATTTCAGTATCTCCTGGGTTTCATTGGAAAGTTTTCTGATTCTTCCAATGAGAAGATCCACTACGTTTTCCGAAATGTTTGCTTTTCTGACAGTCTCCAGATCCCAGATCCAGGCATTGCTTTCATAATGAAATGATATCCCGTTTTCCCTGTAAAGATGCTTCAGAAGTTCGTTTACGAAGAAAGGATTTCCGCCGGTTTTTGCAGTGACTATTTTGGCGAATTCTATAACCGATTCGGACTCAGTACGGAGTGTATCGGAAAGAAGTTCCTGTATATGATCCTGAGAAAGTGATTTCAGTGTAATTTTTTCAGGTTTGATATTTTCCTTTCTCAGCTCATCAAGCATAATGATGAAAGGATGCGAGTCATCAGTTTCATTGTCCCTGTAGGCAAAAATCAGGAATATGGATTTTACAGTGGGTTCAGTCAGAAGGATCTTAATGAATCCGAGAGATGCACTGTCTGCCCACTGCAGATCATCCAGGAAAATGGCAATGGGTCTTTCTTTACTGGCAAGCACTGATACGAATTTTTGAAATACCAGATTGAATCTGTTCGCTTCTTCCGCAGGTCCAAGTTCCGGCAGTTCCGGCTGCTGACCGATGATGAATTCGAGTTCAGGAATCACATCAGTGACAACCTTCCCGTTCTTGCCGACAGCACTCTGTATTCTGATTTTCCATTTGGCAATTTCTTCCGGAGTGTCCGCCAGAATGATTTTGACCATACTCGAAAATATCTGAATGATCGCACTGAACGGCATATTCCTGTTGTACTGATCATATTTACCAGTGAGAAAATAACCTTTGAATTCAGTGATCGGTTTGTTGATTTCGCGTATGAGGCTAGACTTTCCTGCACCGGAATACCCGCCAATCAGAATGGCTGAAGTCTGACCTGAATGAAGCACTGTTTTGAATTCATTCAGCAGATTCTCAATGTCCTTGTCTCTTCCATACAGTTTTTGAGGAATGCGGAATTCATCCGAGATATCTTTTTCGCCCAATGCAAATGAAAAAACTGCAGAATTTTTCTGGAGCTGCTCCAGACATTTTTCCAGATCGTATTTCAGTCCGAAAGCTGTCTGATATCTGTCTTCTGCTGTTTTTTCCATGAGCTTCAGTATAATCTTGCTGATCTGCTCGGGGATGTTCGAATTTATTTCAGCCGGACTTGCCGGATTTTTGGCGAGATGATAATGGATGAGTTCGAGGGGGTCCTCACTTTCAAAAGGGAGTTTGCCTGTAAAAAGTTCATAAAAAGTGACACCCAGTGAATAAAAATCTGTTCTATAATCAAGTGCACGGTTCATTCTGCCTGTCTGCTCAGGAGAGATGTACTGCAGACTTCCTTCCAGAATCCCGAGAGGAGAAGCAGATGTCTCTTCTTTGGAAAGCCTGGTGGATATCCCGAAATCAATGAATCTGCATTCGGAACTTTCTTCATTAAAAATTATGTTGTCTGATTTGATGTCTTTATGGATGACTTTTTTCTTGTGAATCTCGGAAAGGATATCCGCAAGTCGGATGCAGATTTTTAAGTAGGTTTCCAGATTGAACGGTTTAATCTGAATATAATCTTTGAGAGATACCCCGCCGATATCCTCAAGGACAAGCACAAATCCCTTCTGCTCTCTCTGGAATCGGAAAATTCTGGAAATTGCATTTGAATCCAGATAGTTGATGATTTCGTATTCGTTCTTAATGTTGATGATGCTGTGACTCAGTTCATCACTGACCGGAATATATTTTATGATTACAGGCTGACCGTCGGCTGTGGAACGCCCTCTGTAGATTTCTACATCTGAGCCTATATGAATTTTCGTTTCTGCTTCGAATCCCTCTGTTACAAACATCCCTAGACACCTTATGGCCTGCAGACAAACTTACTGAAAATCTGAATGACGTCAGTGCGGAAGAAATTTCAGCAGAATCCTGTCTTCCGCATATTATACAATCACACCCCAGTCATGTGCATAGCCATAAATAGAATTTTCACAGAGGGGAATTCTACAAGCAATTTTCATATCAAACGGAAATAATATTAATCAGATCTTACCGGATAGAATACACGACTTTTTTTTCTCCGAGTCTTTCCCGGTTGATGCTGATTCTGTTCTGGTAGTAGAATGATCTTTCTGGCTTAAAATGAGAAAGGAGGTCGTACAGTTCAATTTCGAAAAAAAGCATTGCATCCGGAACATCACTCAGCTTCTTTTCTTCAATTGTACTCAGGCTGACTGCAATATGTCTGGAATTGATGACATCGGGCGAAATCTGACCGGCAATTGTATAAAAATTGCTTTTGGTAATTGTACCGCCGACAGATGTATTTTTGCCTCTCTCTTTTCCTATTTTAATGATCTGCGAAGTGACTCTCATTACTTCAGGATCGTCAGGAGTCATATCCATAGACGCAGACAGATCTGATCTGGCCGCAGTCACATTCTGCAGATCTGCAAATGATTTTGAGTCTGCGATTTCGATAATGTTTCTGTATCCTGTGATCGTTTCGAGATTCATCGACTTTCTGAGTTTTGCATAATTAGGAGTTGAATACAGGCTTTTCAGCGTATTTATGAAATTTCTGAGAGAATATTCGGACTCAATCATCGGAGCAGAAAGCCCGTCTACACCGATTGCCATACAGGCGCGAATGTCTGTTCTGGCTTCCGGTCCTCCAATCTTGACTGTGACAGGAAGAATATCCTTTCCCAAAAGATGCAGAAGACGGAGTTCATCATGATCCATATCTTCCGTCTCAGTTCCGCCCTTCAGCCCGCAGAATCCGGCCTCGTCTACCATCGACTGCAGAGTTTTTCTCAGTCTGAACAGGTTTGTTTCTGTTTTCTCGTTCATTCAGGATTACTATCGGTGAGGCCGTCTATTCCTCAAGTAAATAATACT
>JBPOJG010000204.1:0-4842 GCA_052033835.1 Spirochaetota bacterium
GAGTTTGGTTCCGAAAACAAAGCCTGAACCCAGTACCCTGAGTCCGCCTCCAAGTCCAAGATTCAGAATTGAAAACTGTTCCATATTAGATTAATCTCCCGATTATTATTTTCCTACGCAAAATTTACTGAAAATCCTTCCTAGAATTTCCTCTGTATCGGCCTTGCCCTGAATTTTTCCGATTGCAGAAAGTGCCTTGTCTATATCCTGAACATAAATTTCAGAAGGAGCACCTGCATCAAAAAGCTCCAATGCAGTTTTTACAGATTCTGAAATCATTCTGAAATAGTATCTGTTCCTGTCTTCGAGAAAAACAAAGTCTGAGTCTGTTTTCCTTTCATGCATTCTCTCATTAATCTCGTGAAGAAGTTCGTTTATTCCCGTCCTTGCAGTGCAGGAGACTGATATGAATGCTGAATCAGTAATTCCCAGAACAGATTTAAGCCGGTCTGTCTTCCAGTCAGAATGCATAATATCAGATTTGTTCAGAACAAATACAGTTCCCTCATGCATGTTTTTATAATTTTTCTGTATTTCTTTTTCATTAAACGGGACTGATGTATCGAAGACCGCAATGCGGATGTCGGCAGAATCAAATTCCCTTCTGCTTTTTTCTATCCCTGCCTTTTCAATCTGATCCTCAGTATCTCTTATTCCTGCAGTATCCACCAGACGAAGCGGAATACCGCCAAGATCAATATCCTCAGACAGAAAATCTCTAGTTGTTCCGGGAACAGGGGATACAATTGCTCTGTCTCTTCCGAGAAGAAGATTCAGAAGACTGGACTTTCCAGCATTTGGTTCACCGAAAATCACTATCTTTCTTTTATCAAATACCGATTCCGCTCTTTCTGAATTTTTAAGAGTTTTTTCAGAGAGATAAATCTCATACTGCATTCTTTTTTTTCTTTCTTCCAGAGACTCAAAAGTCAGATCTTCAGTGGAAAAATCAATTTCCGCCTCACACTCCGCCTTGAGTCCTATAATATCGCTTCTCAGTCTGGATACAAGTCTGTGAGTTTCTCCAAAAAGATTTTTCTGAGCCATCTCAAGTTCATAACCGGATCTGGCAGTAATGACTCTGTGTACGGCCTCTGCTGATGTAATGTCAAGCTTGCCGGAAAGAAAGGCCCTTTTTGTAAATTCTCCTCTTTCTGCAGGCCGCACTCCTGTCTCAAAAATCATAGTTAATGCTTTTTTCATTAAAATAACATTTCCATGAAAGGAGAATTCAGCCATATCTTCACCGGTATAGGAATTCGGTCCTGCATAGTATATGTATACAATTCTGTCCAGGTGCGGATTTCCAAAATCGCAGGTCAGTGCTTTTCTGACATTTGTTCTTAAGTATTCCGATTCCAGTTTTTTTTCATTTTTATAAAGAAGTGATGAGGAAGTGTGCAGAACTCCGGGACCGGAGATTCTGATAATACCGATTGCACTGTTCAGCAGGGCTGTTGAGACAGCCCCGATCGTATCATTCATTCAAAAGACTCGTTGTCCTCTTCTTCGGAACCCATATCCTTGATCTTGTCAGCATCTTTGTACTTATGCTTGTCTTTCATAGGAATAATTCTGACTCTTTTGTAAGTTCCGTTACCGTCACTGAGTGTAAAGACTCTTCCGTCTTTCTGAAGTGCCATATGTATAATTCTTCTTTCATATGGATTCATAGGTTCGAGCAGTCTCGGCTTTCCAGCCTTTGCAACTGAAGAAGCCATTGACTTTGCCAGTCGGACAAGAGACATTTCTCTTTTGTCTCTGTAAGATTCAATATCCAGAACAATTTTTCTGCCGTGACGGATCTTTGAATCAATCATCAGATTCAGAAGAAATTGAAGTGCATCGAGAGTATTTCCTCTTCTGCCTATAATAATCCCTGATTCCTGACTGGCGAGCTCAATGTAGATTTTTCCGTCTACATCTCCCATTCCTACCACCTCTGCCGCAATTCCCATTTTTTTCAATAGAGTAATTGCTACACCGTGAATGATCTTTTCAGCAGGTATATCTTTGGATGCTACATATGCTCTCACTAATGCCGGCTTTTTCTGAGTAATCCCTAAAAATCCGCCCTTGCCGGATTCGAGAACATCAAAACGCAGATCTTCCTCTTTCAGTCTGAGAAGCTGAAGAACTGCTGCCTCCGCTTCCGCCACTGATTTACCTTCTGATTCAAAAATGTAACCTAACATATTATTTCCTTTTTTTCTGATTTGATCCCTTGGTGTACTGAGGGGAAGAAGTATTCGTAACAGTCGTCGTTACTGCTGCTGTAGAATTCTTCTTAGGAGCATTCTTTTTTGTTTCTACAAATTTATTGGTATAAACCTGCTGAACTATGGAGAGAATATTCTGTATTGTCCAATACATTGTGACCCCGGAAGGCATTGACCAGAAGAAGAAAAGCATAATGAAAGGCATCATGTACATCATCGTCTTCTGATTTGGATCGGATCCTGCTGTACTTGTCATCTGCATCTGAAAAAACTGAGTTCCCACCATAATCAGAGGAAGGACATTCAGACTGACTGCACCGAAACCGTAAAAATTTGCAGTCTGCCAGACAGTATCCGGTTCACTCAAATCCTTGATCCAGAGAAACGGACTTTTCCAGAGATCAATTGTATCACTGAAGGCTGTATAAAGTGCAATGAAAATCGGAATCTGCACAAGCATAGGAAGACAGCCGCTTGCCGGGTTGACCTTATTCTTCTGGTAAAGCTCAAGAGTCTTTGCCTGTTTTTCCTTTGGATCATCGGCATATTTTTCATTGATTTCTTTCAGAAGAGGGCTGAGTTCCTGCATCTTCTTCATACTCTCTGCCTGTTTCTGATTCAGCGGATAAAAGGCAACTTTGAAGAGAATTGCAAAAACAATGATGCACCATCCAAAATTCGGAATTGCATACTCATACATTTTTTTCAGAACCCATACAATTCCGTTTCTGAAAGGAGTCGTGAGTCCCTGATTGAATGACTTGTTCAGCTTTTCGCTGATACCTGCAAAAAGAGATTCTTTGTTCTGTGCAGGATCCAGGTTCTTGTCCCTGAAACGCATCCCGTCTTCTTCACGGATTCCGACATATGCGGCAAAGTCAAAGTCCTTTGTTTCTCCTGGAGCAAGTCTGATATTCTCCAATATAGGAAGAACACCAGTTGTATTTCCAAGTCTTTCATCGAGCAGAACCCTTGTAGGAAAAGTATCCGGCTTCAGAGGATCAAGGGCAGCAATGAAATATCTGCTTCCAGTTCCCACAAAATCGATACCCTTCTCGAAATTGACAGCAGAGAATCTTTTGTCTGTATTCCCGGAACCGAAGAGTTTAGACATAAAACCCTCTGAGCTTCCCCCGTCCTGAACAGCATCAAAACTCCCATCCTTGAAATAAAACTTGAAGTAGTTGGGAATCTCCCTTTCAGTAATTCCTGTCGATTTTACGGGTCCGAGACTTCCGAAGTTCTTCAGAAATGCAGGCTTCTCCTTAAATATCTGAATCTCTTCCTTTCCCGGATTTGTGAAAGAGATAGAAAATTTGAAATAATTTTCATTCGGGAAAAAGGAATATTTTTTCTGTATTGTGTATTTTCTGTCGGATGAAAGAGTCTTGAAAACTGCTGTGAGTTTCGACTGATCAAATTCAGAGTCATATACAATTTGACTATATGGACTCATCGGAATTTCTTCCTGAGATTCAATGATATTGAAATCAAATCCCTTTTCTCTGGAAACCTCTATTGCCTTGAAAGTCTGGCCCTCGAACTGGACAGTGTCATTTTCACCTTTTGCAATGATGACATCCTTGCCGTCCATATCCTTGTAATTTTTTACATAGAATTTCTTTATTCTTCCGCCCTCAGAACTGAGTTCCGTCAAAAATGAAGATGTAATGATTTTATAATCCTTAATCTCAACTTTTTTTGCCGGGGCTTCCAGTTTTTCCTTTGCTGGCTTTTTCTCATCCTTCGCAACAGTCTCTTTCGTCTGTTTAGCAGGAATTTCTTTATTTTCAGGTTTTACTTCGGCCGGGTTCGAAATTTCTTTTGCAACTGGATCTTTTTTCTTGGGTGTTTCTTTGGGAGGCGGGAAGAATACATAATTGATTGTCATCCAAATCCCAAATCCGAGTATTATAGCTAGAAGCAGCTTGGATTGTCTATCTTCCATTTAAGTTGTTATCCTTTATACAGTAGTATTCATTTATCTGCTTTCCATTTTTTTTCAGGCACAGGATCAAGTCCTCCGGGATTTCCCGGATGGCATCTGCAGATTCTTTTTGCCGAGTAATATGACCCGAGCATAAAGCCATGAATTTCATAGGAGAGCATTGCATATTCAGAGCAGGATGGTACAAATCTGCAGGCAGGCGGCAGAAAAGGAGAGATCAGCTTTTTATAAAATTTAATGAATAATATTGCAATATATTTCATTGAATCTTCGATAAAAGTGATTCCAGTGCTTTTACTCTGAATTCATATTTCATTTTAGTAAATTCCAGATTTGCTGTCAAAGCCAGGTCTATATTATCAGGAATAGAAAGTGCTTCTGTATTCAGGATTGCCCTGATTACTCTTTTGATTCTGTTTCTATCCACTGCCGTTTTGGTTTTTCGTTCAGAACAGTACAACACTCTGACTGAACCAATTGTATTTCTTCGGTACCTGAGAGACAGGTGCTCTGTTTTAATGAGCTTTCCTGTCTTAAACAGATTCTTGATATCCCTGCTCGTCCGAAGAACAGCAATTGACAATTCTTAGAATTTTTTTCCGATTTTTTCGTCTGAAACTGTCAGCTTATGTCTTCCTTTCAGTCTTCTGCGGGAAAGCACATTTCTTCCGCCTG
>JBPOJG010000027.1:0-11295 GCA_052033835.1 Spirochaetota bacterium
TAAGCATGAAGTTCAAGAATATTTTTTTAATACTGATAATTTTCCTCTCGGTCGGAGTGTCCTGTAAAAGGGAGAAGACTGACGGCACTGTTCCTGTCATTATGGAAGAGAAAAAAGTCCCTGAAGCAGCAGTAGAGGCAAAAGACCCTCCCGTTTCAGAGGAACTTTTGGTCACTAGTCTGTTTCTTTCCGGAAGACTTCAGACTGTAGACAAATCTCTGCCTATCGGGAGCTATCTGAAGAATGATTCCTACGGAGTCTATAAAAAGAAGATCCATGATCATTGGACACAGTACAAAAAACTGATCTATGATCCTCTTGTGGAATGGAGAAAGAAGAATATCCCTAAAGTGGATAATAAACTTGTATTCTATCCTTTTTCCGGTCCGGATTTTCCAAATGCAAATGCTCTTTATCCGGATGCCCAGGAATATATTATGATCGGTCTTGAACCCGGCGGATTCGAACCGAATATTGATTCAATGAACAAAGACAGAGTTATGAAAGGTCTTTTCGAAATTGTAGCGAGTCAGGATTCGATTTCCAGACTGAATTTCTATATGACAAACAAAATGAAGCAGAACATTTCCGCATCTGTATTCAAGGGAACTGCTCCTGTCCTGCTGACGTATTTCGGACTTCTGGGATTCAAGCCTCTTTCACTGAAAAGTATTACCGTAAATGATGAAGGCAATATAGAATATCTCACTCAGAAGGAAATTGATGAGAAATACAAAAACGGAAATGTATCGGTAGAGTTCATTTTTCTGGATGCTGAAGGAAGAAAGAAGAAGCTGATTTATTTTTCTGCGAATGTTGCAAACGAAGGAATTGCAGCTAAACCGAATGTAATGAAATTTCTGGAAAAGAAAGAAAGTTTTGTGAGCACATTCAAGGCTGCTTCCTATCTTGTTCATTATGCAAATTTTTCCAAGATCAAGGACTATGCCGTATCCAAGGCAGAGATGATTGTGATGGATGATACCGGTCCAAGAATATCCGATCTGAAGAAAGATTTTGATATCACTGTATATGGAAAATATACAAGACCCATTGCGCTCTGGCCCGGGATGTATCAGTCTTCACTCATGGATCTGCATATAAAACAGAAACCTGCACCGATCAATTTCCGATTCGGTTACGGAACCCTTCATGGTACTCACCATCTGATGCTTGCGAAGAGAAAGGAAAAAACCGGTACACCGTCTGAACCTTCTAAAGACGCTCCTGCAAAAGGAAAGTCCGCTCCGCCTGTTTTGGAAACTCCCGCAAAGGGAAAATAATCATCACGCGGGGCTGTGCAGAAAGAGTTTAACCACAGATGAACACAGATATTATATTGGAAAATTTCAACAGATTCATTTCGAACAGCGAATAAAATCTAGTATTTTAAGAAAATTCCATTATATTATCCGTGTCTATCTGTGTCCATTCGTGGTAAATATTTATGCCCTATTGAATTTACTCGAGTATTACGGAAATTAACTCAATAGACTTGTCGTATACTTCGCGTTCTTCGTGCCCTTCGTGGTGAAATTCAGCATCTGCACCTTTCGCAGACTTGGATAAACCCGCGAAAATAGACTTGAAAATTATGACTTATTCGGCAAAGGTATTTAACAGTGTGCCGTTTAAGAAATCTTGCGCAAAACAGTTGAATCTTATTGGAACAATTATTAGAGTTGTTGGTGAATTAAAGCTATGTCATGCCTTTAGCTTGTCGAAGGATACTGAGAAGTCATAGTTCGACAGGCTCACTATGACAGCCTTTTCTGATTTGCCAACAAGTCGATTTTAAAAATGCCAAGAAATCACTAGAGAGGAATAAAACACAATGAAAGTCATAATCAAAATATATTACAATTATAATCTATATAAAAAAATATCCGTATTCAGGATTTCCCATTGAAAGAACTCTCTCTCCGGATCTTTTTCTTCATTGTATTCGCGGCCCTGCTCCAGTGGCTTTGTTTTCCTTTTCTAGTTTCATATGTGGAAAAAACATCATTCATCTGGCAGGAATCAGGAAAAAGAAAACTCGGCACTGAGAAGGAAATTTATTTCTTCGGTGACAGCCAGATGATGAGCGGAGTCAAACCGGAAGAGTTTTCGAAGCTGACAGGAATCACTAAGGAAAAAATCGGATTCTATCCTCTCCCCTCGGACCAGCCGGAAAGAATCTGGCTTCAGCTTCTGTCTCTTCGAAAAAAAACACAATTCAAAGACAGGACTTTCATTTTCAGCGTATCCCCGATCACCCTGTCCAAAAATGAAGTGACTGATGCCCACAAATCATTATTTCATAATTATCATTTATTTCTCCCTTCGATAATAACTGAACCGGAAATAATGAAATTTTATTTCAAGGACGGAGCAGGTTTCGTATATTATCTGTTCGGAAGACTGTTTCCAGTTCTCAGACTGAACGGATTTTACAGCACTGAAATCAAATTTCTGAAAAAGGAAATTCATCCGGAAAACAGGGACTTTCAGTCCGCATTAAATGAGGGATTTTTTTCCTCACTCAAAAAAAACGGTGAAATGAATCATCATCTCGAAGAAACTCTTATGAAGAATGATTTTCACTGGGAATGGGGAACTGCAAAAGAAGAAAAAGAATGTCTTTTCAGAGCGGACAGAAATTCATTTGTGAAAAGTTCAGTTCAGATTCTGTACAGAGAGAGAACTGATGCAGTGAAAGTTTGGAATAAAATTTTTGACCTTCTTCAAAAAGAAGAAGCGAAATTTCTTTTCGTGAGAATTCCATTTTCACCGATGCTCGAGGAAGCACTGTCAGAGGCTGCAGCCCCTGACGTGAAACTTTTCAAAGTGTGGGAACAGAAAAAAAAAGATTCTGTATTCACAGTGGATTCAGATGATTTTTCGATCGGCGACTTTACCGATCTCACTCATCTGAACTCCTGCGGAAGAAATAAATTTCAGAAGGCTTTACAGAAGAGACTGAAACAATTATAGTCTCAGTCTGCATCCTGTGCAAGACGGAACCCCACGCGAATATTTCATATCTCTCTTTACAATCATATTGATTAGAGTTGTTGAAAACTAATTTTTCAACAAACCTATTATTTTCCTTCAGGCAAAGACGGTTCCGGCAGAATGGATCTGGGAAACACATACGGTTTCAATGACCTGTCTGCAGGCTTCAGAAGTGCGGCGGATTCCGTATTTCCTTTTTTCTCTGCCATAGCCAGTGCAGTGAATCCCTGAAATTTCACCGTTGTGTCCGCACTGTATTCCAGCAGAACCCGTATCACATCTGTTCTGCCTGCATAAGCGGCATACATTAGCCCCGTCCAGCCCTTGTTCTGTGCATTCGGATTCGCTCCCGATTTAAGTGCAGTCCTCGCTGCATCCGCATCACCTTTCCAGGACGCCTTCAGTAGCTGCATATTCAGATCGGGACTTGGTTTCGTATCTTCTGCAGTACTTTCTGAATCAAATTCCACAAGCGTGAGAAGGAAATGATAATACTGATAACTTTGATAACTCTGTTTGTCGGAAGAACATGCCTGAAAAAACATACTGTACAGTCCAGACTTTGAAAAACCGTCAGATACTGCACAGAATTTCAGTACGTTTTTATCGTCTGAGGGCTGGAAGGAATGTTTATAGACAACCTCATTCCCATCCTCTCTGAAATTAGGAACTTCCCATACAATCTCCTGATTTTTTTTCAATGGTTTCAGATGATACAGCACCTCAAAAGGTTCGTCTCTGAATACAGACTTGTCTTTCTTGTAATATTTCTGATCACATACAGTTTTTCCTGTTCCGGCATCTTTGGTCAAAGTACCGTAAGAAAAATTTGAACCAGTATATCTGCATATAATAGGATACTCATACTTTCCAGTGGAATCATTTTTTATGAATCTTCCCTGAACAGGTTTGAGAGAAGATCCTGGGTCATAGGATTTGAATCCAAAGTATTCATTCAGGTTGCCTACATTTCGAACGGTTCCCTTCATTCCTTTCTTGGATTTCAGAACATCAGTAATGTCCGATCTTCCCATCTCTTCAGATATTTCTGTAAGACTGGCTTTCACCCATCCCCAGGAAGAATTTGTATAACCGGAGTGCAGAGTATAGTCCAGGTTGCCGCCCTTCTCTATCATAAGCCTTGTCATTGCCACAGACCCGGACATGACTGCAAGCTGAATCGGATGCCCCTTTGGACCGCAGGAAGGGTAAGCTTCTGCATTTACATCGGCACCTTCAGAAAGAAGCTTCTGGACTTTTCTGAAATCTCCATGATAAACTGCATAAGAAAGTTCCTGATTCTTATTCATTCCGGCTCTGCTTCCGACTGTTTTCAGACTCCTGTATGCAAATTCAGGCTCACCCGAACGGGACATTTTCTGATTCTGCTGACCGTAAAAAAGCTTATCAAAATCTTTATCAGCAGGATTGGCAACCTTGTACTGCTGAGCAGAAATACCGAAGCTCAAAAACAAACACAGCCCAAATAACAATATTCTATAATTTTTCATAATTCTCCTTTAATGTGTGCAGCTGATTTCTTCTTTCTACTGAAGCAGAAAAGATATCTCCAATATTAGACTTATCCGGCGGTAAGAAAAAAATTTTATCTCAGTCCTTGAACCCGACATCACATTCGCAGGATGCAAAATTCTCAGAAGTCTCTCTGCATTCCAGAACCGTAACGCCGGTAAAATTTGTTCTTCCGGGATATGCAGATGCCATGGCGTTCATTCTGGCAGCCTCAGTACACTGTACTCTGCTCAGCACAGAACTGCCCTTGCTGATTGCAGCATTACTCGCCTTTCCGCTGCCTTTCACTACCTTGGAATAATTTCCCGCCTGAGCAGAACCTGTACTGAGAGCAGTCCGGTTATTTGACTTGGCAGCAGAAGATGCACAATCTGCAAAAAACAGGAATGAGATTACATATAAAAAACTCTTGGTTATTTTCATATATGCAATCTATAAGAAAATACAGTCCAGTCAATATTTTTTTCACAGTGCCCTATTTCACAACCCATTCATTGGATAAAAAATATCTGTCCTTGATCCGGTTGATTTCACCTGTACGTTTCATTTCTCGGACAAAAAGATTGAGACTTGTCTGAAGCTGGAGATCATATTTTTTGAATGCAAAACAGAGATGCTTGTCAATGACTGGTGCAAGAAGAGGAAGATATCTGGACTTGAGAGAAGGATCTTTCTGTATCTGTCCTTCCAGAAAAAGATTGTCCGCAATATATGTATTGATCTTGTTTTCATTCAGAGCTGCAAGCCCAAGAGTGTCACTCGGAAAAGCCTGAATCGGAAACTGCGAGAAATTATTTCTCATATAATCCGCATTTGAAGTCTTGTCCTTCACTCCGATGTTCAGTCTGGCAAGATTCTTAATGTCCAGAAGACTTCTGAAAGACTTTGTCAGAAGGATTTCTCCTTCCTGCTCCTGTGGAAGAATGATCTTGTTCACAAGACCCGCAATCGATACAGTCACATACGGCTCACTGAAATAGACCTGCTTGGCTCTCACTAAACTCATTGAATTTCCAAGAGCCAAATCGATCCTGCCGGCAACAACAGCTTCAGAATGTTCAGCAAAATTGTTCAATGGAACAATTTTGGTCAGCTTGACATCCAGAAACTCAGCGTATTTCTGTGCAATCTCCACCTCAAATCCCGGATAACCCGGCTTGGGATTCTTGATATAATAAGGTTCATAATTTGCAGCAACAGATATAATCAGCTCTTTTCTCTTCAGAATCTTTCCGAGAATTGACTTGTCCAGATCCTGCGCAGAAACCGGAAGCATCAGAAACAGGAAAAAGAAAAATATTTTTAAAATTGAACTCATTCAAAAGCTCCTTTTTTTTGAAATATATCAGGCTTGATTTTATTTAACCATTTAGCCAGCATTCAGAATATTAGATATTTTTTAGAAGTTCTATGCTTATAGCCATAGTATGTAAAAACATTTCCAGAAATAACTTTTTGCACTTTTCCTTTTTCAAGCCAATCCGCAGATGCTTCAGTAAAAAATAAGAGAATGATCAATGCTAACCCGTGTTTCATTCAGCTCCTATCGTCCAAATACTCTTCAACATCTCGGAATAAAAGCGTGGGCAATTTTATCGCGAGTTCTATGACTATATTATAATATTTTATAATGTTCATTCATCCTCTCTTCAGCACTAGAAATATTTCCTCAGATCTGGATATGAAAAGCCCAAGCTCCAGATCCTGTGCAAGCCCGGTCTTCATCTTAAAATTGATTTCATAGAGCATATCATAAATCTTTTCCAGAACCTGATCTGAAAAAACTGTGGACTCTCTTCGAAGTCTTCCCTTCACGAACCTCTTTCTGCCCTCAGAAAAATGCTGCATTCCCAAAAGACGAAAGAACTCCCTTTCATCCGAGTCATTTCTGAAAGCCTTCAGCAGAGTCTTCGCCTTCCGAATTTCATCGGTCCTGTTCAGAAATATGCTGAGCAGACTTAAGAATTTTCCCTGCCTGTCTTCCTGGGTCTTCTGAAGTTTTCCGAACTCCTTGAAAAACTCTGCCTGATTCACGGAAAAGAAACTGTCTGCAAGCTGAAACGGATTGATCTCACTTACCGCAAAAAGAGTATTCTCCATATCTTCTTTTGTAAAATGTTTTTTCGGTTCAAGAAGAGCACGCACCTTGAGAATATTCCGGAGATACGCTCCTGAGTTGGAAGGAATCCTCTGCATAAATTCATCGAGCGCATCTGCATCCAGAGTGAGCTTTTCAGATTTGAGAATATCCTCCAGCACACGTTTTCTTTCTTCGGGATACAATTGTTTATTTCGTATCACAGAAAAATTTCCGGAGAAAAGCTGATTCATTTTTGCAGGAATGTCTTTTGCATCATAATGAATTAATATATAATATGTATCCGGTATGTTCGGAACATTCTTGCGGAAATTTTCAAACAGATCCTTTTTTCCTGCAGACAGAATTGTCTTGAAAAAATCTTCACCCGATCGGATAATGATGAGCTTAGAAGAAGCAAACATACTGAAACTGAAAACCTCAGAAAACAGCTTTTCCATATCTCCGTTCTCTGCTACAAAAATCACCGTCTCGAACGCTTCACCGGATTTTCGGAATTTTTCCTTATAAAAATCAGCGATTAAATCAAATTCGTAGGAATCCAGAGAAACATAGATCAGAGTCTGAGGCAGTTTCTCGTGACCTGCATTCTTGAGCTCAGAAAAACTTTTCAATTCTTTTGGAGAAAAATTTTTTTTTGCTTGACTTTCTTTTTTCATGTGTACAAAGTAGATATAGATTACTGATGCAGTTTTGAGTCAAGTCAGTAACAGATTGTTTAGTTTTTTGAGTACGTAGTTGGCGGACAAGGTTCCCAAGTTCTCTGAAGCACCGGTAAACGCACCTGCTTCAGCCGATCGGCAAGAGATTGCGGTTCCTGTCTTTTGGCTAGACTGTCCTAGAAGCTCAGTCTCGTTGCTCGCAGTTTTGGACGTTCCAAAGCTGTTCTTTTCGTAGAAGGACATTGTCCTGAAGGTTAAGGAGGAAAAAAATGGTTTTCGGAGAAAGCTCACAGCGAATTTCATTTTACACTGAACCGTCGATTTATGTTCGTCCTATCTATACATTTAACCCTGTCCCTCAAGTGAATAAAGTGTATTCCAGTGAAAACTTTTTCAGCCAGGAAGCATTTAAAGAATTCAAAAATTCTAAGAACTTCAGAGAGTCAGGGGAAACTAGAAAGGATTTTACTCATCGAGGTGCAATAGTAAGCTATACTGCTTAAGCATTCGCAGCTTTCTCTTTGGATTGGGAATGGTAGATGTACATGTTGAATATCTGCAAAACTCAGGAGAAAATTATGACAATCCGCAAGGGTCTGTTCTTGACCCTTGCAAGTCGGTCTAGTGTAGGAACTCCTTCCAGATCGGCAAATACAAAAGAAACTTCCTCATAGGAAACCCCACTACATTCCAGTAAGACCCCTGAAAAGACCCAGCAGGAGATCCTACGTCCTGAATTCCATAGGCCCCGGCCTTATCGAATGGCTTTGCTGATGAGACATAATTTTGGCGATCCTCGTCTGTCCATTTTTTAAAGAGAACCTTCGTTTCATCAAACTCATAAATCGTCTCCTGGGGAGAATAAATCGCGAGTCCTGTAAAAACAGAATGCTCCCTCCCGTCCAAGGCAAGTAGGAACTCCATCGCCTGATCGAAGGACTCCGGCTTAGGGAAGAGCCGATTTTCGAAAACGACAATCGTATCGCAGGAAATCAGGACATCGGAACCGGAAGGAGACTCGAGTTTATCGAGAGTCACCCTTTTCAGATAGTCCAAGGGTTTTTCGCCCTGTAAGAACTCCTCAGACACGGAGGACGGCTGGACAGAAAAAGCAAGTCCAAGAGACTCGAGAGCCTGTTTACGGCGGGGAGAAGCAGATTTTAGAATAAGCATAACGTTTTTACCCTCACAGCATCCGCCATCCAGCTTATCCTGTCAAAAATTTTTGCCGCGGAGGGTTGTGTAAAAGCATAGAAAAATGAGGTTCACGCTAAAGACGCAGGGTTCGCGAGGGATAGGCGAAAGAGAATACATTTGTGAGTAACGTTATGACCGAAAAGTTCATTGAACTTATTTCCACAATATCGGAAAAATCTTTGAATGGAAAGAACGGAAATCCATTGACTTTCTGTCAAAATCCGGCTATTCTGTCCTTATGCTTTCTCCTCTGGACAATGAAGTCATTTTCAAACTTGCCTTTACAGATAAAGAAGTGTTCACCTGTTTCGTAAAGGATATCATCGGAATTGATATTATCGTAAATATTATAGAAACAGAAAAGAGATTCTCTCCGAAGACAGGCAATATAGATTTTTCCTACGACATATTTGCTGAATCATCTGATCATCGTGTCATCATCGAAATTCAGAAAGTGGAGTATGATTATCATTATGACAGATTTCTTCTGTATCACAATATGGCTCTCGCAGAACTGCAGAAAAGTGCGCGCCAGTATAAGATCGAACAGGAAGTGTTTACAATTGTCATTCTGACCAATCCTTACAAGGGTCTGGACAAAAAAGGAAATCCGATCAGAGATGAGGTTCTCATATCCAGCGCAGATCCGAGAAACCTGGCAGATACTGCTGTTCCGATTTACGGACACAAGCTGATTCTTCTGAATCCGCATCATCGAAACGAATCCACTCCGGAAAATTACAGCGACTGGCTGGATCTTATCTATGAGTCTGTATACAATCGGAATAATTATAATGTAAATATGAAAAATCACGGTGTCAAAAAGGCAGTCAATCTGATTGAGTATGACAATCTTACGCCGGAGCAGCGCAGAGAAATGAAGGAGCAGGAAGGGAAACGTGTTGTTCTTTCCATTCTGGATTCTGAACTGAAGGAAGAAAAAGAAAAACGTCTTCAAGCCGAACGCGACAAAGAGCAGGAAAAACGTATCAGAGAACAGGCTGAACGGGACAAGGAAAAAGCGGAACGCGCACAAGAACAGGCTGAGCAGGATAAGTTAACATTTCAGCTGAATATGGTGAAATCACTCTATGCGAAAGGAATGCAGCTTTCAGAAATACCGGAAATTACCGGTCTTTCTTTGGAAAAAGTAAATTCGCTTTGCGAATTGCCGTCTAAGTAATCATGAAGATAATCCTTTTTACCATTTTATGTTTTACATCATCTTTCGTTTTTTCACAGGAAAAACAGGCACAGAAAAAGAAAATTCCGAACAGACTGATCGACTATCCGAAGTACCAGAAGACAGTCATTGAATCCGCAGAAGAAAGAGAAGCCAGAAGACTCTCTGAAGATGATTTTCTGAAAATGATGAAGGAAGACGGCATTGTCATTCTGGATGCAAGAACAGAATCCAGATATAAGATGAGACACATTCAGGGAGCAGTGAGTCTTCCTTTCACAGAGTTCACTGAATCGACACTTGCTTCCGTTATTCCTTCCAAAACATCCAAAATTCTCATCTACTGCAACAACAACTTTGAAGGAGATCAGCAGTCATTTGCTTCCAAAAGCCCTGCAGCATCACTCAATATTTCCACATACAATGCATTGAAAGTCTACGGTTATAAAAATATTTATGAACTTGGACCGCTGCTCGAAATTGGAAAAACAAAACTTAAGTTTGAGGGAAGTCTTGTGAAGTAGCTTTATGTGTCAGCTGCATAAAATCAAAAATTTTTTGGGCATCTAAAGGAAAGCTTAACGCAGTTTTAGATGCTTAAAATCCAAACCTTCATTAGCGGTTTCGCAAATATAGATCATTGTGCTGCGAATCTGATCTGCAGGCTTAAAAAAACCGCTTGCCTCCATTGTTTCGCATTCCAAAATAAACTGTGCATTCATTTTTTATTTATCTGAAGACTAGAATTTCTGCGGCAATTCTGTTTACAGGGCTTGTATACTTTGTTCTCTCCAAATCGGGAATGATACTCGCCATTCCGGGAACAAATGCTTCACCGATTTTCCCAGCTGCAGGATTTGCTCTTTCTGCAGTTCTGCTTCTTGGAAAACGTTCGCTCGCAGGAATATTTCTAGGATCATTATTTGGAAATATTTTTACATTATCAAATGAACTGAGCTTTCAGCAGAATATTTCCGCTTCTGTCCTCACTGGACTTGGAGCCTCTCTTCAGGCATACACAGGATATTTTTTTCTGAAAAAAATGGCAAAGGAGACTGAACCTTTCTTTTATAAAAATGATGTACTGGTATTCTCTGTCTTCTCTGTATTTCTTTCATCTGTCATCAGCGCATCTTTCGGAGTAACTGGACTGTATCTGTCAAACCTGATCGGAAAGACAGCCTTTCCTGCAGTCTGGCTCACCTGGTATCTGGGAGATTCAATGGGAGTCCTCATCACAGCTCCTCTTTTTCTTGTCTGGAGAATTCCCGCGCTCTTCAAGTTCACACCAGTCAAGGCAGCGGAAATTTCTGCAGGAGCGGTACTGACTTTTGTTTTTGGAATTTTCCTACTGCAGAGCTCGTATCCATTGTATTTTATTTTCATTATTTTTCTTCTGACTGCTACTCTCCGGTATATGCAGTATGGGGCTGTTCTATTTTCAGGAATCATCTCCGCGATTCTAATTACTGCTGCTCTCAGAAATTTTCCTGTTTTCAGCGGGTATTCTCTGAATGAAAAACTCCTGATCCTGCAGACATTCATCGGTGTAAATTCGATTGCAATGCTTCTTCTGTCAGTCCTCCTGTATCAGCAGCAGAAGACACAGGAATCCCTTCTGGAAC
>JBPOJG010000183.1:0-6655 GCA_052033835.1 Spirochaetota bacterium
ATCTCACTATCCTCGATGCGAATCGCGTTTGGGAATTAGGAATAGATAAACGTATAAATCTAAAGCAATTTATGACAGAGCAGGCAAAAGCAGATATTAACAATATGGATCCGATGGAATTGTTTGAAACCTACGGAACTCATTATATTGCAAATGCTTTCATTGGAGCTAGGGCTGATTTTACTACCGTTACTAATAATGAAAGTAAATTCTCTGAAAGTGAAATTAAAGTAGCCGTTGAAGCATCATATAATGCGATCAGCGGATCCAGTACTACCGGTTACACAAATTCATCTAAATCCATACTCGAGAATACAAAATCGACCCTGATCGTAAACGGAGGGAATTATCAATATGCAAATGATATTAAGGACAAAGAAACCTATACGAAATGGGCAGATGGAGTTGAATCTAACCCGGTTCTGTGTGATTTTGAAAAAGGCAGCTTAAAACCTATCTGGGGACTTGCAGACTCTCCCGCAAGACAATCACAATTGCAGACTGCTTTTAATGAGTATGCTAAAGGATTTCCTTTACCTGATTACATAGAATCTGGAAGCGAAATGTTTGTACTTTCTGCATTGGATGGGAATATGGCTCTCACTGTAGAAGGCGGCAAAGACAAAAAGGGAACTAACATTGAATTGTCGAATGGGAGTGCAGAAGACAGCCAGCAGTTTTATTTTGAAACAGGAGATAAAGGAAGACTGTTCATTCGCAGCAAGGGGCGAAATTACCTAGGGGTCGATGCCTCAGGAAATGTTCAATTATTTGACAGTGCTTTAACAGACAATCAGGCATGGAAAAGAGTAAATACTGGTGATGGGTTCCAGTATATCGAAAATGGGGGGACTCAAAAAGTTTTAACAGTCGCAATGTAAGACGATGACAAGGAAACGAACACAATCAAATCCGGATTTCTAAGGAAGAAGATCAAATCTGGACTTCTAAAAAAAGATAAAATCAAAGAAGCACTCAACAATGACGATACGTGAGCAAACATAATAGTCACTCCGTATAAAAAGCTCAAACGCCAGAAATGGAAATTGTCTTCGCCAGAAAATCTATTCAGCCTTGGACCAAATATGTATCAGGAAAAATGGAAGAAAGGCTGGAAAATAACTCGTTTTTTGCAGATCAAAGATTCCCCTTTCCTATTTTTATACGGAAGAGATAAAAAAGCCAATGTTCAGCCTATTGTTGTAAGTGACGACAAAATTGAACTGCCGAAAGACAAAGGAGAATTTTACTCAAAAGAATGGTCATCAGGTTGGTCGATGATTGATTTTTTTAAGGTGGGTGATGCTGCTTACCATATGGCAATAAAAGAAAAATCAGGAAATGTCAGTATCAATCAATATGATTATACCGGAGCACCTAAAGAAATTTGGTCTGCTGATTGGTCTGGTGGATGGTCAACTGTAGAAACTTTTTCAATGGGAGGTAAATCTTATGCTTTCATCTATAAAAAAGGAAAAGGACATGCAAGAATTCATGAATTAGACCCCAAACCTTCGAAAGAGGCAGTATGGGAAAACGAAACTCTAAATCCAAATATTGTTTCTGCTCAGCATTTTAAGATGGGAAAGGAACATTTTCTATTGTTGCACAGTTTGGATGGGACTTCCTGGACTTACAGTATTGAAAAGGCAAAAAGTGGAATAGGGATGACTGAGGTTTCAAAAAACACCCAGCTTGAACCTAATATAGATACTGTATTGGTGATTGATTATCATACTGGTCCTGTTTTATTCATGTATAAAAAACAGACTGGGACTGCTTGGTTTACTCCGCTGCATTCAGATGGTTCTCTCGG
Source organism: Spirochaetota bacterium (assembly GCA_052033835.1). GTDB lineage: Bacteria > Spirochaetota > Leptospiria > Leptospirales > Leptospiraceae > DAORDI01. The sequence continues at coordinate 1,817 of JBPOJG010000183.1, forward strand.
AAAGGCCTGGAAAAAAACACTTTGGGGAAAAGATTGGACTGATTTTGATTATTTCAAAAAAGATGATCATTACTACTTCCTTAGACATAAAGAGAAGGGAGAAACAGAGATTTATAAACTCAAATAGATTCAATGAGTTGAACTGACTGCCTGTCTTTGCCCGGAGATTTTTTACTTCATTGTCTATTGAAGAAATTGGAAATCCGGGCAGTTCATAAAATTTTCCTGTCGAAAAAGGAAAAAGACTGTTTACAGGTTCTTACGCCGTTCCGAGACTCACCTCTTCCTGCCTGCTTTCCGATTCGGCTGCATCTCTTTTGGCTGTGACCTCATCATAGTATTTTTCATAGGTGGGGAAGTTTGTTCCCATGATTCGGTCCCAGAAATTGAAATAGAGACTGTAGTTTCCATTGAATTTCTGATGGTGCATATTGTGATGAGTGGAAGTGTTTATCCATTTGAATATAGGATGGCTTGCGAATCCTTTCGGGAAAAGTTCATAACCTAGATGCCACCAGATGTTCAGGATCATCACATGAAATGTATGTATCACAAAAACAGGAAAATACATTGGAACAAACATAAAAAATATCACAGGATAAATTCCTTCGAGGATTGCCTCTCTCCAGTGAAAATGATAAGCTGCAATCGGAGTAGGGTTGACAGACTGATGATGAGTCAGATGCACATATTTATAAATTTTTTTATGGTGCATGAGTCTGTGTGCCCAGTAGAACCAAGTTTCATGCCATACAGTAAGCAGAATATAGGACAGGATCATATACGGAACTCCTCCGTAAAGAGATGCGTCTCTGTAGATCTTTGTGTCGAGAATATTCATTCTCTTCAGAACGTATACTGTGGTTCCGATTCCTGCGAATATCACTAGAGTCACTGCAGACTGTCTCAGTTCATGCAGAATCTTCTCAGTCTTAGGATATTTTTCCTGAATCCTGAATCTGGAGAAATAGTCTTTTTTCCAGATATAGAAAATAACAAAGGCTGCTCCTGCGATAGGATAGTACCTGATGAAGTTCATAAACAGCTGATATATTGCCACGTCCTTGACGCAGGCCAGATTGAATTCACATCCGAAAGGCATGATGAAATCCTCCTTGTTTTGTTTTATTCTCGCACAGATTCAAAAACAGATCGACCGCTTTGATCGGGACAGACGAATTTTTCCGTTCAATGTTATAAGTTCGGACTCTTTTTGTTTTTTTTTCGGAATTCTGTGGGAGTGAGTCCTGTTTCCTTCTTGAAAATTTCGTTGAAAGTGGATTTGGACTGATAGCCGGCACTGTAGGCGATGGATAGAATTGTTTCCTTCGGATTTGAGATCAGTTTTTCTTTTGCTTCCATAATTCTGTATCTGTGAATGAGCTGAAAAAATGAGATCTTCATTTCCTGATTGAGATACTCTGAAAGCTGATGAGGACTGATTCCGATCATAGAGGCAAGTTCAGGAAGACTGATCGTTTCCTCTCTGTAAATTTTTTCCTTTTCCAGAAGACTCTGAAGTTTATCTCCGACTTTGGAAAGATCAATGGACTTGAGCTGAGAATTTTTGTATTTCTTTTCCTCTTCGACAATCTTTCTCACTTCAATGAAAATTTCCGGATTTCTCATCCTGACAATGTACAGAAAAATCAGAAACACTCCAATGATATAAGCGTTTGCTTCAAGCCCTGTAATCTTTCCGTTCAGAGCATAAACAGAACTGACAGCAATGCATATAAAACCGATGACCAGAATGCAGAGGATGAGCCTGAGAGTGACTGAGGAATAGATTGTGGAGCTTCTGAAAAGTTTCATGAATCTTCTCTGAAGTCTGTAGAAAAATATAAACTGGATGAGGATCACAAATACAACTGCCAGTTTTGTCCGAATCGGTGCTCCTTCCTGAACAGCAGTTCTGATATAATCCAGTTTTTCCGTTTCGGAAAGAAGGAAGAAGGGCACAATGAAAAATACAGGAAGAAGACAGGCCAGTGATTTATAAATAAATTTATTTATCGGTTCTGCCTGATTTTCCCACATCAGCACAAGGTATCTTTCGAGGAAGACGCCGATCAGGACTGTGGCAGGCATATGTACATGCAGAAGATGAGGATAATATGCAATGAGTCTTGAGGACCAGAGAAATGCCTGATTCAGAAAAAGAGAAAGGAAAAGAAATACGCAGGCCAGATAAAAATTTCTGGTATTGGATTTGACAGAAAAAATTTCCCCGAGGAAAAAAAGAAAAGAAAGAGCGGAGCAAAATGCAATGAAAGAATTGAAAACATTGATCTGCAGTTCAGGATTCAAGCACAATTCTCCTCTTTAGTTTCTGCCGGATGTCCATTTTTATTTTCTGTCCTCAATATCCTGCAGTTCGAGACTGAGAGCCTTTGTGGAAATTTGAATTTCCCAGATGGAAAATAAAAGAGAAAACATCATCAGTAAGAGGCTCGTCTGAAAAAGAATTTCTGCAAGTCTTTTATTTTCATTGAACAGAAAGAACATACAGACCACGCAGAACAGAAATGCAAGCACACCGCAGGCCTGCATATTCCGAATGATCGAAAGTCTCTGCCTGAGACTTTTGATCTGACGCAGAATGATCTCTTCCTTGCTTTCGAGATATTCATCATGCAGATCCCGGATCAGTTTCGTGAGGGCGAGGAATCTGTTTGTGTAAGCGAGAAGAAGAAGTGAAATTGCAGGGAATAGAAGTGCAGGTGTTGAAAGTGTCAGTTCCATACTGCCATACTCCGAAAGCCTAGAGTTTTCTCGATGATAAAATCCTTCAAATCGGCTGGCACGATCAGAGAAAAAATCAGTACAAAAACGATGAGACTTATTGAGGCGGGTGTGGAGATCCAGAACTTCTTGACATCCTTTCGGCAATGTCCTAAACCTGACACTATGACCTGTTTTCCTGCCCCCCCCTTGTCGATCCGTCGTAAAGACGGATTGTTATCCGTCTCTACGGACTCGGTATCCGATCTGGTCGGTACTGTGTTCTGATGAACAATGAACATATAGTCGACGTTTTTCTTGTGGGCGACGTTTCGAAACGTCGCTTTAAGCTGCTTTCCTTGTGATTTTCGCCCTGCTTCTGTCGAACTGTCTTGGAACAAAAAAATCTAAGGCAGAAGTTGCAGCAGCAGTCATTACTCAGAATATCAATTTCCTGATGCAGCAGAAGGGAACTCCTGCACTCATCACAAAACCTCCGAATTCTGCACCTCTGATCAATCCTGATCCGGAAAGAACAGATCCCCGTTATCTCCTGTCTTCCGAAGAAACAGAATATGTTCTGAAGGAAGAAACAGCCCTGAGAGATGCCGAATTCTTTGAAGAGAAAAGTTTCGAGCTGATGCACAGTGATCTGAAAGATGCTGTCTATTTTATTCCGCCGACACAGGACGATCTGGATGCCTATTCCGATGAACTGGAACTGGGAATCCCTCACAAAAAAAGAACTCTTACGCGGGACGAGGAAAAGAACAGAGAGAAGGAGCTGAATGAAAAAACAGAACTGATGATTTCCGGTGCTGGAGCACAGCTTCCGAATCTGAAAGAGACTGAATTGAAGGAATTTCTTTTTTCAGTAAATCTGAAGATTCATCTCTCCGTTCTGCTGACAGACTCCATTTCTTTTTCAGATCTGGAAAAATCAGTCTTTCAGAAAAATCAGGAAATGATGGTGTATCTCCGCAGAAGAATCATTGCAGAAATGATTGCAAGGGGGATTCGATGAAAGGACTTGTAATTTTTTTCATTATATCTTCATTGTTTTTCAATTGTGAAAACAGTAAGAAAAAAGGGATACTTCCTACAGCAAAATTGGAGGATTTGATGATATTGTATTTTTTTACAGACGGGGCATCAGTAATGAATAATTGTGATACACGATACAAATATACTGTCAGAAAAGTGAATGAGTCGGTGTCAGGGACTGGCGGTTCATCTGCAAACAGGTATTATGCTTTAAAAGAAGGCAATTATTTCTATGTAAAGAATCCAAATTCATTATCAAGTTGTATTACTTTTACTGGGTTTCGTTTCTGTGATTTCTTGAACAATGAGGTTTTGAGTTCAAATATAAATTTAAAAATTTGTAAGAATTTAAACGAGAATTCTTTGAAGTTATTGCCTGGAGAGGAAAAGCTTTGCTATTTGAATGGAGATCTTCTGAATCAGTTTTCCAATTCTGTTATTATTTCAGTTTCTGGATATAATGATTCTTCAACAAGTTCTGAAAAATGCAGTGTTTATGGAGAAATGAAATGAAAAAAAGTGTGTATTTGCTGGCGTTGTTTTCTGTCATAAATCTTTACAGTTATGAAGGAGACGGTGCAGGGTCAATTATGACCGAATGTAAGACGGTAGGTGAGAAAGTAGTTTATAGCTCCACCCAGACCAAAATTACATTTTACGGTGACAGCTGGATGGATTTTGTGAACAATGGCGGAGTTTATGGAGATAACAAAATGGATACAATTCTGAATGTGCCTTATGAGAATAATCCACCGTATTCCGCAGATCAGACTTTTGCATTTAAGGAAATTCAGAACTTTGGAGTCAGCGGATTTCGTTCTTATAATGTTCTGGCTCATCTGGAAAATTGCATACCAAAACTGTCAGAGAACTATAAAATTGGAAAACGTTTTGTTTTTCATGTGGGCGGAAATAATTTTCTGGATTCTGCAATAGCATCGGCATATGCGCTTCAGCATCTGCATTACTGCAGACCCTTGTCGGAATTGCCCTTATCCTCTTCTTCCTTCGAAAGGATATCTCAGCTCCTTATTTCAAAATGTATCCGAGAGGCTGGAGAGGACAGAAGCG
>JBPOJG010000331.1:0-13594 GCA_052033835.1 Spirochaetota bacterium
ACATCAGATGTATTCAGGAATGTTAAAGCTGGATTTACCAGCATTGTAATTCAAATTGCATGTGCACTGTGGAATCTGAAAATCAGAATTAAAGATTTGAAATAAATTGATTTTTTCAACAACTCTATAGAATATGATTATCTCTGCACTCATTTTATTGTAATGAATTCTCCGTACACCCAGCCCGGTCCGCATTTACTCTGGCCATCACCTGCATCCACATAGTACCAATGGTTTTCCCATTTCTGCACCTTAACCTTCGTCTTTGTTTTTGCAATGACCAATAATTTCCGGTCCTTGGGAATAACCTGACCATCATGTTCTTTTCCTGATTCATCAGCCTTCCATATAACGCAATTCAGAGGCTTTGCTGAAACATTTGGAGCGGAACGGAGATAGGCAGTGTCATTTACTGTCCCCTCTTTCAGAATAGAGAGGGTATCGGTTCCTTGAATCTTTCTGCGAGTATCCTGAGGCAGAAAAGTGCGGAAAACTTTTGGGACGTAATATCCCTCATTGATGCTGTCAAGGTAAGTTCCGATCACTCCAGTGCAGCTCAGTTCCTCCTGAAAATAAGGATTGTCTTTGAGTTTCACAATCTTGCAGGTTCCCTTTTTTCCTTTGTCTTTTTCCTGCATATCCTGGGCTTTTGTAATTGTATATTTCAGGCTGTCCCGCTGAACTGTGTAGGAACCGCTCATGGTGGATCCGCCTGGACCCCAAAAGCCGACTTCAATAGTATTATCATCTACTATTGCCATCTTGCCATCTTGCCATATCCGCCATGGCTGAATAAAGGGTTGTTGATCCAATTGCCTATGAAAGGATTTGCAGAAAGGCCCACCGCATAAAAAGCAGAGCATATTGCAATTAGTTTGATTATATTCTTTATCTTCATTCAGTCAGACTAGGTTAGAAAAAGGAATTGTCAAGAGAATTTTGACAGTATGGCAGGCACAGACTGCGTGAGCAGCTTAACCGAAAATCATTCCGGAGATGAAGAATCTCAGGAAGAGGCATCCGAAGATGAAGAATCTGAAGATGATTAATTCTGCATTATAAAAATCGGGAATAGGATTTTCCTAAAATGAGGTTTCCTGTTCCCTTGAAATGTTTCAGGAATTGAACTCCTTTATATATTCAGTGAGACTCAGTCAGACTGAATATATAAAGGAATATAGTAAATAGTTATATAGGAAAACTTATCGTTGCGGAATACCGTCGGGAGGAGGCGGGAAAATGTTGTCGACATTCCATTTTGAAAACTCCGCTCCTTCGATATCTCCGCTATGCCGGCAATTAACTGCAGCACTGAGGACGCTTACTAGTTTTTTTGATGCTCCGACGCTGGATGAAGCATCGACCGGCTCGGAAGTAAGGCACCATGGGCACCCTGGATGTCCGGAGGTCGGGGTCAACACTGTCACACGATCCGGCCCCGAGGTAGCTCCGTCAATCTTGAATACTCCTGAACCTTCCAGCGTATATCTTAATCCCTCCGGAGTTTCATACTTCTGCCGGAAGCTGAAGGTTCCGCCTCTAGGCTCACCTTGCAGAATGACAGTCATATAATGACTTCCAGAATGGTAATCGTACCTCTCATAAACAGGGAGATCAAATGATTTGATGATGGTGCGGTGCACTTCCTCGAAAGAGGGCTCTTTATTACTCATTGCAGTACCTTGATCCTGTCAGCCAAGAATCCTTTTTTAGATTTATTTGATGCTGATAATTTTAAAAATCAACTGTCTCTTCAATATAATCGCCGTGCAGATTGGCAAGGAAAAAAGAATGGTTTTCCGAGAAAACTGCAGATAACAGGATTTTGTAAAAAACATTATTTTCTTCGGCTTCATTATTGATTTTTTCATTCGGTCAAAGTAAGACTGCTTTTGTAAGTGTCAAACAGTATAACTTCATAAAATATTCAGAGAAGGTTTGGGACATATTACAGAAAAAAGATTGCATCATATATAATATTTGTTTGCTTTTCCTAGAATGATTCGCCAATAAACTCTATCCTCATACGGGAAGAATCTGGATAAGGATAGCAAGACATTATAAACAAAAATTAATGAAAATTAATTCAGAGTAATGAATTCTCCGTAAATCCAGCCTTTCTTGCATATCTCATTCCATGACCATTTTATGTCTACATAGTACCAGTAGTTTTCCCACTTCTGCACTTTCACTTTGTTCTTTGTTTTTGCCAGGATGATGACTTCTATCCCCTTTGGAATGACAGTGCCGTCAATTTTCGGGGGCCCACTGCATTCGTCACCGCAGGGAAGCTTGCAATGAATGGGTTTTGCAGAAACATCCGGAGCAGATCGGTAATTTGCAGCATCATTGATCTTGGCTTCTTTCTGAACAGTAAGTACATCCCTGCCGTCCAGCTTTCTGGCTGTTCCGTCGGGCAGAGGCTTGCCGAAGATTCTTCTTTTCTGCATACCGTGAAAATATTCTCCAATCAACCCGGTGCATTTAAGTTCTTCCTGATAAGAAAGATGATCTTTGATCTGTGTAATTTTACACGTGCCCTTTTCGCCCTTTCCCTTTTCGTTCCAGCCTTCTGCTGTCAGGGTATAATGAAGAGTGTCACCTTGAATCTTGTATGTACCTGTATAGGATTCTCCATGATGAGCACTCATTCGAGCCATAATTTTCTTGCTGTCTATTTCAAACTGAGCCATACCATTCTGCTTGTCTTCCCATTTGCCTTCAAAAAGATTTTTTGCCGACAGAGCTGATGCGGAAGAAAATACGAAAAATATTGTAAAGAACTTGATTAATTTTCTAATTTTCATTCAGTCAAGGTAAGTCAGTTCTTGAAAATGTCAACAGGGTTTTTACTTTCAGTGTTTTAAACATTTGCCGTATCTTTACTTTTTATCTTTGTAACGGAGAACAAGCTCCTTGATCCATTCCTTTGCCTGAATATCAACTTCCGGGTCTTTCAAAAACTGCTGAACAGTCTGACCTTTTTTGCTTTCCCCTTCCTGCATCTCCTTTACATCAATCCAATACGAGTATATCAGACCGTTTTTTACAATATAACCGTTCTCTGCCCCGAAGTGGACTGGAATTCTAAATTTTTCTCCCTCTGGAATCTGGCTCATCTTTTTCTCCTAAATGATTATCGTTTAAAATGGAAGTAAGATTAAATCTCGAAATGGAAAACTGTTTTTTCAAAATATACCTGCTCTCGTCGAAACTTCTGCAAGGGAAATTGCATTTATAAATACTCAAATTTCTAATGAAATTTTCATATAATCAATTGGATATTGACTGAAAGCATGATTGCAAAATGACAGAATGTGAGTAAAAAGCGGGGATTCCAAAGGGGTTTGCAAAACCCCTTTGGGCTTGTCCGGCAGGACTTCAAACTCTCCCAGATTTCCAACCAAGCGTAAGCTTGGTTGGAAATCTGGGTAAATGCAATTGTTGATCAAGATGTCTTGCATCCATTGAATGTATTTCGTTCTTTCTCTGATATCAATTTTCAAATTTGTCCCTTGACAGATTAGGGAACAGGGTTTTTATGCCCCGTTCACTATAAATATAAAATATATACAGAATCAGTTTAATGTAATGAATTCTCCATACATCCATCCAGGGCCGCATTCCTTGCCGAGAGAAGGATTTGATTCCACATAGTACCAAAAGTTTTCCCATTTCTGTACCTTGAATTTTGTCTTTGTTCTGGCAAGGACAAACATCTCTCTTCCTTTTGCAATTACCTGACCTTCGTACTCCGGTTTGCCTGTAGACTCAGACAGTCTGATGACACAGTTGAGAGGTTTTGAGGAAACATTCGGAGCGGAACGCAGATATGCAGTATCATTTACTTTTCCCTTTTTCAGAATTGAAAGAGCTTCTATTCCCTGAATCTTCCTTGGTGTTCCTTCTGAAAGAAGTTTCCGGAATATCCCGCCTGCACTGTCCAAATGTTTTCTGTCAATGTATTCGCCGATCTGTCCTGTACATTTAAGACGTTCCTGAAAATATATGCTGTCACTGACTTTCTCAATTTTGCATACGCCCTTTTTTCCAGTACCATCAAGATATTTATTTTTCTTCTCATCATAGTAATCTCCTGATGAAACGGTATAATGCAGACTGTCACCTTTGATTACGTACGATGCTTCAAATCGAGAACCGCCTGGCCCCCAGAATCCGGCTTCTAAAGATTTTTCGCCGATTTCAGCACTTATGCCGAGTCCTTCCGGGAGGGATGGATCATTGGCCCAGCTGCCTTCAAACTGATTTTTCGCTGAAAGAGATGAAGCGATAGAAAGCACCAGACATATTGTAAAAAAATTGATTAAATATTTTGTTTTCATTCGGCCAGAGTAAATACATAATTCAATTTGTCAACCAGTGCAAATGTCCAATTACTTTGCGACAATACCGTATACACCGCTTTCAGGATTGAAGTTTGCTGACTCCGTCTGTGGAAATAGAAACTTCGCTGCATAAATAACGTCCGAATTTGGGAAAAAAATACAAATTGAATTTTTTATCATCAAAAAAAATATGTATTTTAACTGACTGAGAAATTCAATTCATATGACTGATTATAAAAAAGAAAAATATTTTACAATTCCAAACGTTTTGTCCTTTTACCGCCTGGTATCCTTTCCTTTTGTTCTGGCAATTGCACTGAAAGGAAATGAAAGCCTGTTTGCAGTTCTGCTTGTGATCAATCTGGTCACAGATATTCTGGACGGCCTGATTGCACGAATTTTCAATCAGCAGACCGAGATTGGAGCTAAACTCGATTCACTTGCAGATGAAGGTACTTATATTCTGGCATTTCTGGGCATCTATCTGTTCAAATGGGAGTTTATCAGACCGCATATCACTGTTCTTGTCATATTCATAGGATTATACCTGTCCACTATTGTTTTTTCACTGATAAAATTCAGACGGCTTCCAAGTCTTCATCTGTACTCTGCAAAGATAGGGGGATATCTGCAGGGTTTTTTCTTCTGTGCCTTGTTCCTTTTGGGCTTTTATCCCTGGCTTTATTATACTGCTATGCTGTGGGGAATAATGGCATTTGCAGAAGACCTTTGCATTCTCGCACTCATTCCTGAAATGGGTTCCGATACCCGAGGTTTGTATTGGTATTTAAAGAAGAGAACCGATTAAAATGACGGCAATCATATATTCAATTGTTCTGGGATATTTTTTAATCGGCGGAATTCTGCTGCTGTATATCACAAGAAATAAGGACAGTCATTACAGGAAATCAAATTGGATAAAATATATCACATATTTTGCAATTGTGAATTTTATGCTTCTGGCCATTTTATTTTTTCCTTCCGTATTTCAGATCATCGCATTCGGAATCATCATACGAGGTTTCTATGAACTGATGTATCTGCAGAAAACAGACGGAAAGGGGAGATTGATTTTTTTTATCATATCACTGCTTATTTTCAGCCTGCTGACATTCGGATTTCTACGGTTTTCATTTCTTGACCCTCAGATTCTTCTCTATGTCTACTTTATTATCACTGTATCAGATGCATTCAGTCAATTGACCGGACAAATCGCAGGAAAAAGAAAACTGCTCCCTTCTGTCAGTCCGAACAAAACTCTGGAAGGTGTGATCGGCGGAATAACCGCATCAGTGATCACCTCAGTGATGATTCGGGAGGCTCTGGATTTCAATTATCTTCAGGCTGCCTGTGCAGGAGCAGCAGTGTCCGTCATTGGACTCTTCGGCGACCTTGCGGCTTCTTATTATAAGCGTTTTTATAATGTGAAGGATTTTCCGCTGATACTTCCCGGACATGGGGGGTTTCTGGATCGATTTGACAGTTTTATTGCTGCCGGTGCTTTTACCGGCTTTTATTATTTGATTCAGGGGGGACTATGACAAACGAATATATCAGCTACAGTGCCTACACACTCGCTTTCCTAATGGTAATTTTTATCAGCGAAACTCTGTATCGAAAATGGAATGTGGAAACCGAATTCACCCGCAAGTTTTCCCATATCAGTTCTGCACTTTTATGTCTGTCGTTTCCATTATTTTTTTCCAACCACTGGTTTGTATTTGTGCTTGCCTGCCAGTCATTTGTCCTTTTATTTATGAGCAAAAAACTGATGCTCTTTAAATCAATTGATCAGGTAGGACGTGATACGTACGGAAGTGTTGTTTTTCCAATATCTATTTACTTATCTTTTTTCTCTTCACAGTATACCGGCGATTCAGCATTTTTTTATATCCCAATGCTCATCCTCGCATTCAGCGACCCATTGGCAGCTGTTTCCGGTCAAAGAGCCGAATTGATGCATACGAAGTTCAATATATCTGAACAATATATGCAGTATGGAAAAGAGGGAAAAACATATGTCGGTTCAATCTCTTTTTTTATTTCCGCATTTTTATGTTCCCTGATTCTTCTGCCTTGTTTCTACAGACTTTCCGCATTCGAACTTTTCGGCTTTTCCTTTGTGATAAGCATATTCAGCACATTTGCTGAAGCACTGACAGTAAAAGGATGGGACAATTTTTCTGTTCCTGTCACAATTATCGGAACACTGCTTTTATTGAAATTGAATATATAACCGCGCAGACAGCAGTAAACTTCGGAGGCAGAAAAACACTGCTTGATCGCAGAAACAAAAGATTTTCACTGGAAATTATGAAAACATCTCTCAGAAAAACTCTTGCGTTTATCCTTACTGTCTTCTTTCTTTTTCATTGCTCATCCATTCAGGTTCCGGAGAAACCCAAGGAAATACAGAAGGGCGATCTGAGTTATGCGAAAGAACGGGCTGAGTATATCGTAAAGAAGGCAATGGAAAAGAACTCGGTGTATGGAGGAATTCTGCTAGTCGTAAAAGGAAGTGATATAATAATCAAAAAAGGATATGGAATATCCAATAAATCAAAAAATATTCCTGTAAACGAAAAGACTCTGTTTCAAATCGGCTCGATCTCCAAAGTATTCACAGCTTTGGGAATAATGAAACTGAAAGAAGAAGGAAGACTCAGCCTGAATGATCCTGTCACAAAATATATCCCGGAACTGAAAATGAAGAAAAGAAATCCGAATGACAGAGTCCCGACTGTAAGAAACCTTATGACTCATCATTCCGGTCTTCCTTCCGATCTGATGAACGGATTTCTGACTGATCAGAAAACTGACGAACATACTGAAAATTTCAGAAGTCTCGGAGAAAAACTGGAAAATGAACATATGGCTAACCCTCCTGAAAAAGTTCATTCCTATTCCAATCTTGCATTCGGCCTTCTTGGACTTGTAATCGAAAGAGCATCCGGAAAACCACTGGAATCGTATATGAGAGAAAAGATTTTTCTTCCAATCGGGATGAAATCCACAAGTTACGTTTTTCTTCCGAATGAATCTTACTCAAAAGCATATTTTGGAAAGGAAGAAAGAGAGATGCTGAAAATCAGAGATTTAGGAGCAGGTTCACTCAGCACTAACCTGGATGATTTTTCCAATTTCCTGATCTTCATCAACGGTGATGGGAAAATCGGCAGCAGAGAAATACTGAAGAAGAGCAGCTTTCTCGAAATGACAGAACCTCAGAATAAGAATGCTGTCTTCGACTTCGGACAGATTACAGGTCTGCCTTTCATATTCTCAATCCCATTTAATGATAAAATCATTATTGGACATGACGGATACCTTCCTCCATTCGTATCCAGTTTCATTTTTTCACCGCAGGAAAAGATTGCTGTTTTCACAAGTTACAACACTGCACTGAGTTCTCCTTCAGAGGGAACAGGAGAAATACTGGCAGAGTTTATTGAGGCTGCATCCGGTGAAAAGAGAAAAATAACTGATAATGATAAAGCCATTACAGTTGAAAAGGAAAAACTTCAGAAGTTTGACGGAAAATATGCAGCCCTTCCCGGTTCATTTGAATTTACTGCAGATGAGGGAGGATACAGGACAGACAAGATGCTCTATCTGTATCCGAAGGCAGACGGAACCTTCGGAATCAAAGTAAGAATTCTCGGAATAAAGTTCGGCGTGGAAATCCTGAAAAAACTGAATTTCCAGTTTGCTGAAAATGCGGGAGAAAAAGTATTCAGTATGAATTACGGTAACTTCAGCATAATGAAAGGCGTACAGTACACTCCTTCAAAAATTCCTGATGTCTGGAAAAAAAGAAAAGGAAAATACGAGATTATCAATCATTCCAATTATAAAGTTTTTCAAGATCCGGAAATCAGCCTGAATGAGGATGACGGAATGATCGTGTTCAGCACACAGCTCGACATCGGAGCCAAAGGTGCTTTTCAGGTTTCCCTTCTGCCGGAAACAGATACAACTGCAAGAACAGCCGGTCTCGGAAGATATTCCGGTGAAGTGATGTATGCAAGTCAGGAAAACGGAACAGAAATTCTGAACTTCGACGGTTACAGATTCAGAAAGAAATAGTTACTTCTTCTCATCTTCGAGCAGTTTTTTTGAATTTTTTATAATGACATCTTTGAGCGGATAGTTTTTTGATCCGCTCTCGCAGGAAAAAACAATCTGCATATTTGCATCGGCAATTTTCTTTTCAGCCTCTTCGCTTCTTCCAAGCATTTTCATATAGTACCAATATTGAAGAAATCCCTGCATCATATCTCCAGAACCTGGATTCAGTATTTTTCCTTTGGATGCCTTCAGTGAATTTTCCGCTTTCTTCAGATACGGTTTCAGTGCATTCCTGTAATTCTCAAGAAATGTAACTTCACTTAAAATATAATTTCCATCTTTTCCCTTGAGTATTTTTGAATAGGTAGGAAAGACCTCATTTGCAAAACCGGAAGCATAGAGTGCATAACTTGAGGCTGAACATTTTCCGTCTCCTCCAAGGAGAGAATCATCCAGACTCATTCCATAGTATTTTTCATTATGAGTCATGATTTCTTCATCCTTGTCCTTGTCCATATCAGTGACTTTCAGTACATTGTAGGCAAGCTGCTCAAAAGAAATTGATTTGATTCCATCAGGTGTCTCAAAGAAAAACTCCTCTGTGGAACAGCATCCGCTTTCTCCTCCGGTATATCCGGAAAGATGAAGGAACTCCTGTCCTCCTGATCTGTAAATTCCTGCCAGCTGAAGTGATGCAGATTCCAGCTTTTTCTGAAACACGGTACCCTTATTTTTTGCTTTGATTTTCAAGGAGAATTTTTTCCAGACTTCAGATTCAGGTCCTTCGTTTTTAAGAGTGACTGTATAAGATTTCCATTTTATTTTCTGACTGGATTTGACTGATTCAGCAGATGCAGTGACGGAAAAAATAATACTGGTAATTACAGTAAGTATTTTCTTCATGATCTTATTAGACTCTCCTCTTCCAATGTCAGTTCGCGATAATTTCCAATCTTCAGTTCATCCTCATTCAGCAAAAGCTGCCCGAAACGGATTCTCTTCAGATAAGTCACTCTGCAGCCGATGGCTTCAAACATCCTTTTTACCTGATGAAACTTGCCTTCAAATACAGTCACTTCGGTCTGAACAGAAGCCTCATCTTTCGAAATAATCTTGAGTTTAGCAGGCATTGTCACGAAGTCTTCTTCCAGAATCAGTCCTGTTTCGAATTTTTGAATTTTTCCAGAATCCAGAATTCCTTCAATCTCCGCATAGTAGACTTTTTCCACCATATTTTTCGGTGAAATCAGCCTGTGAGCCAGGTCACCGTCATTGGTAAAAAGCAGAAGCCCTTCCGTGTCCTTGTCGAGTCTTCCGACCGGAAACAGTTTCATTCTTCTGATCTTTTCAGGGAAAATTTCCATCACAGTCTTTTCCCTTCGGTCCTCAGTCGCAGTAATGAAACCGGGAGGTTTATTCATGATAAAATAATGAAATTTCTTTCGGTCAACGGGACTGTCTTCCAGAAAAATCTCCGCTCCTTCCTCCGCGTGAAAGGACGGATCCTTTACTGTCTCAGATCCGATTCTCACTTTTCCGGAAACGATGAGTTTTCTGACCTGACTTCTCGATCCGAATCCGAGATTGGCAAGGATCTTGTCGAGACGTTCCGACTTATGCAACGCCGACAAGCCTGAGCATCACTGCCTTCTGTGCATCCAGCCTGTTTTCCGCCTGCTGAAAAATAATGGATCTGTCGCTTTTGACTGCCTCTCTCGTAATCTCATAACCGGAGTGAATAGGCATATCATGCATAATTTTTGCCTTCGTCTTTTTCATCAGTTCAGAATTGATCTGATATGGAAGCATCAGGTCTATTCTCTTTTTCTTTTCCTCTGCAAATTTAGGGTCATTGAAAAATTCCATATCCACCCAAGTATCAGTGTACACATAATCAGCATTGCTTACAGCTTTTACTATATCTGTCTCCCGGGTGAGAGTGCCTTTTTTCTTTGCCCTTTCCATTACAGAATTTATCACAGCTTTTTCGTTTGCAACTGGAGTCACTAAAATCAGATGCACACCGAGAGCTGCAGTGATTTCAATCAGAGAATTTGTCACATTATTATGCACACCTACATAACAGAGAACTGCATCTTTAAGAGTTCCTCTGTCCATCTGAATCGTAAGCATATCAGCCAGAGACTGACACGGATGAAAAAGATTGCAGCATCCGTTGATGACAGGAACCTGAGATCCTTCCACAAGCTGAAGAAGATCTTCATGACGTTTCATCCTCGCCATAATTAAAGAAACATTTCTGGAAAGATACTCTGCTTCAAAGTCGATATCGGAGAGCTGGAAATTTGACGTCAGCCAATCCAGGTAAATTGCATGACCTCCAAGCTCAGTCATGCCTGCTTCAAAGGATACTCTGGTTCTTGTTGATGTCTTCTGGAAAAGCATTGCAAGAGTCCGTCCGTTCATATGCCCGGAAAAAAACACTCTGTTGTTTTTTACATACACTGCAAACTCAAGCAGTTCCTGAATTCTGTCATCTTCCCAGTCCGACCAGGAGATTAAATGCTGTACATCCGTATATGACATATATAATTCCTTTGTAATTACTAAGCGTATATGCTGAGCAGTTACTAATATCTTATAGTTCAAGAATTTGCTTTTTAAAAAGCAATAAAAGGTTGATCCCTATCGGGAGGATTAGCCGCTTCCACGTTAGCGGCCGCTTCCAAACCTTGCCCCCTAAGACCCCGCTTTTAATGCTTTCTGCTGAGCAGTTACATTCCTTTATTATTTACTCACTTATCTTCCCTGCAAGATGAGGTCTTGGCAGGGTTAAGCCTGCCGACCAATTCTGTCAAATTAAGACAGCATTGGAGTTTCTCGATTGCATTGCTTTCGCCAGCACAGAAGCCGCTGTGCAAGTTATAAATTAATATGGACATTTTGCATAACGCATTCAGGAATTTCAATCCTGAAATCAGGCAGGAACTGGATTTTCATTAAAAATATAATTTATGCAAGAAGATCTCTGACTTCCCGAACGACATCCTCCACGTCCTCATTATTCATTCCTGCAAAAAGAGGAAGAGATAGTGCTTTTGAATACATTGCAGATGCATTTGGATAATGCTTTTTGTCATAATTGAATGTCCTTTTATAATAAGGATGTTCAAATATAGGAATAAAATGCAGACTTGTACCAATATTTCTTTCTTTCAGCTGTCGGCAGAATTCATCCCGATTCATTTTAGCAGTTTCAGGATCAATCTCAACACGGTACAGATGCCAGGAATGTTCCCCGAATCTGTCCTCAGGCGGAAGCTTCAATCCGGGGATATCCGCAAAACGGCTGCTGTAATGTTCCGCAATCTGCACTCTGCGTTTCCAAAGGTCATTTGCTTCCTTTAGCTGAACAACTCCGAGAGCGGCAGCAATGTCTGTCAGATTGTATTTGTAACCCGCCTCCACCACCTCATAGTACCAGGAAGGTCTTTCATAGGCATCCCTGTTGATTCCGTGCAGTCTCATGAGCCGTATTCTGTCAGCAGAATCAGTATCCTCACGGACAGTGACCATCCCGCCCTCGCCAGTCGTAATTCCTTTTGTGGCATAAAAACTGAATACAGTAAAATCACCCCAAGTTCCGATCATTCTGTCCCTGTGAAGTGCCGGAAACGCGTGAGCAGCATCCTCAATGACAAAAAGACCATACTTCTGGGCAATTGCCATAATTGCAGGCATATCGCAGGTATGACCGGCCAGATGAACCGGCATCACTGCTCTCACAACTTTTCCATTTGCCTTGACTCTGAGAAGTCCTCTGTCCAGAAAACAGTCTCTTTCAATTGTATCTTCCAGAGTTTTCGGAGTCATCAGATTCGTGTCGGAATCCACATCCGTCAGAAGGACATCCGCCTTGAAATAACAGGCCACTTCCGCAGTGGCAGTAAAAGTGACAGAGGAAGTGATCACTGCCTCAGATTCAGACAGATTGATTGTTTCGAGAGCCAGATGCAGACCGGCAGTGGCAGAATTCAGCGCAACAGCATCTTTCGCCCCTGTAAAGAGTTTGAATTTTTCTTCAAATTCCTTCACTTTCGGGCCGGATGTGACCCAGCCGGATCGAAGCACCTGACTGACTTCTTCTATAGCTTCTTCTGAAATACAAGGGAGTGCAAATGGCAAAAAATGTTTTCTGATTGTTCTGGACATCTGATGTAAATTTCGACGTAAAATCCTTTTACTGAAGAATTTTTGAACAGAATCTGAACGTCAATTGTTTTTACGTGAGTAAAACGGGGATACAATTCCATCGAGTCGTAACTTCATTTCTTCTTCTGAAGCTTGAGCACAGCATTTTTCAAGGCTTCCTGGAAACCGCATTTTCGGCCGCTCTGCATTCCCTGTCTTTTTTGGGAAAACTGTACGACTGAGGCAGTGAAAGATCAATCACTAGACCTATGTGCTGACCTAACAATGAACCGACAGATGTAATGCATCCGCACTGGATGACCAGAAACGGACCAAGCAAAATGGTATTCCGCAAAAAACTGTGCAAATAATTTTTTCTGACATAATCTACGAAATTTACAAGACTCGTTCTTATTGACCTCTTTTTCCGTCGCAAGCCGACCTCTGCGGTAAAAGCGGATGTCCTCTGTCATCCGGTGAAAATTCCTTCAGACTGAAGCCGAGGCAATACTCTTCATTCAGATACCAAAGAATTTTCTGTTTTTAGCTTTGCTGAAATATTTAATGATCTCCTTTGGATCATTCTTGAGAATGTCATGGCGGAATTGTTCAGCAAATGGAAGAAATATCCGTATCTCCTTTTCTTAATTTCTTATCTGAACAGGTAAATCAATTTCTGGATGCGGCATATTATAATATATAAAATCATTATATTTCATTTCATACCCGCTCAGCATAAAATTCTTGCTTCTTGGATCATCATAAGCAGGATCAGGAGTTCCGTTATTCTTACTTTCTTTTTCGGAACAATGCAAAAGTATAATAAACAGAACTATCATCAGTTTTTTCATTTTTTTCTCCTGGAAAGGTTGTTCAGAAAATAGACTGGGGTAATATTATAAAAGTCAGCCGGGACTCTGAAAGAAAGCTTCCTTGCCCACAAACACAATCGGCAGTTTGATGATGTTTGTCACCTGATGATCTATAAGTTCCTTATAATATTCATTCTCATTTATCTGTGCAAGAGC
>JBPOJG010000090.1:0-2485 GCA_052033835.1 Spirochaetota bacterium
GGCGCACTTCCTTGCCTCACTGCAACGTCGGCTGCGCTGTAACGTTATGCGTCATGATTCTTAACCTTCTCCGCTAAAAATCAAAAAGGAACAATTAACTGCTAATATTTATGAAATGACCTGATCGGTTTTCTGTAAATATAGATTGTGAAATATATTTTTAATATCGTTGAGCTATAATGAATCAAACCACCGTTGTTTCCATTCAGAAAAATGGCTGTAAAAAGCATTTGACGGTATAACCAGTTTTAGGTTATGGTTTCGGAAGTGAGTTACATTGTAAGATTCAAGAACGGCAAAGTCATTGAAACAGCCAGGAAAATGCCTAAGCTGGAACAGAAAAAGCTTGTGAACTTGATAGATGATTTATCGGAAACGGGTCCGATACAGCCGGGGTGAAGAAATTTCAGTTCGCTGGGCGGGAATAAGTATCACTGTCATCTGTCGTATAAATGGGTGGCATGCTGGGAATGTTATGAAGAAGAGACATTGATAGAGGTATACTATGCAGGCAGTCGTGAAAACGCACCATATTAGGATAAATGTGGAAGGAGATATAATTCCTTTGAAGATACTGAATTTTCTGAAGAAGGAATTTGGAGATGATCTGAAGGTAACAGAAAAGAAAAATAAGAAGGAATTGAGGGCGGAAGAGACGGATTGGTATAAGAAAGTAAAGGAAGAAATAAGTCCTGGAGATAATCTTAAAATATACAGATTAAATAAGAATTTGTCTCAGGGGCAGCTGGCGAAGCTATTAGAGATTCATCCAGTTCATGTATCAGAAATGGAGAGAGGAAAAAGAGGTATAAGCAAAGAGATGGCGAAGAAGCTGTCTAGAATACTGGAAGCCAGGTTGGAAAAATTTATCTGACCGTTGAAAATCGAATCACGACGCATAACAGAAGCGCGAGCCGCATCGAACTTTCGCTGGACAGATGCGAAAGTTCTCGCCCCGAGTCGGCTGGTTCTGGGAGGCGGGTTGGTTGTGTTTGAGTGGAGTGCACGCAAGTCCTGTGCCTTCACTTCAGAAAAATTTTCGCCCTTCGATACGCCTCGAAAAGATGAGGCTACTCAGGATTGAAGCGAAAATTTATTCTTTCGTTCAGTCACAGGACTTGCTATCGTGGGACTGGCTCGGGGACATTGCATTGAGTCTTCGGAAGGTGCGCTTGGGCGCACTTCCTTGCCTCACTGCAACGTCGGCTGCGCTGTAACGTTAAGTGCCATGCTCAGCTTTAATCAGTGAGGAAGATTTTTTTTTATTTTGAATTTTTAAAGATATTTGGTGCTTAAATGAAGTTCAAGTTCAGGAGTGTTCTTTTAAAAAAGGGAAAAATATAAAAGAAAATTAAATAGAACTATTTTTAAAAAATATATAAAAACAGTTTTTCTTGAGAAGGTTTATTGAGCCAATTTCAGTTCATCGATAAACGGCAGGCTGAAATAATTTTTTGATCTGTCTTTTTGGCTTAGTTTTTCGGATGAGCGGAGGTTTTGAACTGTTGAACAGTTTTTTTCAAGATTTTGGATTTTGGAAGTTTTTTCATCATTTTATTTTTCGCCAAGGTGAGCGTCTGGAAAGCCGAAAGGTTTGAAAAGGATGAATATTTCTGAATCAGGAATCTTTTGTCCAGATAAAGTAAAGCGTCTGAATATCTGCTGAAGATTCTGTCGTTTTCGGGGTTTCATACTCTGAAAATATGACGGCTGCCGAGGTGAGTCATTTTTTTGCAGGCGGTTTTTTTATTGATCTGTAAAGAATATAGCCCAGGTCAGAAAGTCTGCTGGAAGCATTTTTGATTTTTCCTAAATGAGAGTTCTTTGAGATTTGGGAAATTTCGTAAAAGATTATTTTTGTGTTGAATCAGGCTGAAGACAGCTGAGTAAGGTTATTTTTTGAGAAGATTTTATTGACACAGCAGATGTTTGTGCAGTCTTCAGAGTTTGCTGAAAAAATTAATTATTTCCGGGGAAGACGGTTCTTCGAAATTTTGGAAATTTCGTAAAAGATTTTTTGCGCTGATTCAGGCTGGTGACAGCCGAGAAAGCTTTAAAAAAATATTTGTCGCACGGCACTTAACAGTAGCGCGAGCCGCATCGAACTTTCGCTGGACTGATGCGAAAGTTCTCGCCCCGAGCCGCCTGGTCTTGGGAGGCGGGTTGTTGTGTTTGAGTGAGGTGCACGCAAGTCCTGCGCCTTCGCTGCAGAAAAATTTTCCAACGGATGAAAATTTATTCTTTCGTTCAGTCACAGGACTTGCTATCGTGGGAATGGCTCGGGGACATTGCATTGAGTCTGCGGAAGGTGCGCTTGGGCGCACTTCCTTGCCTCACTGCAACGTCGGCTGCGCTGTAACGTTGTCCGAAATTCCCGCATCGCATATTCGGTGAATAGTAATCAGATTTCATTACTGAAAAAGAGGAAATCTCAAAATGCAGTTCAAATACAGAATTTAAAAAGGGTGTTTCAGATGAAAAAACA
>JBPOJG010000437.1:0-1502 GCA_052033835.1 Spirochaetota bacterium
CCCGGAAATCAGAGAAAAAATCAATATAAAAACCAAGGAAAAATTATTTCTTGAACGGTCACTGAATTTCTTAACGTATAAAGAGGAATTTTATTATCAAAATGCATTTAATGATAAAATTAAATTACATGATATAAATTGGGCTGAATGGGATAATTTTGGGAGATTGGTAAATTTCTGTAACCGCTGACGCTGCCGACACCTGTCCGAAACAATTGGTGTTTTTTTAGTTTACGGAAAACGTAGAGTGTAATAGACGGGAGCAGAATAATGGAAGAATATTTCAGCATTCAGAGCAGAATGGCGGAGGCGGTCGATATGACATTCATCCGTTCTATCTATGAAAAAATACAATTGAAGTATCCAAAGATACATTGTATGATTATTTTGATCTTTTAGAAAGAACCAATATTCTTCAGATTATACGAAACGCCGGGAAGACGGAGACTGGTCTGAAGAAAGCCAAGGTTTTCTTTCAAAGCCCGAATTATTATTACTGCATTGCGGAAAATTTCTGGAAAAACTCTGCCGATAACGGCAATATCAGAGAATCATTTTTTGCATCTCAGATTTCCCAGCTTTTCTCAATAAAATCTTCCGACTCTGCAGACTTCACCATTACCCTTAAAAAGAAAATTCTGGAAATTGAAATTGGCGGGAGATCCAAATCCAAAAAGCAGATCGAGGGAATTTCCGATGCGTATATACTTAAAGATGGAATTGAAGTCGGTGCTGACAATGTGATCCCTCTGTATTTAGCGGGTATGTTCTACTGAAACTGAGCAGCTCACCCTACGCACTTCGTGTGCAGGTGAGTTAAAGACGCGGTGAGTCTAGATTCGGCAGGCTCACTGCAAGTGTCGTCGGCCCTGTGTATTTTAATTTCCCTTGACAGGAATCCCGCCTCCCGGTATATACCTAAATAATCATTAAAAATTATACCCTAAAGTCAGCCAGACATTTCTATGCTCAAGAGGGTGCTGTGTCGGATAATACGTTCCTGCGGCAGCCCGAATTCCTGGATCATAAAACTGTTCATTTGTCATATTGTTAACCTGCAGATTCACAAACATTCCCTGCATAAATGCATTGTCCCAGTGCAGGTTCAATTTAAACATTTTATATCCCGGTGTTGTCTTATCAGGATTAGTAGCCTTAGTCCTTCTGATGTCGATCATATTGACTGCAGTGAAAAGACTTAAATCTTTCACGATTTTCCAGGTAAATCCGATAAATGCTTTATGAGGGGCAATGTTTGGAATTTTCCCTTCTTCAGGAATTGCTGCAGTTCCCGTTGCCTGTTTGTAAAGAGCCGATCTGAAATCATCCTTCCAGTTGTCTCCGACACGTCCCGCTGCAGAGGGAGAGGTAGGAAGAGAGGAAGGAAGTTTCAGATACTTGCCCTCTACATAATTGTAACTTAGATTCAGCTTGAGCTTTTCAGTAATCGTCCATGCATTGTCCCACTCAGCACCGTATATCCTGGCTTCCCCAAGGTTCTG
>JBPOJG010000109.1:0-3980 GCA_052033835.1 Spirochaetota bacterium
CGGCACTTTTTCCGTCGCTTCCGGCAGAAGCAGATGTCTTCTCTTTGTCCTTCTGCTGATCTTTGATATGGCTAAATTCGGCTCCGTTCTAAAAAAGGCCGGTGTTGCTGTCAATGAGCCTTTCTCCCATAAAAGAAAGTGGGAACTCTGCGCCATCTTCGGCGTTGACAGAGAATCAAACGAGTGTATTCGCGGTTTCAGTCCCATTGAGATAAAACTTTATTCAGACGAGAAAAGGATTTAGCTATAAATTCTTTTTTAAGCGTGTACAATACAAGGGATGCAATAATCAGAATACCTGTCAGCGAAAGCAGGAAAAAGCCGGCCTTTTGATCTCTTAGACCGACTTGAAGCACATTCACTGCAAGGTTCAGGGTGAAAAATACTGTTCCCATAAATAAATAGGATCTGATCTGAAATAGCATTCCTGCTCCTATACCAATAAGGCAAAGGAGGCCAAAGACTATTGCATAAACTGCATCAGCCCCTTGTCCAATTTCAAAGCTGATCTTGAATGCAGCTGGAAGGTATAAGAGAAGACCTCCTACGAGTCGTATGGTTTTTCGTGCAAATTCAGATAGATTTTCTCGAAAAATCTGTCCTAGCAGGAGCGAGAACAGTCCGAAGGGTGCAAGGTAAACCTCAATGCCCTGCACCTGTGAGGCCATAACTGCTGTAAAGATGGAAAGATTTGCGGATGCGGCAGCAAGAACTGCATAAATTTTATTGGAGGAGACTGTTGAGAGTGCAGCGTACAATGCTGCTGAAAATGCTGCCATTCCTGCATTCTGATAACTTGCCTGTGCCGGCAAAACGACAGATGCAATGACCGGCATAAAGGCTGCAAATCTTCTAGTGCTTTCGGCCAGCGTAGGAACTCCCGCCCGATGGGCGGCTGCTGTTAGACCGGTAAGTATGAATCCGAAGAGGAGTGCTGCTACGGCATCGGCCTGGGCATTCAGAAGATCGGGGAAAGCAGGTTTAATAGAAAGATAAAGGGAAGCAATAGCGGTCTGCGCAAAATACAGATGCCTGGCTTGTCTATTTCTATAGGCCGCTGCAAGTGAAACAAATATGACAGTTCCGATTGCACCAAGACCGGCAAAATCAGAAAATTTCAGAGAGCTTTGTAATGAAATTCTCATAAAAATTCCAAGAAATATCCCTGTGCATACAATCAGTATATCAGATGAATATGCGCTTCCTATGGAAAAATCTTTCCTCTTTTCTTCCGAATAGACAGAGACTGTAAATGCGGCAGCTGCCACAAAAGCAGTGATGACGGCAAACCAGGGAAACATTTCCAGAATCCTTGTGCCTGATCCGTTCGTACATAGACCGTAAGAACATTCAAATGGGAAAAGGGATAAAAACGAAACTGCTGTAAATATAAATGCTCCTGCGGAACCTGCAGTGGACAAAGTCTCTTTCCATTGAATAGATCCGATGAAAAGACTCACCGAAATGAATATCAGTGTGATTCCGAGCACAGGCGAAAGCATCCATCCTCCGAATAATCCCTGCAATGCTGCACTCAATAGACTCACTGCCGTATTGTTTCCGTCGGCTGCCATCATATACGCCAAAGCATACAATATCCCTACTCCTGAATAGATGAATGCACCAATATGAGAACTTTCCAATACTCTGCTGAACGGTTTTTTGAAGAGTTCCGATGTCTGTTTTACTGAGAGCACCAGCAGAAGTCCTGTTCCAGCAAGAAAAGGACCAGTCCAGAAAGGAAAAATATTTCCTGCGAAAGCAAACCCTTCCACTATAATCAGTCCGTTCAATGCAAGCGCACTGAGTCCCTCATTCGTTCTATGAGAAATAATGAGAATTAATGATGCACAGGCAAGTGCGATTCCGGGAGGAATCGCGGCATAACTGAAGGAGAAAATTATAATTAATATTATACAGATATAACTCCATCCGCTGAAAAGATCCGAGAGAACTTCTGCTTCAGTCTGGATAAACTTCTTTCTAATATCTGTTAAAAGAGAAAGAGGCGCAAGAAGGGACAAAACTGCATAAAGAAGTCCTGCTCCAGATACTCCGAAAGCAGCCCTTCTGTAAAGATCAGGCACTGAAAGATCTGCAGGCAGAAAGAAGGCCGGATTCAGCCAGTTCATTCCCTGCGAGGCCTGAAAAAATGAAGGAGCCCAGCGCCCTCCCGGAGGATCAAGCGGATAGAGAGGAATTCCAAGTATTCCTGTCTGAGAAAATGATAAAGTGATAAAAAATAATGAAAAAAGAAAAGTCAGATGAACAGATATCCTGTTCGGAACAGATCTTCCGAAAAGAAAAAATGCAAGTGCAATACCCAGAAAAAATGTAGGCGGGGTAATATAGAGCAGTCTAGGCAGCGTAGGCAGTCCAATCAGGAATATATCAATGAAGAGCACAAGGGCTATGGCAAGCATAGAAACCAAAGGAACGAAATGGTAGGTTTTCCCCTGTTCCGGGTTCTCAAGCCAGGAGGATATAACAGGGCCTTTGTGAAAAAGAAATCTAGAGAATATCCACAATGCACCGATTCCGAGAGTCAGATTGATTCCTACGACAGAAGGGGGCAGGGGTCTTCCGATTCTGTTTGCGACAGCGGCCAGACCGACGCTTATGAAAATGAGTCCAATTGCAGCAGTGCTTCCTTTGAGTGAAAATATCGAACCGGAATGAGAGACAA
The DNA here is from genome assembly GCA_052033835.1 of Spirochaetota bacterium. Taxonomy (GTDB): domain Bacteria; phylum Spirochaetota; class Leptospiria; order Leptospirales; family Leptospiraceae; genus DAORDI01. The sequence continues at coordinate 2,687 of JBPOJG010000109.1, forward strand.
ATGAAGTCAGAAATATAAGTGCTATGACTGTATTTGCGATTATGACCAGATTTCTGTCAGGCTGACCGGCAAGGCCGAACCAGATGAATGTCTGAAATATACTGAATGCGATATATAAAAACGATGTGAATGAAAGTGCATAATGAAGAAGAGAAAGTCCTTCTGCAGGAAAAGGAAGGCGGATTACTGTAAACATTTTTCTCGCTTTTAATGTCGGCTTGCCTGCATTCGGAAAAATTACAGCACTGATCTGAAGTGCAAGGCCAGTTACTGCTGCAATCAGTGCTGTATCTGCAGTATTCTGTTCACTGAAATAACTGAACAGATGCCGCATTACGGAAAGTGACAGTATGAATACTCCCAGAAAACTGATGAACACTGATTTGTCTCTGAAGGATCTGAAGATCAGATTCAGGCCGGTGAACAGCACAAGAAAATTCTCCAAAAGTCCAGTATTGCCGGACACATTGCTCAGAAACACTGCAGACAGGAATGCGGAAATCAGAGAATTGTCATCGAGAGGTCTGAAAAGAGAGAGGTCATCTCTGTCTTCGGATTTGGAGTCAAAATAAAAACCGGAAATACTGTAGATTATGCTAGTCACACCGAAAACGATTCCGAGATGTGACTGAACATTGTTAAGATTTAAATATGATATCATGAAAGAAACTGAACAGACTGTTCCCAGTGCCGCAGCCAGATGACTTGGCGATCTTCTGAACCCGCCTGCAAAATGTGCTGCCGTAAGAAAATAAAGACCAAAAACTCCTGCCGGCAGAATCGTCCAGACGGACGTCAGAGGATTTTTCCATACAGTTAAGTAAAGGACCATGATCGAGCCGGAAACAAGTCCCCAACCCAAAAGTTTCCCGTTGATTTTTTCTTCGAATCTTTCTGCAATAAAAAGTCCGAAAACAGGAACAATGACTGAAAATGCAAATACCCAGTCTATATTCTGGAGTCTAGGATCATTCGGAATATTCAGCAGAAGTTCATTTCCCAGAATAAAACTGGCGCTTATGGAAAGAATCATAAAGATATGGAGTGAGGGAATATGTCTTTTCACTGAATGCAGAAAGATCAGTGCAGAAAAGACCGGGAGAGTCAGATAGACAAGTCTCTCATTCGGAACTTGGGATCTGAATGCAGAAGTTTTCAGAATTTCTAATGAAGACATAGACGCGATGACAAGAACTGCGGACAAGAGAAGAATCTCAAAAATAAAGAAGAGATTCATCCCTTCCGATTTTTTTCCGATATTGCCGAATTTGGAGGCAGTAATTTCACAGAATAT
>JBPOJG010000523.1:0-32324 GCA_052033835.1 Spirochaetota bacterium
AATACTTCAGGCGGAGACTATAAGCAGATGAACCTGAAGGACAGGCTGAAAGAAATGAAAATCGAAGATCAGCTGAGTCTTCTCGCTTCCAACGGCAATCTGGTCAAACGTCCCTTTATGCTTGCGAAAGATTTTGGTCTTGTCGGCTTCAAAGAAGACGAGTGGAAGCAGGCTTTTCTCAAGTAAAGTTTTTTACTTCCCGTATTCGAAACCAGTCTAATAGTTGAAGACACTTTAACGGGTTCTTTTAAGGTGTTTATTTAAAATGATGATTTTCATATTGAAGACTTCGTGATTGAAAACACACAAAAATTGGAGGATCCATGAAAAAGATTCTGGCTGTCCTGCTTCTGATTGTTTTTCAGAACTGTGATACTAAAAAGAAAATAACAGACGGGCTTGAGGTGCAGCTTTTCTGTTCCGTGTTTGCTTCCTGCGGGAGTACTGCAGTAAGAGGAGTCAAGTTTGGAATGATCGGAGACAGCTGGACAGATCTTCTGTTCGGAACAAATATCATTGAGAATATGAGATACCAGCTTGAAAAATATCACGGCTATCAGATTACAGGATCCACTCTCGGAGGACAGACTCTGGCAAACGCGCAGAAGTCCGGTCTTCAGTTCAAGGTGATTGATGAGGCAGGTCCAAGCATAAAATATATGCTTCTATCATTAGGAGGTAATGATCTTCAGGGAAATCCTTCTGCATATGCGGGAAATATTGCGGCAGAGAAAGCCAAAAGACTTGCTCAGATTCAGGACAACCTTCTCAATATGGTCAGTTCAGGAAATTTTTACAAACAGAACAAATGGGGCGGAGATCCTCTCACTTGGATTATCTATGGTTATGATTATCCTAATCCGGATGTACCTTCCATTCAGGATTCTACCTCCTGCCGTTCCACACTGAAGAATGCAGGTTTTTCTGATACAGACGTGGATACTCTCGTAGTGAGCACTCTGAATGAATACAATGTCTTTCTGTCTCAGATGATCACCAAAAGCATTTATATCCGTTATGTCGATCTCCGTGGAACTCTCGGAGGTCCATATTCTCAGAAGCAGTATATGTACGACTGCATTCATCCGAATTCTGCCGGATTTCGACTTCTCGGAAACAGATACGCAGAGACACTGAAAGGGTTTACAAACAATGAGAGATAACGGCATGAAATATATTTTATCATTATTTTTATTATCGGTGGCTCTTTCCAGTCTCAGTGCAGACAGCACTTTTGCGCATCCTCTTCAGGTGGAGCCGGTGACGACGTACACCAAAATCAGGGTCGATGCAAAAGGAGTGGAGAACAAGGAGTCCGGAAACTATGACAGACAGAGAAACGTTTCCTTCGAAGGAGAATACAGTTTTCTCGGAATGTTTTCAGTCAAAGGAGGAGGCGGTGCAACAAAGTATGAATCTACAGGAAACAAACCGTCAACTCTGACTGACAGATGGAATCTTGGACTGAAATTCGGGAAAGCTTTCGGCGGAGAATCTTTTCGATTTGGAGTCGGTGCAGGGATGCGTCTTTTCAATAAGCAGACTGGAGCAAGTCCATACTATCAGAATGCTCCCGATCTTTATCTTATCAAACCGAGTTTTTCTCTCGGAATAGGATTTGGTGCACTGGACATAGTGGCCGAAATGTCGCTTGTGAGTGAAACAAATCCGACTTTTCGAGAAAAGATCAGGCAGGACTTCAGAAGACATTATGTGAAAGGACTTTCCGTTTCGTATGGATTTGACAATAATCAGGTCAGACTGTTTTTAGAGACGCTGTATTACGAGCCGTATGACAAGCGGGTAGACAAGAATATTGACTCCTGGTATATGTGTCCTGGGATCAGCTATAAACTGTATGAAAGCGGCTTTATTACTGCGTCGGCACAGATCCCGATGAGAAATGAACTGTACACTTGGGACAGGGGACTGAAGATCAGTTATTTCCATTTTTTTGAGTAGCAGCTATTCGACTTGCTGTTAAATCAAAGAAGCCGTCATAGGAATGAAGACTGGACTCTTCGGCAGACTATGATGGCATTCCCTGCGATCATAGACAATGTTTTACCGTAAAATGTAATTTACTGAACTTTTTCCAAAGTGCTCTTTGCTGTCTGATTTCGAGAAACTCATTTTAAAACTGCATTCATGATTTTCATCGTCTTTTCTTCGAGTTCTTCGAGCGGGCAGGATTTGATTTCCTGTCCAAGTCTGGAATCAAGAAATTTTAAACCCTGTTTTCCATATTCACCCAATGCCCATTTTCTGAACTGTTTTTCTTCTTTTTCCTTTTCTGTGACGTCTGTCTTTATGTTCAGGATGAACTGCAGAAGGTCAGTGATTCCTATTTTCTTGACAGTGCTGGTCTGAAAAATGGGAGGTGTTTCTTTTTCTTTCAGAATTTCTTTCAGGAATTGAAGAGAGTTGGAGAGGGTATGATAACTCGAAGCAGCAAGTTCTTTTTCGTCACATTTATTAATGATAAAAGCATCCGGCACTTCCATAATCCCGCTTTTCATAAACTGAATCTGATCTCCGCCCAGAGGCTGCAGAACCAGAAATGAAAAATCAGCCAGCTTGGAAACTTCAATTTCATTCTGACCGATACCTACAGTTTCAATGAGCACAAAGTCAAAAAAATATCTGAGAAGTCTGACAACATGGTAAGTGTACGGATTCACTCCGCCGAGTTCTTCCTGACTTGCCTGAGATCTGAAATAGATTCTTTTTTCTCTTGCAGGAATGCTGACCCTTGTTCTGTCTCCGAGGATGGCACCCCCGCTGATGCTGCTCGACGGGTCAATTGCTACAATGGCCATTTTTTTATCCGGAATCTTCTCTAGAAATTCTCTGCAGAGTTCTCCAATCAGAGATGATTTTCCGGCTCCGGGAGTTCCTGTGATTCCAATGGTGATGCAGGACGTCGGTCGGTTCAGAATGGAAAAAACTTTTTTCCTGTTCTCGAAGGAAAACTTGTTCTCAATCAAGGAAATCAGGCGGGCTATGGAAAACTTATCCCCATCTGATGCATTCGCTATCCATTCTGAAATTTCATTCATACGGACAGAAAAAAAGACTCATACAAATCAGAAATATCTTTTTAAATGTTTTCCTGTTCAGAAACTCCAATTTTTTTTACAGATGCTTTCAGAGAAGCAGGATTTCCTTAAAATGAATTCACAGGCATTGCTGATTGCTGCAGAAATGACTGTAAAAAAGCTGAGATATATCAGTAAAAACAGCGACTTCCAAATTTGCGGCGACTTCCAAACTCTTGTCATCCCTTGATCCGGCGACACTTGCAGTGAGGCCTCGGAAATCTGGGTAATCCAAGATATAGTTTACATCGTAACTGCATAAGAGATTTCTAGCATTATGACTGAATACCCAGTCCCGGAAAATGAAGCAGGCCGACTCAGTGCTCTGAACAGTTTTGAAATATTGGACACATTGCCTGAAGATCCATATGATGGGATCACCAAAATAATTTCTGAAGTCTGTCAGGTTCCGATTGCTCTTGTCAGTCTGATTGACGGAAAAAGGCAATGGTTTAAGTCAAAAATCGGACTGGATATCGATGAAACTCCCAGGAGTATTTCATTCTGCCAGTATGCGATAATGAATCACAGTCTTTTTACAGTAGAAGATGCACAGAAAGACAGTCGATTCAGAGATAATCCTTTAGTGATGGGATTTCCAAAAATTCGTTTTTATGCCGGAATGCCTCTTCGTACTTCCGGAGGGTTCAATATAGGTACATTATGCGTTATTGACAGTAAACCGAGAAAGCTGACTTCCAGTCAGAAAGACGCTTTAACTGCTCTCGCAAGTCAGGTCATAAATCTTCTTGAGTTGAAAAAAGCAAATCTTGACCTTGAAAAATCTCAGAAGACAATCTCGAATTTTTTCAGACTTTCTCTGGATCTTCTGTGCATAGCAGATAAAAATGGATATTTTATAAATATAAACCCATCATTCGAAAAAATACTCGGATACTCCGAAAAAACTCTCCTGGAGAGACCGTTTATCGACTTTGTTCATCCGGATGATATCAAAGGCACTATGGAAGTGCTGGGCAGACTGAGCAAAGGAGATGACTGTACTGACTTTGTCAACAGATATAGAAAAAGCTCGGGGGAATATATTTATATTTCATGGCATGCGACTACTGATATGGATACAGGTCTGATTTATGCAGCAGCCAGAGATATTACTGAAGAGATGAAACATTCCAGAGAAATTCATGATCTGAATTTTGCCCTGGAGCAGTCTGCGATTGTAGCGAGAACAGATCATAGAGGAATCATTACGTACGTTGACGACAATTTCTGCAGAATATCCAAGTATGCAAGGGAAGAACTTCTTGGTAAAAACCACAGGATTGTAAATTCAGGTTATCATTCTAAAGATGTTTTCAGGAAAATGTGGGAAACAATCACTTCAGGGAAAGTCTGGAAAGGGGAGATTAAAAACAAAGCAAAGGATGGAACATATTATTGGGTGGATGCAACCATTGTTCCGCTCCGAGATGTCGAAACAAACAGACAGCATTATATTGCAGTCAGATATGAGATTACAGATAAAAAAGAATATGAAGAAAAACTGAAAGAGACAAACGACCGGCTGAATCAGGCAATTCGTTTTAAGGATATTTTTCTTGCAAATATGAGTCATGAAATCAGAACTCCTATGAATGCGATTATTGGTTTTTCCAATCTCCTTTCAAACACAGGTCTGACTGATGAACAGAATGAATATCTTCATTCCATTACGGTAGCATCAAAGAATCTTCTTGTAATTATAAATGATATACTCGATCTCTCCAAGATTGAAGCTGGAAAAATAACTCTGGAGAATGAAGTCATTTCTCTGAAGGAAATTCTGGAATCTGCTATTAAATTTTCCGAGCAGAAGGCAGTTGAAAAGGGAATTGAAATTATTTTAAGGATCGATAAAAAAATCCCCACTGCAGTGAGAGGGGATTCTGTAAGACTTACTCAGATTTTAGTCAATCTGATCAGCAATGCTGTCAAATTTACGGAAAAAGGAAGAGTGGAAATTTCTGCGGATGTGGAATTCAGGACAGGGCTGAAAGCGGATATCATTTTCCGTGTAAAGGATACTGGAATCGGAATCCCTCCTGAAAAAATTGAAACTGTATTTGAACGTTTTGAGCAGGCTTCTGCATCAACTTCCAGAAGATACGGCGGAACCGGACTGGGACTGAGTATAGTCAAAATGCTGGTAGAACTGCACAAAGGTACAATTGATGTGGAGAGTGCGGAGGGAAAAGGATCTTCATTCAGTTTTCGAATTTCCTATTCCGTGGCCGATGAATCTCATCTTCTGAAAGCTTACACAATGGAAAGACAGAGGAGCAGAATACTGGAAGGTCTGCATATTCTGGTTGCAGAAGACAATGAACTGAATCAGAAACTTGTCACAAAGTATCTCACGGGACAGGGGGCTTCGGTAAAACTTGCAATAAATGGAATCAAGTGCCTGGAACTTCTGCACACCGCTCGGTTTGATGTGATTTTAATGGATCTTCATATGCCTGATATGGACGGATATGAAACAACAAAGACAATTCGGAACAGTTACCGAATCCCGATTCCGATTATTGCATGTACTGCAGATACAATGGCAGGTGAAAAAGAAAAATGCTTTGAAGTAGGGATGAACGGATATATCTCAAAACCGTATTCGGAAGAAGAACTGGTAATTTCAATTCTGACAGCCTGCTCAGCTTAGTGCGACTTTGTCAAGCCGCCGGCAGGCTCACTGCATCTTTAACTTACCTTACGCACGCAGTGCGTAAGGCGAGTTACTCAATAGATTTCAGGTTTGTAGGCAGGGATATTGATAATGATAATATCTCCTTTTTTAATTAAAGGAGTCTTTTTGAAATAGACAGTACTGTCTATTGACTCCAGAATCTCCGCACTTAAGCCGCTTTTTTGAAGTCTGGCACTTGAGCTTTTAGTAATATATCTTGCTTCTGTGCACCAGCCCTGTACTCTGTCTTCTTCTTCGGAAATAGCAAGACAAACAGTTTCTGATGTTTCAGAACTGTTGAGGACAGTTGAATCTTCACCCGATATGGATGGAGAAAGGACTGCAGATTTTCCGTCCGATTTTTTGAGAACCATTCTGTAATGTTCGCAGTCAATTGTTCTTATTGGAATCTGTCTAGCGGAGCCGTTTTTCTGAGAAAAAAGTGTACAGTTTTTGGGAAGCAGTTCCAATTCTGAATTGCCCGATTTTCTGACTGAGCCTCTCCATTTCCATTCTTCCCAGTTTCTTTCCGGATGAAAATTTCTCCAGCTGAGAAGGAATTCTCCGTTTTTTTCTCTTTTTGAGTTCAATATCAGCTGAATTGAATGAGTGCTTTTTCCGATATTTTTAATCTCGGAGAAAAAAGTTTCCGTTGAATTATTCTCCAGAGCGAAAATTTGCTTTGTCAAAAAAATCAGGTAAATTACAATAATTCCAGCAGGTGAAAGAATGATGCGATTCATTAAAAATTCTCCTTGGAAAGGCTGTTGTTTTTCCTATATCTCTGCAATAATTTTTTCATTTCTGATTTTTGCATGTTCTCCGTCTGCTGTCAAAAAAACTAAAGCAAAAAACAAGAAGAATATCGAACTTGCATTGGGGATTAATTCTACAATGACTGCTAACTGCAGACTGAACGGCGAATTCTGGGCAAGAAACCTGTCTGCCGCATTTCAGACATCATACTGTCTGAAAACTGATTTCTTGGGAACCTCAGCCAATGCAAATTTTCATCTGGAAAAGGGCAGCAGTCTGGGCCTGGATGCGAAAACAGTATTGAGTGAATATCAGAATAAAATTTATCCCGCGATGCAGGAGACGTTCGGATCTCCTTCCGATATTGACGGATCTGGGAAGATAGATATTGTATTTCTGGACATAAAGGACGGGAGTACGAGTTCGAGCAGTTTTGTTGCGGGTTTTGTAGACCCGATCAATTTTCAAATTGATCAGTTGGGTTCGGCAGTAAGGTCCAATCAGAAGGAAGTGATTTACATTGACGTAAAGGAACTGATTGAACTCAGAACAAAGGATCTTTCCTCAGGAAGACCGGATATTTTTTTTGCAACGATTGCACACGAGTATCAGCATTTGATCCGTTATCAGTATGGACTCGGTACTGACGATATCTGGATAGATGAAGGCACGAGCGAAACTGCAAGTGATATTGCCGGATATGGGGTTCAGATTTCGAGAATTGAATGTTATCGCGGGGCAGGGAAGGCAAACTGTTCCGGAGGTATTGCCGGAGAGTCTCTAGTAAACTGGAACAACAGTCTGAAGAACTATTCATACGGATATGCATTTATGAATTTTATTTATTCCAGTTCTTCGCTGAGCGAATCCGGAAGAAAGAATTTTTTGAAAAATACGCTGAAAGGTTTTTCCGGTTCTCGAGCTGATAATATGAACTCGATGATGAAAATTTTTAAATACTCTGACAATTACAGAGCAGATCTGCTCGGCACTTCGGAAAAGAGTATGGCCGAAAAAATGCTTGGAGTATTTCTTGGCCAGAGTATGGGATACACTTCTTTCAATTCGATACTCAGGGCAAATCAGTCCAGCACTACTGAGTCATGGCAGACTGCAGCTGACTACTATAAACTTCCTTCAGCTCTTTCAGGTCTGCATTCACCCAGTCCAATGCCTTTAAAAACGCTGCCATCTTCATTCATCGCATCTGCCACTCAAAGCTACAGATACTCAGGAGATGTGACATCCATCTCCGCGTCCGATTCAGAAATAACGGCAGTCAAATCGCAGAACGAATTCCTTTTATTCAACGGCAGTTTCAGTGTATTGTCCCCGACCAAAAGCAGAAGCGCCTCAGAGCCTTTTCTGCACAAATGTTATTCGGGAGAACTGATGCAGCAGGAAAGAATGGAATCAAAAAGCTATAAATTATTAAAATAAAGGAACATACATATGAATCAAAAAGCCCCGGTAGTACCGTCAATAGTGAGTGCTTATCCAATTTACGGACTGGATTTTCACTTTTATTCGGTGAACGGTTTTTTCCCAATATCAGAAAAACATTCTGTTGCTTATCTCCGTTATTATCTGAATAAAAGAGATGCAAATGATAAAATGGATTCTATTTTTCTTCTTAATCCTTTTACGGAATATTTAAAGAAAAAATATCCTAAAATGACTGTAATTTCAGAAGGTGCTGAAAACGGCATCTCAATGTACTTTGCATATCAGCTGAAACCTGACCTGATGATACAGCTCGGAATCCTGTTTTATACTAAAGTCGAAAATGAAAATGAACCAGGAGTATTGCGGTATCAGTACAGCGGCGATGCTTATATGCATTATTCTGACGAGAGGATTCCTGCAATCAGTGATGTGACTTATGCCTGCTCAGAGGCGACTAGAGAAGAGGCAGAAAGCATTACCCAAAGTCTGTGGGAACTCCGTGAGGAAACTCCTATCATTGATCAGGGTCAGGTGGTCAGTCAGATCGGAATTATATGCAAGACAGTAGAGGGTGTATATTATATAGCAGATAAGGAATTTACTGAACACAGTGCAGGGTTTCAGAATTTTGATCTGGATATTCATTATGGAAGCGGATTCACTGAAAAGTTCCATAATCTTCTTGTGGAGAGGCTCAAGACAAGGAGCAACGGGATTGTGCTTTTTCACGGCTCGCCTGGAACAGGGAAAACATTTTATATCAGAAGAGTTATCAGAGAACTGTATAATCTTCCGGACAAAAAGATCATCATTGTTCCAAATACATTTGTGAAGGATATTGCGACACCTGAATTTTTCAATTTCCTCTATTCCTACATACAGGATAATTTTGTAAGCCTGGTTCTCGTGATAGAAGATGCAGAAAACATTCTGAAAAAAAGAAGCAGTCGAAACAGCTTTGAGGCTATTTCCAATATTCTGAATATGACTGACGGTCTTCTGAATGATTTTGTGCACATTCAGATTGTGGCGACTTTCAATACTGAGCTGGAAAACATTGATACTGCGATTCTCAGGCACAAAAGACTTCTGGCGAGAAAGGAGTTTCAGAGACTTGGGCTGGACGCAGCGAAAAAACTGGCTGAATCCGTAAAAATGCCCGCGGATCTGATTGCGAAAATGAACAAGGAATCCTATTCAGTGGCGGAAGTCTTTTCTCTGAATGAGCAGGAGGCTGACAGTCTTCTTTTGAATGAGCATTAAGAAAAAATATTTTTTCAGTATAGTATGACTCCGGATTTCCCGTATTTGCAGTTTTGGAAATCCGGAGTCTGAATGAATCATTATATTAAAGTCTCTTCTTAACTTTTTCCATTAATGCAGTAAATGTATCCCCGAAATGAACAAACATAAGAATTGATATGAGGAGCTGGAAGAACAGAAATCCGATAATCAGCGTATTCAGACTCAGCGGATTGAACACCTGTTCTGTCTTAATGAAGAGCGGGTCGTCTCCTGAAATCTGATATTCTTTCAGAGGGATCATAAAATTTCCGGGACGTTTTTCTTTTGTAATTTCAAACTTTACTGGAAGCAGTTTTTCTATTTGGTTCAGATATCTTTTCAGATCATATGCAAAAATCATTACTCCGGGAATCATCGGATTTCCGGAAAAATCGCAGAGTGGAGATACTGTGATCATATAATATTTCCCGTTAATTTCTGAAATTACATTAAAATCTCCTTTATTATAACTTTTTTTATGGAACAGATATTTTTTGAGTGCGGTGGGGGCTGTTTCTGAGGAATCTCTTGCCCATTTTTCAATCAGAGTATAACCTTCCCCCAGAACAACTCCCATATAGTCAAACTCATTCAGAAGGGAAGTGTCTGCATTCAGTTCCTTGAAAGTATCCGCTTCTTTTCCATTCTGTATATTCTCCCAAAGAGTTGCCCACCATGCATAAGCAGTCACTCTGCCATGATTTGCATTCCATCTGCTTTCTATATGGCCATGGAATGAATACAGAATGAAATCCTTCCACTTTCTGCTATTTTCCATATCTGCATTTAAGTAGATGCATAATTCGGAAAAAGAAACCAGCAGAAAAATGGCTGGAAGAAATTTATTTATCCAAACTTTGAGTTTATCCAAGGATAAATTATTCCCATTTGTCCTTGTTTCTTACTTTGATCGTTTTCTGATCTTCAAAGACTATATTTGAACCGGCAGGAATGACTTTTCCTTCATTTTTGATTTCAAAAAAAGTATTTTCCACACCGATATTCGGATAGTATTCCTTGTTTGTCTTGATCATACTGTTCTTTATATTCAAAATAAATACAGTTCCGGGTGAAAAACTGTGACCCATGATTTCTGCTGTCTTGCGGAGCATGATAGATTTTGGAATTTCAGGTGTCTTGCTTCTGTCTCCGAATGTATTTGTTTCAGGGTGATACAGTATAATGGAACCTGTAGGAAAAATATGCTGAAAACTGCCGGAATATTTTTCATCCAGAATTTTCTGACTGTCACCGAGGACTGCACGATTGACGTACCCGTTCTTGTTCAGTATCAGCTCTGTTCCTTTTGAAAATGTTGTGCCCTGAATTTTTTCTTTTTCTGAAAGGATTTTTCTTGTTTCACCCGGACGAAGAGTGACATCCTCTTCTTTAACTGCCGGTGCCCCTGCACAGAACCAGGTCAGAAGGACTGACGTGAGTATTAGGTATTTCATATATTCTCCTTGGCATCCAGAGGAAGAAGGACTGTAAATACCGTATTCCCCGGAGCTGATTCAACTGAAATTTTAGCTTTATGCTTTTCAATAATATTTTTAACGATGCCGAGCCCGAGTCCCGTACCCTGTCCCTGATCCTTTGTTGTAAAGAACGGATCCCAGATTTTATCCTGGATTTCTTTCGGAATTCCTGAACCTGTATCTGAGATTCTGATTTCAGCCATTTGAGCATCATCGGCCTTTCTGATGCTTACTTTCAGTGTTCCGTTTCCGTTCATCGCATGAATTGAGTTCTGCATCAGGTTTGTCCATACCTGAGTGAGTTCATCCTGATTGCAGTTGATCTGCGGCTGAAAATGAAATTCCTTAATAACCTCAATTCCATGTTTAGTCTGCCCCTGAAGAAGGATCAGTGCATTGTCAATGCCAGTGCAGATATCGGCAGGTTCAAATGTTCCTCTGCCTGAATGGGAATACTGTTTCAGTGCTCTTACGATTCTTGTGATATTGTCTATTGCATATCGGATATGTGCTATGTTCTTTGAAAATGCAGAGACTGTCTTTAGAAATTCCAGTCCTGCTTTTCCGGTTTCCTTTACAATCTCAAGAAGAATTTCTTCCAGTTCAAAATATGTTCTGTCTATAATGAAATTTGCAAGATCTTCTGAATCGGCTGCAGGCAGTCCGCCTGAAGAGAATTTTTCTCTCAGAATTTTTCTCTGTCTGAATTTTTCCTTGGAGTCGGGAACCTTCATCGATCTGTCATTCAGAATCAGATTGGCCGCATTTTCCAGTTTCTCTGACAGTTCTGTTTTCTGCATAAAGTTTGAAATTGTTCTCAGATGTGAAAAGAGACTGTGGATATGTTTTTCCAGAAGCTCAGAGGAACTGGAGATAACCCCTGAAGGAGTATTGATTTCATGTGCAACCCCGGCCACCATCACCCCGAGAGATGCCATTTTTTCCGAAAGAACAAGCTGTTCCTGAGTTTCTCTGAGTTCCAGAGTTCTTTCCTGCACTTTCTCTTCCAGTGTTTCAGTAAGCATAATCAGTTTGGAGTAGAAAATAGAATTGGAAAGAGCCATAACTGCAACACTTCTCAGTTCCGCAAGTCTTCTGAAATCTGCATCCTTGTAGTCGCCGGATTTTCTTTTTCCGAGCAGGGCATAACCGATCAGACCCTGATTCATTGTAAATGGGATAAGAAGGGATATATGGTATTTCAAAAAGATAAACTCAAGTCTGTCTGCAATGTCAGGAGGAGCCATCGTGCGGATTCTGTCAAGGTTCAGAATTCTTTCCAGTTCAGTCAGCCAGATCATCATCGGATCAAAAAGCATAAACTTTTCTTCATAGTTGCTTCTGCTTTTTCCTCCGATCAGAATGAACTGACCCTGTTCATCACTCCAGTAAAATATATCGCAGAATTCGGGATGAAACTCAGAAAGGATGAAGTCCTGCAGTTCGCTGAAGATTTTTTCAGGCTGGTTCAGTGTGAAAAGATTGTTTTTGAAATAATCTGAGACGGCTCTGTATTCCAGTTCAAGCTTCAGTTCTGAAGACTGCTGCATCTCAAGAAATCGTTCTCGTCTCGATTTTCTGTAGTAGTAGAGGAATGTGACCCAGGGAAAAAATGCCTGAAGAGCGAGGAGCAGATCGAGTTTATAATTCAGATCTACGAGGGTGCTGATGGATGCAGTGATGACTGTAGATGCAACTGCAAATAGAAGCAGAAGTTTGACTGTCACTTGAGTTTCCTGTTCTTTTTGTGCCTTGTGCTGTCTCTTTTGGTATTCTTTTCTATCGTGCTTTTGAAAGCATCTTCCATACTGATGTTCATCTGGTTGCAGAGAGCAGTCAGAACAAAAATGATGTCGCCTATTTCTCCGGGAATGCTGCTTTCTCTGTCCGATTTCTTGAATGACTGATCTCCGTAGGTTCTCGCCATCAGTCTGGCCAGTTCTCCCACTTCCTCCATCAGGATTGCAGTATTTGTAAGTTCAGAATAGTATCTGACTCCATATGACTGAATCCATCCGTGAACTGTGTTCTGAGCTTCTGCGAATGTGACTGTTCCTTCTGCATGAAAATCCTTATCTGCAGCTTTCTTTTTCGGTGCTGTTTTTTTTGCGGCTTTCTTCATTTTTCGAGGATTCTTTTCAAGTTTTCTTTTTCCAGAAGAAAATTTCCCAGTTTTTCTGAAAACAGTTCCATTCCCTGATGATTGAGATGGATCGTATCGTAACAGTAATCGTTGCTGTCTTTTCCGTCAAACGTATCCTGCATATCCGCAATCCAGAGATTTTCCTTTCCGATGATTCCTTCCAGATTCTGTCTCCAGACATTGACCTTGTCTTCTCCGCCCAGATCCTTCATCAGATGACTGTATGGAGCAAATACAATCAGAAATTTTATATTTTTCTTTCTGTAGTGTTCATATACATTTTTGAATCTTTCAAAATACAGTCTGATATTTTTTTCTGCCTGTTTTTTCTGTGCCGGATTTGCAATCAGATCTCTTGTAAACTTTGCAAGAGCGCAGGTTTCGAGGACTGCTTTTTTATGGTCTGGATTGGAATTGTCTGGGTAAGGGGGGGCCCCGAAATTCTCTGTTTTTTTAATGCATTCTTCCAGAGTTTGCGCAGGATAGGAACTGACCTTTTCATAGTGGTCGTTCTCAAAATCGTAAAAGTTTGTGTTGGGACTTTTCAGAAGTTTGGAAATCTGCTTCATTCTTTTTCCGGGATCAGTCAGAAGGTCGCTGATATCTCTTCTGTAGGCAACTGATTTGAACATCAGATAAACCCAGTCATCGTATTTTACATTGTATCCGTAATTTTTGACTTTTGGAAAAAAGTCTGTCTTGTCAAATTCCCCGACCATTGCAAGAGTAGGCAGTCCAAGTTCCCACTGACTTCCCCAGGGCATTGTGGTTTCAGCCACATAGACCAGAAGTTTTACTTTGTCAAATTTCCGCAGAATTTTTTCGCTCACAAGTTCCTGTACAATCAGTTCAGAACCCGGAACAGCTGCAGACTGAATCTTCAGACCTGCGCCGTTCAGTTTATCCTGAAGAATTCGCGGAGAAAGTCCCTGGTAAGCGACGCTTGTCCCGAGGATCAGTATGTCCGGACTATGATCTTCCTTATGAGAAAGTATATGGTCAGTGATCCTGTTTATATTGGATGCATATGAATTTTTTTTCAGATATGGGCGAAATACCCCTGTCTGAAGGAAAATTTCAAGCAAAGTCAGAATGCCTAGAGGGATGAGAAATCTTTTATCTGTGATAAATTTTATATATTCTTTCATGGTCAGAAGTCAAAATAGAGGAAGCCTTGTGCTTCGGTAATTCCAAAGAAGAGGATCAGAAGGATTGCCACTGTGTTTGTGATGACCAGTTTCATTCCGCCTTTCTCCTGCATATATTCGAGATTTCTTTTTGAGAAGATATAACTTGCAGTGAAGCAGATAAAGAGAAGTATTCCGTACTCCAAATTTCTGTATGTCATATCCAGAGTGAACGGTCTGTCGATGAAAAGCATTGCCTTGTGCATCGCAAATACATCTGTCATTGTTTTTGCGCGAAACATTGCAAATCCGAAACTGAGGCAGAACATTGTGAATATCCTGCAGAGGATGTCATAGATCATTCCGCCCTTTGTATTGAGCATTGCAGATAACTTTGTTTTTGTGAAGAGTCTCTGAATAGTGATCATCACTCCCTGCCAGACTCCCCAGCTGATGAAATGGTATGCTGCTCCGTGCCAGACTCCTGCAAAAAACCAGGTGATGAAAAGGTTTCTGTATGTCCTCAATTCTCCCGATCTCGATCCGCCCAGAGGAATGAAGATATAGTCTCTGATCCATGTGGAGAAAGAGATATGCCATTTAGTCCAATGGTCCATGATGCTGTTTGTGCTCATTGGAAAATTGAAGTTAGGATCAAACTGAAATCCGAAAAGTCTTGCGACTCCGATGGCAATGTCAGTGTATCCCGCAAAGTCAAAATAGATCTGCCATCCGAATGCAATGACACCGGTCCATATTTCGATCGGTGACATACTTCCGTAGTTTGCAAATGTCATATCCACGACTTTGGCCAGGTTGTCGGCGAATACGACTTTTCTCATAAACCCGATCAGTATTCTGGAAAATGCCAGCTGTATGTCTTCGTGAGTGACAGAAAGTCTCATATCCAGATCGCGAAGGAATGTAGTTGCTCTTACAATCGGACCTGCCACAAGCTGAGGAAAAAATGCAACGTAGAGAGAGAAATCAATGAATGATTTTCTGGCTTCAATTTTTCTGTAGTAAACATCAATCGTGTAGCTCATAGACTGAAACGTATAAAATGAGATCCCTACAGGAAGAGTGATATCGCAGATATATTTTGCAGCGCCTGAATTCCATCCGCAGGAAATCCCTACAGGAGACACATAGGTTCCCCAGCTCTGCATCGAGAAAAGTCCGGTGTCCTGAAACACTTCGAGCATAAAGTTCGTATACTTGAAAAATGCAAGGAAACCAAGATTGCCCACCATGGATATTGTCAGCACAAGTTTTCTTTTGGTTTTTTCTGAATCAGGAATTTTTTCGAGCCAGAGGGAGACTGCATAGTCGAGAAGGGTGGAGATAAGAATCAGAACAATAAATGTTTTGTTCCAGGCCATATAAAAATAGTAACTGGCCAGAAGAAGAAAGATTCTCTGTGCTGTTCCCTTCAGCAGGTTTCCTATGATGAGGGATATGGGAAAAAAAATCAGGAATTCTAGTGTATTAAATTTCATTGCAGGACTTTTTTGAGACTTTCTTCAATCTGAACTGCAGCTGCTTTCCATGTCCAGTCTGAATCGGTCACTTTTTTTTCTCTTGTTTTATCTTTTTTAGAAGCAAAAATTTTAAAAGCTTTTTTCCAAGCTTCAATGTCTCTCGGAGAAACCAGAATATCGGAACTGTCCAAAATTTCCTTGAAAACAGGAATGTCTGATGCAATACAAATCTTATTTTCCACCATTGCTTCGAGAAGGGGAAGACCGAATCCTTCATGAATCGAAGGAAAAAGAAAACAGGCACATTTTCTGTAAAGATTTGCAAGCATCACATCATCAGGATTTTCCAGAAAATAGACTCCTTCCGATTCCAAGGATCTGTTTTCCAGTCTGGAAATGAGTTCTTCCTCGCCCCAGCCCTTTCTTCCTGCGAGCAGAAGCAAGTAGGGGAAATCAGGAGATTCTTTTTTCAGTGAAAGATATGCATTGATGATCGATGCTGCATTTTTTCTGGGCTCAATCGTTCCCACATAAAGAAGATAGTTTTCAAAAGGGACTTTGACATCCGGGAAACTGTTTCTTTTCACTCCGGGATACACTGTCTTCAGTCTGTCTGCTGTGTCAGGTCTGTATTTTTTTATATCGTTTTTGGTATTTTCTGAGAGACAGAATATTTCATCCGCATTTTTCATCGTGAACCTGGACAGAAGACTGTGCTGAATTCTGTTGGATCTGCTCATTGTCTCAGGTGCAGACACAAAATTCAGATCGTGGTAGTTTACCACAGATGGAACAGAGAGCTTAAAAAAAGGAAGAAGCTGAAGAGTTCCCCAGAATACATCTGCTCGGATTTTTTTCACTGTCGCCGGCACAAGAAAATTCAGCCAGAGAACTCCTAATGATTTCTGAATGATAATATCATGAAATCCTGAACTGACCAGAGATTCAAAAGTCTTATGGATCGGCTTGTTGGAAAGCAGAACATATTCGAACGGAGCGTCTTCTCTTTTCAGATACTCCAGACATTCCGCCAGATATCTGGAATTTCCTGTGATTCCATAGGAAAGAGGTCTTGCATCTACTGCAATCAACGGTCTTTTGGGGGTCATTCTTGTGTTCAAAACTCAACTCCTGCTGTGTCAGTCTCTTTTAATGTCCGGTTTGATCAATTTTCCTGCGTTTTTTGCAAGCTCTATTTGCTAATCAATTATTGCTTCAACGATAGGAGCATTTCTCAGTTTTGGAAAAGATGAATCCAGATTAATTTTAAAATTATCCATTCTTATTGCCTGCCGTTCCTTTTGCTAAATTGCTTTAAGGTTTGTAAAATTCAACTAATTCTGTTTAATATATAATTTGATCTTCAATTGCTCTGCGGAGTCGAATTGAAACCATTCCTTTGGAAAACTGTCCATCATTTTAGAATTAATTCCAAAACGAACTTATCGGCTTTTATTGAATTTAGCTTAATGATCTTAGTGAAAAAATATTGACCGTTTGGGTTATTTTAAAAATGTTGTTATATGAAAGGTGGCGATCTGTGCCAACAGACCGCTTTGAGGGTTCGATTTGACTCTTTTTGTTAAAAACCCTGAATAGGATTTGATACCGCATTGTCAATGTCCTTTCTCATAGGTTTTTTTTCAACCTTTACTCTTCAAATCATGGAGATTCACTATGAAAATTTTAGTGAACCACACATTCCATAAAACTAATGAGATTTATGGCGAAATCCGGAAGATACTCGAGGACGAAAGTATCAAATGCAGACACTTATCGACCTCTTGCTATTTGGTTGAGACATGGCACAATGTTCAGAATTTGAGGTCTAAATTCGCAGACATTGTAAATGGAAAGGACAGGATGTTTTTCACTGATGTCAGCGAAGCACAAATTCTGCGGCTGCCAAAACTTAAAAAGTAAAACTTTTTTATTGCCGAGATTAATTCTCGGCAATTTTTATGAAAGGTTATTTTTCTTTGATTAGAATAATGACTTTCTTGTTTCAGTTGAGTTTTCGATCCTTCTCAAAACTCGATTCCCAATTTATCTATCTCTTTCATTATTCTATCTGTTTCAATTAGTGCTACTATGATTTTTTGATAATGTTTAATGTCTTCAAATCCAAGCACTCTTTCTTTTCTGTCTTTCAGCCATTTTTGTGCGGGCTGGTATCCGCCAATATAAAAGTTCCATGCTACTTCGGGGACATTGGCAAAATACTGGGTTTCATTGATATATACATTCCCATTATCAAATTTTATTTTATCAACAATATTGTCTCCAGAAATAGGATAAGACGTTTTATACGTATTAACCACATCTGATTCTAGTAAATGAATCTGGCGTAATTCGCCACCTAATTTTACAAATTCCCAAAAAGTGGACAGGTCGTGACCTGTCCCTACGGGCGGATACGGGATACGCGGAAAATCAATTTTTAGAAATTCCTTGTATGTGTCTCTGTATGTTGGTGAATGTAATACTGCATAGATGTAATCTAGAATGTCGATGGGACGTATTTGTAGGGACGAACGGCCGTTCGTCCCTACAAATACGTCCGCGTCATCCACAAAGGTTAATCCCAATTTACCCGCAATTTTATTTACAATGTCCATGTTTAGATTTGGTTTTCTTCCCGTAGGGACGAACGGCTGTTCGTCCCTACGCCATTTTCGTTCGTCCCTACGGGAAGATGTCACGTCTAACGTTGGATTGTCAGAATCGGGGTAGAGATAGAGCGGGTAAGTTGTCCCACCACCCCTATAATATAAATTAAGATCAGTCATTGAATTAGTAATGAAAGATAAATTCCAAGTCATAGAACCAACTGCCTGACCTTGTCTTCCAATGATAAGTCCTACATTTTTACCTTTTGTAAAATGTTGCATTACTTCTGCTCTCGGATAGCAATGAAAACCCTTTGATTTTCCAGTATAGAAAGTCCATCTTTCATCAAATGGTCGGTAACAAAGTTTTGTGAAAACACCTTTATCAGGGAAATGGTTTTGTAAATCTTTTTTAGCAAAATTTACTTGCCAATCTCTTACGTCTTTTCCTAAATTATACTTTATCCTTGCTTCTTCATCATCTAATTTTAAAAATTCTACAATAGTATTTTCAACCTCTTGTTTTGAATTATGAATTGTAAAACTATCTCTTGCGGTAACAATACCAACATTATTTAATGTGAATAATTCATTTACTGAAAATCCTTTATCATATTCGGTTTGCTCTTCAAAATCTTTTGTTACAAAAAAATAGCTAGGAGCAATATTAGGTAATTCTTTAAAAAAAATAGTCTTTATAGAATTTTTATTTAAGAAATCATACTTATCTTCCCTTTTTCCATACAAATTAAAATGAAATACTTTTCCTAACTCATCGTCTTTTTTCTTTCCAGTTTTTATGAAGAAATTAATGGAAACACCTTGTTGTATATCGAAAACATTTTCATCTACACTTCCGTCTGGTGCAGTCTCTTTCTTTTTACTATTACCATGCAAATCAATGGTATAAATTTTATCGTAAGTTTTTAGTAAGTTCCATCGCATCCCTCTAAAAGTTGGATTATCTAAAAATCCATGTGGGTTGATAAATGCCAATATTCCGCTCCCATTTTTTTCTATAAAGTGTTGTCCATAACGAATAAATTTTACATAGTCATCATTAATCCATTTTGAATTTCTTTCATTTAACTTTTCTTTTCCGCCGGACTCTTTCTTGTAATCTTCCATAAGTTTCATAATCCATTCTCCTTTGTTCGAACTTTCACCCGCATACGGTGGATTACCCATTACTACCATGACAGGAGTGTCGCGTTTAACATCGTTTGCCTGCTGGGCTTCTTCTGAGAGCCAACGGGCTAATGCAAATAAGGTTCTATCGTCTTCTTGGTATTCTTCGAGGGAGTTGGTGAGATAGATTTTGAGTCGTTGGTTTTTGGTTGGTTTAAATCCTGTCTC
Organism: Spirochaetota bacterium; assembly: GCA_052033835.1. Classification (GTDB taxonomy): domain Bacteria; phylum Spirochaetota; class Leptospiria; order Leptospirales; family Leptospiraceae; genus DAORDI01. The sequence goes on from JBPOJG010000523.1 coordinate 19,459, forward strand.
TTGCAAGAGCATGTCTATTTTCAAATGTGCCATTGCGTAAGATGCCATTAGAATTTCAAAACCATGTAGTCGTGGTATTAGATGGTTCTCCACATAATTACTCCATATACCTTCTTGTCCTTGGAATTTTTGATAGAGTTGACGGATGAGTTCAGCAATAAATGTTCCGGTTCCAGTAGCAGGGTCTAGAAATTGGACACGATGAACTTTTTTCTTCTTGGGTTTCTTTTCGTCTGGTTGTTTCACATCAATGTCAATCATTGAATTGTCGGCGATTCCTTCTTTGATTCCAAATTCACTCTTTAGTATATCGTCTATCGCACGAACGATGAAGTTGACAGCAGGGCTTGGAGTATACAAAACTCCTCTAGCCTTACGAAGGGCTGGGTCATACTCAGTAAGAAATGTTTCATAGAAGTGAATAATCGGGTCTTGTGTTTGTGTCGCCTTTCCAAAATCTTTCAAGAGGGTTGCAACATCAGCAGAGCGAAATATTTCAGCTAAGGACTCCACAATCCATTTTATCCGGTCATCAATATCCGGACCAGCAATGTAACTGAATAAACTTCTAAGAAATGGATTTGATTTGGGAATTAATTCTGCCGCTTCTTGCCTGCTGAAAGTTTCCAATGTCTTATCATGAAACCTTGCGGCAAACATTCCGTAGGCGATTGTCTGCGCATAGATGTCCGCAAATTCTTTTGGTTTTATATCATGTATAAGAATTTTCTGAAACGCATCCATTTGGTCTCTCAGAGTGCTTATCACTTCTTTCTTTATATCAGAAACAAGTGCAGCTTCAATTATGTTTTCTAACATTCTAGCTTTCTTCGCCATCATAGCGGCTAATGTTGAAGAGGATTTAATAGTTTGTCCTTCAAATAAACAAAAGTCTTTTATGAGGTCAAGAAATGTCGAAAAATTATTTTGGATTGGAACTATTTTTCCATTTTTTAATTCAGCAATAGCAATCTTTGTTTTAAATTCGCCATTTATATAAAGATGAAAGGTTAGGTAGTCTGTAAAAATTAAATTCTGTAAAGACGTTTTATATCTATCAAATTGCTCCTTGAGCGATTTGCTTTCTAAATCTACTCCAATATCTTTTGCTTCTATATAACCAACCGGAATATCTCTCTTTGTAATAATATAATCAGGTGCGCCGCATTCAGTTCGAGCAGGTTCATTTGTAACTAAAACATCAGTAACGATAGTATTGATTAATACCTGTAAGTCTCCACGGTAAGAATGCTCCCTTGCATTTCCTGTTTTGTAAAGCCTGTTGATTTTTTCGATGTATTCACCTATCTGCATTTTTTAATCCTAAAATGAAATTTACTGCTTATAAAGCATCCCTCTTTTCAGGAAAACTGAAAATACAGAAAGCATCAACTGAAATTTTACAGTTTTGTGGGGTCTACCTAGATTTAGTAGGAAAAATTTGCTTTGGAAAGTATCACAGCCATCCTGGCTGTGAGTCTACTGATTTTGCAGGCTGGGAAGCCTGCCGTACTTTCTGAGCAATCATTATTATAAACTTTTTCCTACTTTCTACAGGTAAACCCAGTTTTGTGTATTGGCCGAGTGATTTGGAAAAGACTGCCGGATGCACGAGCGCCTGTCTACTGATCTTTTCAGGGAGTGCCAATGTTCGTGTGTTATTGTCTCTAATAAACTCTTGTCGGCGAATAAGCATCAATGTCATCCTGAGCTTGTCGAAGGATGCATTTTCTGCATTGCAAACCTGGAAACCGGTGTTTAGGACAGGGTTCAAAATCACTATGACAGTTTACCAATTTCCGCTGATATCTGAATCCGCTCAAACCTCAGACTGAAAAAAAACATAAAATTTTTCATCAGTTTACACCTTTGAATACAATATCTGCTGTATAATGAAAATATATATAAAAAATATATTTGACATGAATTCTGCAGATTTTTGAATTTTGTAAATTCCAAAAAAGAGGTTAATTTACAATGTTATTCAGAATAATTCTGCTCATTTCTGTATTTTCCGTCTTCCTGAACTGCAGGAAAAAGGACTCCAAGTTCCTGATTCTTGCATCGCCTGTCAGTGCCGAACTTTCCGAACCGAAGTTTTCTATTCCCGGAGGGACGTATTTCGGGGACCAGACCCTTGAAATCACTCAGGATGATCCGGATGCTAAGATTATATATAAAATGGACTATAATTCAGCCTCGGCAAAAAGAGCGGGGAATGAAATGGAATATCTGAATTCACTGGATTTCCCTCCGGACGAGGACGGAATTTATTCGGTTCACGCTTATGCAAAAAAGAACGATCAGAAATCGAAGTCTGTTTCTGCCTCCTATCAGGTGAGAAACCGGATTATTTCTCCTGTCATCGTTCCTTCAGGAGGAATGTTTGCTGAACCTCAGGATGTGACATTAAAAACACTTACGAAAAATGCTGTGATTCGTTATACTGCAGGTGATGCTCTTCCTGACAGAAACAGCGGAACCGTTTACAGGGGTGAAAAGATCCATATATCCGCAGACGCTAAGATTCATGCGATTGCATATATAGAAGATGATGAAAATGAGATATCGAATATCACGGAAGAAAAATATGTTTTCATTCCGGACATTCCCAAGCCGGAATTCAGCGTCAGTCCGGGAATCTATACTGATTTCCTTTCACTGAAAATCCGTTCTCTTGTATCCGGAGTGAATATACGTTATACTCTGGACGGAAGCACACCGACATCCTCAAACGGAATTCTGATCCCTGCATCCTCTGCGTGGACTGCGGGAGAGGGCAGTGTGATTGAAATACAAAGAAGACAGGCTGCACTCGTATCTTATGCTGCGGCAGGCAGATCCTCAAAATCCGTTATCGAACAATGTTCTTCTTTTCAGTGCTGGATATAAATTCATTACAACAACTACTGACGGTGTTGAAAAAGAAAAAGAGGGAGACTATATCCGTGATATGAGTCAGTTTTACGTTGGAACACTGTGGAGTATTGCGATGATTGATATGTTTTTCAGATTGAAGGATGTGCAGATTCATTCCAGTATGAAAAATGAAGGCTTTGACGGGAAAGTATACCGATTGAGCCTGTCTTATCAGTTTTAGCAGTTGTTTCGGCTATTCAATTCTGTCTTTTCCAGAAAACGGGAGCCTTGCAATATGCCAGACTGCGATAATTTTTTCAGTTTAGATTTTCGAACCCCGTCAGTATCGGCAGGATTTTTCTCAGGTTTATTTTTAATGTTTTGATTCTTTGCTTTTATGTCAGATAGAAATTTATTTCCAAGCCCAGTTTCTCTGTTTTCGTAATACTCTATAGATTCTTTGATATCCTGTCTTGCACCGTCAGGAAAGACAATTTTATTTCCCAGCAAGCCCCTCCATTTCCAGGTACAATTCTTCTTCTGAAATTACTTTTCCTTGTTCTAAATCCAGAAGAGCTTTTTGTTTTCTTTCCAGCAGCTCCTGCCTCAGTTCATTGTGTAATTGCGCTGTATCCAATTTTTTGGACAAAAGAAATTCCACAAAATTGAGAACAAAAGTCTGGTCCTCATCGTTTAATTTCTGAAAAAGTTCTGCAAGTTCTTCCTGTTTTGATTTTGTCAATACACCAATCATAGATAAAGTCTATGTTCTGTTTCACGAATGACAAGCTTTTTTGGGATCGGTTCAATCTTGCAGGGGGTGTGAACAAGCATAAAAAATGATTTTTTACGCAACCTCAAAAATAGTCATTAGTGCAACGGGATTTATGTAGAGATTATTGACTCCCAATCTTCGCGTCTCCGCGTGATAAAATATCTTTCGGATTTTTATGCCTCATCCATCCCCCGGAACCCCTGATTTTATTGAGTTTTATTCATTTTTCTCCCTGAAAAATTCCTAAATTAGCACTCTCGATTAAAGAGTGCTTGACTTTTTTTGACCCTTGAAAAAGGATGGTACTCGAAATTAGCACTCCAAAAGCAATAGTGCTAAAGTTGGATGGAGGTAAAAAATGGCTATTAAACCACTTGGAGACAGAGTTCTCGTTGAGCCTAAAAAAGAAGGCGAAGAAAAAATCGGCAGTCTGTATGTACCTGATACTTCAAAAGAAAAACCTCAGGAAGGAACTGTTGTAGCAGTCGGAAGCGGACGTTATGAAGACGGAAAGCTTGTGGCTCTGGAAGTGAAAGTCGGAGACAAGGTTCTTTACGGAAAATATTCCGGAACTGAAATCAAGCAGGGCGGAAAAGAATATCTTATCGTTCGTGAAAGCGACATACTCGCTGTAATTCAATAAGGAGACAAAATATGGCAAAATCTATAGAATATAATGAAGAAGCACGCAGAAAACTTCTCTCAGGCGTGAACAAACTTGCTAACGCTGTAAAGGTCACACTCGGACCTAAGGGCAGAAACGTTGTTATCGATAAAAAATTCGGATCACCTACAATCACTAAAGACGGTGTTACTGTAGCAAAAGAAATCGAGCTCGAAGATCCAATTGAAAATATGGGAGCTCAGATGGTCAAAGAAGTTTCCACTAAGACGAACGACATCGCAGGTGACGGAACAACTACGGCTACAATTCTTGCACAGGCAATCATCACTGAAGGTCTGAAGAACGTGACTGCGGGTGCAAACCCAATGGCTCTCAAGCACGGGATTGACAAGGCTGTTACAGCTGCAGTTGAACACATCAGAAAAAAAGCAGTCAAGATTGAAAACAAGCAGGACATCGCAAACGTTGCTTCCATATCTGCAAATAATGATAAAGAAATCGGAAACCTGATTGCTGATGCAATGGACAAAGTCGGAAAAGACGGAGTCATCACTGTAGAAGAAGCCAAGTCCATCGAAACTACACTCGATGTAGTAGAAGGAATGCAGTTCGACAGAGGATACATTTCTCCATATATGGTGACTGATGCAGAAGCAATGATTGCAACTCTCAGCGAACCGTTTATCCTGATCTATGACAAAAAGATTTCTTCCATGAAAGATCTTCTCCCAGTTCTCGAAAAAGTAGCTCAGAGCGGAAGACCTCTTCTGATCATTGCTGAAGAAGTTGAAGGTGAAGCTCTTGCAACTATCGTTGTAAACACACTGCGTAAGACAATTTCCTGCGTTGCTGTAAAAGCTCCTGGATTCGGCGACAGAAGAAAAGCTATGCTTGAAGACATTGCAGTTCTGACTGGCGGACAGGTTGTTTCTGAAGACCTCGGTATGAAACTGGAAAATGCCGACCTGAAAACATTAGGAAAAGCTAATAAAGTAATCATCGACAAAGAGAACACAACTATCATCGAAGGTAAGGGTTCTACTAAAGACATTCAGGGAAGAATTTCTCAGATCAAAAAACAGATCGAAGACACTACTTCTGAATATGACAGAGAAAAACTTCAGGAAAGACTTGCTAAACTTGCAGGCGGTGTTGCCGTTATCCATGTCGGCGCTGCGACCGAAGTCGAAATGAAAGAAAAGAAAGCCAGAGTGGAAGATGCTCTTTCTGCAACTCGTTCAGCAGTTGAAGAAGGAATTGTTCCAGGCGGCGGTATGACTCTTCTGCGTGCTCAGGATGCTGTGAAAGCTCTGAAACTCGAAGGTGATGAATCTACAGGTGCAAAAATCGTTCTGCGTGCTCTGGAAGAACCAGTTCGCATGATCTCCAACAATGCTGGAATGGAAGGTTCTGTAGTTGTAGAAGAAGCCCGCAAGAAAGACGGAAACGTCGGATTCAACGCACTGACTATGGTATGGGAAGATATGCTGAAAGCAGGTATCGTTGACCCAGCTAAGGTTGTCCGTTCTGCACTGCAGAATGCTGCTTCCATCGGTTCCATGATCCTCACTACTGAAGTGACTATCACTGACCTGCCTGACAAGAAAGACTCACCTATGATGGGTGGCGGCGGCGGAATGGGCGGCATGGGCGGAATGGGAGGCATGGGCGGAATGATGTAATTCATTTCGATACAGTGAGGTTGTGTAAAAGCATACCTTTGCAGAGGGAGATGTCATCCTGAGCTTGTCGAAGGATGTGCTCTGCAAGAGTCATGGTTCCCTTCGATAAACTCAGGGCAGGCTTAAAGCTCACCATGACAAGCTTTTACACAACCCCTTACACAACCCTGCACCAAACCAAAAGCCTCGTCGGAAACGACGGGGCTTTTTTTGTTTGGCGGGGTGCCACGGGGAAGAGGGGAATATGGGGGTTTGTGTTTAAAATAAGATTAAAATTTGAAAAATGATGACAAAAATGCCTTATGGAATTTATATGAGTAAGTGTTTTATCTGGATCAGAGCGGGTTATGTATACTAAACAGGAAGCAAAAGAACATATTGCAGAGTTGGCAGAAAATTTCGGGAGCAAGCTGGATTTTATCAAAACTTCCGGTCAATATAAAGAAGCTCAGATAGAAGACGAATTTATTAAGCCTCTGTTCAGATATCTGAATTGGAATAAACGAAAGAATCAGGAGTGCTGCTAATGGAAAAATTATTTAACGAAACATTTTTTAAAAAGAATAACTATTTTCGTGAAGAACTTAATCTTTCCAAAGAGCGTATGAAAGAAATTCAAGCTCTTATCAAAAACTGGCAAAAGAACTGTGAAAGTTTCAATCCTGATGTAGACAAAGAAACAACAGATGAAAATGAATTTGTAGATATCCTATTCAAAAAGATTTTAGGTTATTCGGGAAAAGGAAAGGATGCGGATAATTATAATATACTTCCTAAATTTAAAGTTGATGGTGCAAGCAGTACGGGCAAAGCAGGATTTGCTGATTTAGCTCTTGGAAATTTCTCCAAATCCCCCAAATCCCCCGCAAACGGGGGTTCGGGGGTTAATGCAGAGGTAGTAATAGAATTTAAAGGTCAGAATTCAGATGACCTTACAAAGACCTCAAATCGTCCTGATAAACTTTCTCCTGTAGACCAGTGCTGGAAATATCTATTGAATCATCTCGCGGCTAAGTGGGGGATTGTAACGAATTTTAATGAGATAAGAATTTATAATAAAGAGAAAGGGCAGAATGTATACGAGACTTTTTATTTTAATGTTCCAGCGGAATACAAAAATAAATTCCAACCGCTTTCTACTGAAACAGAAATTTTAAAACTAATTACGATTTTAAAAAAAGAAAATCTACTGAGTGCAAATGGAATTTCTCAGACTGAAGAGCTGCTGAAAAATAAAGGCGTAGAGGAAACGAAAGTTCAGAAGGAATTTTACTTCGCTTATAAATCTCTTCGCTCTCAAATCTTTTATGAGGCATTAAAGCATAATCCACAGTATGAATCTGAAAAGCCTAAATCAGAATTATTGCAATTAGTTCAGAAATTTCTAGATAGAATTATATTCTGCTGGTTTTGTGAAGATTCGAGAGAACATTTGATTCCGACAAATATTCTGTCTGCTGATTTAATTCATACACAAATTAAGGATAAATACTATAATCCGCAACATTTCAGTATCTATGGAAAAGTAAAAGACTTGTTCCAGGCAATAGACGAAGGGCAAGCCTTTGGAATCGACAAAGGATACAATGGAGAGTTATTTAAACCTGATGCCGCACTTGATGCGCTCAAGCTGCCGAACTTTCTATTTGAAAAAATTGCAGAGATCGGAATGCAGTATGACTTTGGAGATGAGAACGAATTAAATGTAAATATTTTGGGTCATATTTTCGAGCAGAGTATTTCTGACTTGGAAGAGATGCGTGTCAGTTTTCAGGAGCTGGACCAGTCTCCTAAAAAACAAGAAAAACAGCAGGTTATGGAATTTGCGAAGGAAGTGGATGTTCTTCTGCATAAGCATATTGAGTTTGACGCAAAGAAAACCAAACGCAAAAAAGAAGGTGTCTTTTATACTCCTGATTATATTACCCGTTACATTGTTGAAAATACTGTCGGAGTCTGGCTGAAAGATAAAGAAGCTGAGGTTATAAAGAAGTATGCCTCTCTCAAGAAAAACAAAGAATACACAATCTTACGCGAATATAGAGATGAGCATTTATCTAAAATTAAAATTCTAGACCCTGCCTGTGGTTCGGGTGCTTTTTTAATTGCCGCGTTTAATTATCTTTGGAAAGAACATGAAAGAGTTTATACTGAGATTAAAGAAATCAAAAACAAAACCGCGCAAGGGGAACTCTTTGATTTTGATTCTATCAACAAAACCATTCTGGAAAACAATCTCTATGGCGTAGACTTAAACCGTGAATCAGTCGAAATCACAAAGCTCGCCCTCTGGCTCAAGACTGCGGCTAAGAACAAAAAACTCAACAGCCTCCACAATAATATCAAATGCGGCAACTCTCTGATAGACGATAAAACTGTCGCGGGTGAACTTGCCTTTGATTGGAAGGAAAGGTTTCCTTACATATTTGATAAAAAAATAATTAAAAAAAATTTACAGGCCTATCATATTGTATGGGTTACAAATAAATCTAGATTCAGTAAAAAACTCTTTGATGTTGATTATTCATCTTCTTCAGTAAAGCTGTCACCGGATGAAAGAAAGACAATTTCTGAAGCAATAGATTTTAAAATTAAAGAAGGAAAATTATATTTCAGAGTTTTAGGATGCAATATTCTAGAAGATCATATTCACTTATTAATTGTATGTGCTGAGGAAGATTTAGATAGAATAGTCGGTCAACTCAAAGGCTATTCTGCACGAGTATCAAACTCAATTCATAGAGGAACTCCATCTATCGGCAGCAGATCTTCTGTCAACCAAGGGGCTGTCAACCAAGGGGTTAACCCCTTGGTTGATACTGATACCAGCACTACAGACGGTGATCCAGAAGGACAGATCAGACACCACGATGGGACAATCTTCAAGCTTTGGGCAAAAGGCTACAGTCATACATTTATCAAAGATGAAAAGCTCCTATTGAATACAATTTCATATATACAGGATAATCATCTGAAACACTCCGCTGATGAGGAGTCTTCAGCAACCGAGGGGTTAACCCTTCGGCGTTCAAGAACAACTTCTCAGTTGACAGGGCAGTATATCACACAGATCACTTCTCTGAATCAGGCTTTTGAACCTTTTGAAGAATCCGGTGGCTTTGATATCGTTGTGGGTAATCCTCCTTATGTGTATGCTCGCGATTTTATTTCGGATGACCAAAAAGAATATTTTTCAAAAATTTTTACTGCTTATGAATATCAACCTGACTTGTATATTCTATTTATTGAAAAGTCTATAACATTAATGCATAGAGACGGAAAAATTGGTTTAATAATACCAAACTCTTGGTTAGGAAATATTAAGACTACGAATATAAGAAAATTAATTCTAAATAAGTCTTCTATATCGAATATTGTTTATTGCTCGAAAGAAACATTTGAGGTCAATGTTGAAACGGTAATTATTATTTTAGAACAATTTAAAAAGAATAATAAAATAAAAATTTTAGAATTTGATAAACTAGCCTTAATAAAAAATTTAGGTGTATATAATCAAAGTCAATTTGATTTATCTGGAAACCAAAGATTAAACCTTAGGCATTTTGGTTCAAATGTAGTATTATCTAAAATGGAAAATATTTCTAACACTCTCGAAAATTATTTTGATATAACAAGAGGGGTTAATGCCTACGATAAATATAGAGGGCAGAGTGAAGATGTTATAAAAAATAGGGCGTATCATTCAGAAACTCAGAAAGATAATACGTATTTTCCTGAATTAAAAGGAAAACATGTTGGGCGTTATTTTTACAATTGGGAAGGGGATACTTGGATAAAGTATGGTGAATGGTTAGCTGCTCCTCGCGAACCCAAATATTTTACTGGAGATAGGATCGTACTCAGACAAATTCCTAGTGATAGATTACTATCATCGTTGGTTATCGAGAACTTTATCATTGACCAGACAGTGTTTATTGCGAAACCACTTGATAGCTGTCCTTTTAATTTAAAATTTATAATTAGCTTAATCAATTCAACGTTGATGTCTTTTTATTTTAAATCTAAGAATGATGAAACCGATGAAATTTTTCCTAAAGTAAAAATAGAAAACTTTAAAAGTTTTCCTATCGCAAAATTAGAGTTATCCAATAAAAGTCAAAAAGCTCAATATGATAAATTAGTATCACTAGCCGACATTATGCTCTCTAAAAACAAAGAGCTACAAGAAATTCAAAAGAAATTTACGACACTCTTAGTTTCTGAATTTTCTACTCGTAACCCCGCCCTTAAGGACGGGGCTAAGGAGAAATTAGAAGATTGGTATCTACTCGATTGGTCTCAGTTTGCAGGAGAACTCAAGAAAAAGAAAATAGTGTTTTCCGCTAAGGATGAAGAGAAATGGCTCGATCGGTTTGAGCGTTTACGAAAGGAAGCTCTTGCTATTAAAGGAGTGATTGATTCTACGGATAAGGAGATTGATCAGAAGGTTTATGAGTTGTATGGATTGACGAGGGATGAGATTGGGATTGTAGAGGGGAAATGATACTTAGTAATTCACTTTTGCCCGTCAAATATTCTGCCTGCAGAGTAAAAATCTACCGATACTGGTATATGATATGACTGAAAAGGAATTTCAAAAAGAACTGCTGTCTGCTTTTGAGGGGATTGGGTACTCCAAAGAAATGCGTTTGGAGTCCGTTTCCTTTGTGGGGGAGAATGCCAGTTCTCATACCGCAAAAGCCGTTCTTTATTCTGATCCTATTAGAAGAGACTCTGAAAATGCAGTCATTGCCATTCAAGAAACCGAGGATGCAAGAAATCCAAAATACGCTGAACAAGTAAAACCCTACTATGCACTTGGAACTCCCATTATTGTTCTGGCAGAATATAGAAAATTACACCAAGGTTTTATCAGTGTTACTGGATTGGTTGACGAATCTCAGTTCCAAGTTGAAAATGATAATGTTATACCTTTTTCTAAATTCAAAGAATACGTTAAACGAAATAGAGAAAATTTCTCCCCAAGAAAATTAGAGGAAATAAAATTTGATCCAAGTCAGTCCAGAAAATTCAAAGTAGAGCAATATTTATTTGAACGCATACTCAAAATTTCAGAGGAAGAACTTGTTAAAAGATACCATAGCGGATTAAAAGAAGTTATCGAAGCCTCTTCTGACGATGAAAAAAAAGTATATGAAAATAGTTTAATACTTCTAGCATCTCGAATTTTACGAGATAAATTGACAGTAGAAAAGAAAAAAACTTGGTCAGTAAACTCTGTATCCGATTTAATTGAAGGTGCAAAAGGAATTAACGAATATTTTCATATTCCACTTAAAGACAGAAAAAATTTAGAACCTATGCTGGAATACCTTCCTGCTCATTTTGATTATTCTCAATTAGGTATTGAGGCATTAGGACATTTTTATGAGACAGCAATTCTATCCAAGGATACTAAGCAAAAATTTGGTATTTACTATACTCCTTCTATTATAGCAAAAACAATTCTAAAACGGATGCCCATAGAAGAAATTCGTCCAGAAAATAGAATCCTTCTCGATCCAACCTGTGGTTCTGGCAGTTTTTTAGTGGAAGGCTACAAACGATTAACCCAGGCAACTTATTTGAAAGTTCCTGTGGATAAAAGGCATGAAAATTTAATCAATACTATGTATGGAAATGATAATGATGGTTTTGCCGGAACTATTGCAAAACTTACGCTGTTACTTTTCCATCCACCTCATAAAAACAATTGGAAAATTTCTGATTACGACGCAAAAGAGAAAAATTTTGTAAACCAGATTATAAGCAAGTTGGGAAATAAAAGACCTACTATTATAGCAGGAAACCTACCATTCAAATTCGAACAGACTGATAAAAAAGCTTCCTATGAAAAAAGGGCAGGTCATACACCGGAGGGTGCAGCATTAATATTAAATAATTGTCTGACTCTACTGGAAGAAAACGGATTGCTTGGATTAATTTTACCGGAAGGAATAAAGGTTCATGAAAACTCAACTGAAAAAGATTTAAGATCTCGAATTCTCAAGGAATTTCAAGTTTTAGAGCAGTGGGAGCTTCCAATTGGCTGGTTTAGGGATACAAATAAAGCTGCGTTAGTTTGGATATTGAGAAAGAAAAAACAAGCTTCATCACTGTTTAAACTCATGGAAATTTCAAATCCACCGATCAGGAAAAAAGATATTCCAGATTCTGTTAAAAAAAAGACAGTAGAAATTTCCGGTTCGAGAACTGTCTTCTCAGGCAAGTTGCCTGATGATATGGTAGCTTATGATAACGAAACCATAATGAATAAAATTTCTAAAAAAAGCAATAAAATATCTGGCTATTATAAATTGCCTTTGGGTTTAGAGCTGAACAAAAAGAAGGTTCTTTTTTATAAGTCCAAAAAGGATGATGATTACAAATTATGGGCAGGAATTGCAAAGAACAAGGATCAATTTACAAATCTGAGAATCAGCAATTCTGAATTCATAAATATTAAAGATTCAAACAACTTTCCAAAGGCTAGCCAGAGATTGGAAATAAGAACGATTCTGGAGGAGAATCGGTCATCTGTTTTTATGAAGGTCAATCGAAATAATCCTAACAAATGGGCAGTGGCAAGTCTTATTGATATTTTAACTGTAGGTCAACAAAGTTTAGCTCCAAAAGATTGTTTTTATCCTATATATAGGACTCTAAAAAATAATTATGAGATAGAATATCTAGTTTCAATATGGATATTATTAAATCATAGTATCAGTAATTACTATTTCAGAAACATTTCTCCTCTATTTAAGGTAACAACAAAGCATTTTCGCAACTTCCCGCTCCCCGATTCATGGAACGATATAGAAAAAATAAAATCTCTTTCCTCCAAAGCCAAACAGCTGTTAGACCTAAAACGCAAATACGATTCAAAGTATAAATCTGAAGATAAGGCTGATAAGAACAATGCTTA
>JBPOJG010000258.1:0-14243 GCA_052033835.1 Spirochaetota bacterium
GTCAGATCAAATCCTGATATGAAAATTCTCGCGGCATTCACACCTCTGTATTTTTCATATTTTTCAGCCATAGGGATAATCTATATTTTAATTATACTTCTGCAAGCAAATTAACCTGCAGTTGGTGCGCCTTCGTATCGGCGGGAGTCTCCAATTTTTCTGTTCAAAGACTGTATTCTGCTTCATTCCTGAGAAATTTTATGTTTTCTGAAATAAGGATTGCACATTTAAACTGAGTGTTTTTATCCGTGCTGCCCAGGTCAGTGAGTATAAAAAGTCTTTCCCTGCATTATTGATGAAATAAGGCGGTATTGAATTTCAAGCGCTGATGAGATTTTTATGCGAAGAAATTAATTCTGTGATTTATAAAAAATATACTATACAAATATTTATATCAATTCAGAAAAGACTGATGATGCCTGAACACCAGAACTCTCTCGAAGTCAGAAAAAGAGGAGAAGTCTATACATGGAACAGAAAAGGACTTCTGCTTCTCAGAGGAAAAGAAGGATTCGGAATTTCACATCTTTTGTGTGCGGAACTCCTCAGGAGAGGATACGGCATATTTATCATTGACTGCGCTATCCGGTTTAATCTTTTCAGGATTGCGGATTTCTTTGAAGAAATCGGTGAAGATCCCGAATTTTTTCTGCACAGGATTATTGTGCAGAGAGCGTTTACTCCTTATCAGATTCTGGATTCTGCAGTTCAGCTTGAAAGCAGAAAAGATGAAAATCTGATTCATGTATATCTGGCTCCGTTCAAGCAGTTCTTTGACGGCGATGTAAAAAAGGATGAAGCAGGCTTTCTTCTGAAAAAACTAGTGCTTAAATATTCTGTAATTAAAAATAAAGGAATTCCTGTTGTGATTGCAGAAAAGGAAAAGTATTCCTCTCCTCTTTTTGATGACGCAATGTCTGATCTGAGAAAAACTGCGGACAAAGAATGGGAATTTTCTGCATCTCAGACTGCTCTGACTGACCTTTCGGAAGAATGGTCTCTTTTTCCGGCAGAAAGGGAGGGATAAAGATGGGAAGAACAGTCAGTCCATACAGCGGTCAGATGGAAAATATGCTGAAGAGACTGGATAATTTCAGAAAAGGTCTCAGAAAAGAAGATCAGGAAGCTTTTGATTTTCTGATGAGAGCAGCAAAACTGCAGGTTCAGTCCGGAGTCATGGCATCCAACCCCAATCCTCTGGATTCAATGATTCTTTCTGCACTCGTGAGCCTGAAAAGAGAAAACCTTCAGCTGAAGAAAGAACTGGATATTATCAAAGAATCTCTTGGGACAGTTCGGGATGATCGGTCATCTGTTTGATATATATCATATAGAAGAAAAAATATATATCTGGGCGAGAGATCTGGACGGGAATATGCATGTTTTTCATGACTGTCATTATCCTGTAATTTATCTGCACGGCAGAGAAGATATTATGAACAGGATTCTTGCGAGACTGAAAGAATTGAAGGCTCTTTCAGAAGACCCTCAGTGGGAATTTCGAAAACATTTTTATTCCAATAAAGAGTGCAGGGTGCTCAGACTGAGTATTTCAAAACCTTCTATCCTCAAGAAAATATATAAGAAACTTTATTTATTTTACGGGATATTCGACATCTACCACAGCGATATTGATCTGCTTTCACATTATATGCATTTCAGAAATATTTTCCCGCTGGCTCTTCTGGAAATCATATCAGAAGAAGGAAAAATTGTTCAGATACGGTCTCTGGAGGATATTCATTCTTCTGAGTATGAAATTCCCAGACTGAAAATGATGGAAATGAGACTTTCTCAGAGTCATCGCCTGCCGATTTCATATCAGAATCATATTGTGTTTCAATCAGGATATAATATATACAATATATATAATTCTGATCCGAAAAAGATGATTTCAGAAATCAACGCTGTTATGGAAATAGAAGACCCAGATGTGATTCTTTCTGCTTTCGGGGACCAGAAAATTATGCCTGCTCTGTTCAGTATGTCACAGGAACTGAAGATTCCTCTCTTTCTGGACAGAGATACAAAGATGAAAACGGTGAGAACAATTCTGACAAAAGGCACAAGCTACAATACTTACGGTCAGTGGATTTACAGAGCAGCATCATACCCCCTTTTCGGCAGATGGCATATAGACAGCCAGAATTCATTCGTTTACAAGGAAACAGAACTGCACGGGATCATAGAGCTTGCAAGGATCAGCAGAATTCCAGTACAGAAACTGGCACGGTCTTCAACCGGCACGGCCCTTACAAATATAGAAACTTTTACTGCGATTGAATGCGGATATCTTGTCCCTTGGCAGAAAAGCTCACTGGAAAATCCTAAAACTGCTTATGATCTGCTTCAGATTGACAAGGGCGGTCTCGTGTTTCAGCCGTCTGTTGAAGAGACGAATGTTTATGAGAATGTTGTTCAGCTCGATTTCAGTCAGATGTACCCTTCGATTATGGTGAATCATAACCTTTCCCCCGAAACAGTAAACTGCACCTGCTGTGATCCTGAAACATCCCCCAAAGTGCCCGATACACCCTATCATATCTGCACAAAAAGAAGAGGAGTGGTTTCGCTTTCTCTGGAAAGAATTTTGGAGAGGAGAAAACATTGTAAACAAAGAATTCAGGAAACATTCGGAAGGGAAAGGGAACTTTACAATGCAAGGCAGGAAAGCCTGAAATGGATGCTTGTGACCAGTTTCGGTTATCTCGGCTACAGAAATGCTAAGTTCGGTAAACTGGAAAGTCATGAAAGTGTAACCGCTTTCGGAAGAAATAAACTCCTCTCCGCAAAAGAAATCTCCGAAGGTTTTGGGTTTGAGTTCCTACATGGAATCACGGACTGTATTTTCCTACGAAAAAAGGATAGTGCAGAGTTTTCTGATAATGAGTTGAATGCTGTATGTTCGCAGATTACAAAAGAGACAGGCATCACGATGAGGCTGGAGGCAAATTTTTCCTGGTTGGTGTTCCCACCGTCAAAATCAGATTCGCGACTTCCTGTGATGAACAGATATTTCGGAAAGCTTTCTGCTACTGGAAAAGTCAAGTTCAGAGGTCTTGCCGCTAGACGAAGGGATATGCCTGCTTTTGTCTGCTCCGCGCAGATAGAGCTTTTCTGTATTATGGAAAAGGCTTCCTCTGTCAAAGAATTGAAGGAACTCCAGTTGGAAGTAGATTCGCTTTATTGTAAATCTGTGGAAGAATTGAGACAAGGCAGTATTGAATGGTATAATCTTCTGATCAGAAAGACTGCGAGTAAATCGCTTGAAGAATATGAAATGGATACAGGAACATCTCTGTCGATGCAGGAACTCCAAGAATACGGCATTGAGGTTCAGGCAGGTGAAAAGGTAAAATATGTTGTGGTATCTCAAAAAAATAAGAATAAGTCTTTACGTTATCTTTCTGAAGAAAAGGCTATTTCAGGACAGGATAGGATTGTTGCATTCGATTTTAAGCATTATGAAAAACTGCTTACAGATGCTTTTGAGGAGGCTTGGCAGTATTTTGCTCATCCTGAGTATTTTAAAGAAATAAGAGAAAAGCAAAAATTTATTCTTTTTGCATAAAAATTTAAGAAGGCAGTTTGAATATGTGCGGAAGATACGGAGTTCCTACGAATATTTTCAAGTTGATCGAGAGATTGGAATTTTACAGGAAAATTGACCAGTTGAGGGAACTCATTCCTAAAAAAAAAGAGTTTTATCCAGGATCAAAAATTCCTGTAATCAGAAGAAGACAAACGGACATTACTGCTGAACTGATTGCGTGGGGAATCAAGCCTGATTGGGCGGATAGGATCATTATAAATGCACGAAAAGAAAAAGTAATGTCCTCAAATTTCTGGAGAACTTCCTTTCTCCAAGAGAGATGTCTGATACCTGCCTCATACTTTATTGAATGGCAGATGTCGGAAGGAAAAAAAATTCCCTGGCAGATCAATCTAAAAGATGAAGAACTCTTCTGTTTTGCCGGAATCATAGTCAATGGTCAGAGTGAAAGCACTGAACACTGTGTCATTATGACAGAAGAAGCAAACCCTTTAATGAGAGATATTCATAACCATGGCCCAAACAGGCACAGGCAGCCGTTGATTATTCCTGAAGACAGGTATGAATCATGGATCAGCCATTCTGATATGACAGATATGCTATCCGCAGAGAGTTTTCCGGCTCAAAAAATGGGATCTTCTAAATTATATGATAATGAAAAATTATTATTCTAATCAGTGACTGTCATCCAGTTTCCAGATAGATAACTTTCGGCTGAAGTTCTCTTCGGCATTCCCCTTTGTTCCTGGTCAGACCGAAAGCCCCAAGGAGATCCCACTCATACTTTTCAGACATTGGATAAGTTGGTGTTATGCCTGCCAATCTGAGAATTGCCCCCCATCCATTCAGATCCATAAGAAGCAGATAAACAAAAAGAAGGCATCTGCTTTTACCTGATGCGACAGAAAAAGCCCCCAACTCTGCCCAGTCATCGTTTTGAGGCCTGAAATTTATCTTTTGAAGTTCCTGATTTTTCCATTGATATTCAGTTTTCAAGCCTGAAGCATCAAGAGCGAACGATCGGAGCATTGTCCTGTACTGTCCAATCAGATAAGCAAAATACTTAGTTTTTCCACCTTTGATTTTCAGTCGTCGATCAAACCGTTTTATAAGATCTTTAGGAATCAAAAGAGTAGATACACCGCTTCCGGTCGTTGGCAGGCAGTTTTGTATTTTTTCCTGAATTGTCTGAATGTTTATTTCTTTCATACAATATACCTGTAAAAAAAAGAAGTGAACCGGCGAAAAAAAAATGATGTTTTACACTTTTGGTGAAAATTTAGACGAAGTCTGATTTTGTTCAAAAGGGAGATCCTACAGATCTCGTCAGGTTGTTCGGCGGGAAAAAGACTTTTTTTGGAGTTTAACAGTATGCAGTCAGGAACCTGGAGTTATGTTAGATAAACAGATGTTCAATGGCTCTTGCCGCCCGCCCCCTTTTCACATATCTTTGTTTCCGCAGACAGACGACCTATTTCCTCTAGGAGTCACATATGGGGAGATCCTACACAGCTGAAGGCTAATAGAGTCGAGAAATTTCAGAACTCAAGTCACAAATCACTCCACAAGTTCCTCAATTCTAGTAATCATAAGTTCTCTAATTTTTGATTCAGGAAAACTCCTAAGAAAGTTTACGAGTTTCACTGCAGTTCCTTTCATTGATTCAAGAGATTCATTTTCAATTCTATGTTCATTCATTAAATTCAGTATTCTTCTGTCATCTTCTGATTTCTTTTCCTTTTTGGAAATCAGTTCATGAACGGTATTCTGTTCTTTTTTCGGTATCTTTTCCAAAAGCAGAATGACCGGATACGTATAAAGACCATTATGAAAATCTTTCAATGGGATCTTCCCGCTTTTATCCTTCTTTTCAAAATAATCTATATAATCATCTTTCATCTGAAAGAGCATCCCCATATTGATTCCGAATTCTTTCAGTATCTCCTTCTGCCTTCCGGAGGTTTCAGCCAAAATTCCCGCCGTGAGTGCCGCAGCACCGAACAGAGAAGCTGTTTTACCATATATCACCTTCTCATAGATTTTTCTTGTTATCTTCGGACTTTTTTCCCATTCCATCTGAATCAGTTCTCCTACAGAAAGATCCCTGATGACGGATGTGAAAGCACTCATCAGTTCCGGGTTTTTAAACTGATTCAGATGATCTATTCCGCAGGCGAGTAGGTAATCTCCCGCAAGAATTGCCTGCTTGTTTCCGTAAAGCTTTCCAACTGTGGGAACTCCACGTCTCAGTTCGGCTCCGTCTACGACGTCGTCGTGAAGAAGGCTTGCTCCGTGGATCAGTTCTGCGATAGAACCGATATCGATCCAGGCGGAACCATTATAACCGAGCATTTGGGAGAGAAAATAGTGAGTGAGGGGACGAATTCTTTTGCCGCCTGACTCAATAACATGCTTTTTAATTTTTTTCAGAATCGGAAGATCTTCCGAAATGATTTCCTTAAGTTTGCTGTCAAACTTTGCTGTCAGTTTTTTCAGTTCCAGAGAGGATATAGACATATATTACGATACACCGTGAATCTCATTCTGATGTAAAGGAAAATTCCCATCAGTTCCCCGTCATCCGAGCCTGCGGAGCGAAAAAGGCTTTACAGACTGAATGTGAAAACTAACATGATTCAGACGTTTACAGGGGAACATCTGAACAATGCAGATTCTGACAGAATTATATCATTCCATTTATTTCAATTTCTTCTCTTTCGGTACTCTTCTGGCAACAGTGTTTATGCTGGTCTGCGGAGTATTTCTGATGCAGGTTCCCAAAATGCAGAGAAGCACGTTTCATCTGGGGTTATCTTACATCCTCTTCAGCATATTCTATTTCGGTTACTTTACGGCTGCCGTATTTTACCATCCTCTGGCCGCATATCACAGATGGATTACCGTAGGATTCATCCTTCTTTTGGAGATTCATATTCTGCAGTGGTTTCTGCGTTATCCCAGGACAACTCATCCGAGGCTTGCCAGATGGGTGCTCATCGGTCAGTATTCCCTGTCCCTGACCTTGATACTGCTTTTTATTCTCAAAACACTGAAATCCGAAAAAATATATAATTTCAACGGGCACTACTGGGATTTTCAGGCAGAGGGCATCAGTTATATTATCAGTTTAGTGATAATACTGTACGTTGTAGTGATGATACCGGCCAGTATCTGGAAAATGAGAATGCTGAAAGGTTCTGAAAAATGGGCAGTTCTCAAAGTGCTGCTCGGTGTTCTTGCGGGGGCACTGATTCCTTCCTGGGCAAACAGTCAGAGCAGGGACGGACTTCTGGAAAGAGGAACATACCTGAACCTGCTGGTTCTTATGGTCATTCTCGGATTTTTTTATGTCATTATTGTATATCTCAATACCACCAAGGAAAGAACCTCCTTTATGGCAAAGATTATCGGTATTACAATGGTTACCTTTCTGATTATGATGCAGGGTGTCAGTTTCATTGTAATGCAGGGACGAGAAGCTGAATTTGATTCTATTCGAATTGAAAATATGGAAAGGGCTCTCGAAGGCGGAGGGCGGAATTCCGGGATACAGTATATCCTTGAGCTTTCCTACGGATCCGGAGAAATTATAAAAAAAGACTATCAGGAAAAATATGATCTGCGTCTCGAGCATATCCGGGTGGATCTTATGAACAATATCATTCTTGAAGAAATTGACCTGATTCCTGATGAGAAATTCAAGGAGAATCTGAGAAGACTTCTCCTTTCCACTCATTCCGAATTTGAGGGTTATCAGAAATCACTTCTTACCTTTCTTGACAGCACCAATGCAGACGGTAATGTTCTGAGAGTATCTCTCCGAAAGTTTATTTCCAAACTCAATCAGACTGCATTTTATTATTCGAACAAGATTTCCCTGATGGATGAGGATAATTTCTGCAGGAATGCTGAGAAACTTCTCCGAAAAAAAGAGGACAGTCTTTTTTTCCGTCAGGCTCTCGAAAAACGTTACAGAGACTGTCTTTGGAATGGAAAGGAAATTTCAGTCAAGAACCTGAAATACAATATTGCAGCATATTTCAGGCCGTTCAAACGGGTAGAGGAAAGGCATTTCCGCAAAAGTCACAGTGATCTTCAGCATTTTATCACGTATGGAAAATATTTTCCTGCAACGAAGACAATCCGTGAAGTCGGTTTTTCCTATGAAACATACCGCCAATATATGCATATTCCTTCCAAACTTCAGAAAATCATCCTAGCATTTGTTCTGATTGTCATACTGTTTCTGTATCCTACATTCTTCAAGGACAGTCTCTCGGCTCCTCTGATGAGTCTTTTGGCCGGAGTCCGTCAGGTAAACAAGGGACATCTGAATGTCAGGCTTCCTGTAAAGGTGGAGGATGAGATAGGATATATCACAGGTTCATTCAATAAAATGGTGAAATCAATTGAGGAATCCAAACATAAACTCGAAGACTATGCGAACAGACTGGAAGAAAAAGTGGAAGAAAGAACAAAGGAGCTCGCATTTTCACTTGCTCAGGTAGAGAATCTGAAAAGTCAGCAGGATGGAGACTATTTTCTGACGACTCTTCTCTTGAATCCTCTCAGCATAAACGGATCAGTCAGCACCAAAGTCAAGATCGACTTTTTTATCAAACAGAAAAAGGAATTCAAGTTCAGATCCAGAAGCCATGATATCGGCGGCGATATGTGCATTTCTCAGGAGATCACTCTGAAGAAAAAGAAATATGTTGCCTTTCTGAATGCAGATGCAATGGGAAAATCAATCCAGGGTGCGGGAGGCGTTCTTGTGCTTGGTGCAGTTTTTCATTCCATCATCCAGAGGACTCATACATACAAAGTGCAGTCAGAGGTTGCACCTGAATACTGGATTAAGAATACATTCAAGGAAATGCACAAAATATTTGAAAGTTTCAACGGATCGATGCTCATTTCGCTTGTATTCGGCCTTGTGGAGGAGAATACAGGACTCGTATATTTCATCAATGCGGAACACCCTTGGGTCATTGAATACAGAAACAGGCAGGCACATTTCATCGAAAACGATCTTACTTTCAGAAAACTCGGTACATCAGGAGTGGAGAGTGAAATATTTATTTCCACATATCAGATGACTCCAGGTTCACTTCTCATTATGGGATCTGACGGTAAAGATGATATCGTTCAGAAGGGCAGATCTGCTGAAGAAAGGATTGTAAATGAAGATGAAACTCTTTTTCTGAAAAAAGTGGAAGAGGCTGACGGAGATCTTGGCAGGATATTTTCTTTGATCTCAGATAATTACGAGCTGATTGACGATTTCTCACTTCTTTCCATAACGTATAACGGTGATGAAATATATTACACTCAGGATGAACTTCAGGAGCAGGACGTGATCATGAAAAAAGCAGCGGCATATTTCAGACAGTCCAGATATGAGGATGCAATTGCAATTCTGAGATATGGACACGATGCGTACAGGCTGAATTCTCATATTGCAGGCTTTTTAGTAAGAACATATATGAAGGCAGGGATGTATAAAGAGGCAGCAGATGCGGGTCTCGATTTCCTTCTAATCAAAGATTCCGATACGAATCTGATGCTTCGGGTTTCCTATGCACTGAAAAAAAACAGACGGATAGAAGAAGCTATTGATCTTTCCGAAAGAATCAAACTCAGGGAACCTTCCAATCTTGCCAATCTGGTTCATCTCGCTGATATGTACACTTACAGAAGAAACTTCAGGCGTGCAGACAAACTTTTGAATAAAATATTCAAGCTTGATTCGGAAAATGAGGCGGCTATCAAGATAAGGCTGAAACTTGACTCTCTTGTTTCCGAGGTGCAGGTGTGATTAAATTCATTATTTTTTCATTATTTTTCACCTTTTCCGTTCTGTCTGAGTCATTGAGGGTGGGAATTGCAGGTTCTGTTCCTTTCAGAATCTCAGAACCGAAAGTTTCCGGCATCAGTCTGGACATCTGGGAAAAAATGGCGGAGATGGAAAAATGGGACTATACTGTCAAGGAATACCCTAATATAAGTGCGCTTATTGAGGCTGTGAACAGGGGAGAAATGGATGTAGGAATCGGTCCGATTACAGTCACTTCCAAAAGACTGGAATCAGTTTCCTTTTCTCAGCCTTATTATTCGAGCCACAAGGCAATTCTTGTAAAAAGAGGTTCCATTTCTCCGATGAGTTTTGTAAAAACTCTGTTTGAGGAAACTTTCTTTTATGCTATCGGAATTCTTTTCTGCGTTCTCTTTCTTGTGGGGAATCTGATTCTTTTGTCAGAGAAAGGTGTGAATCCTGCTTTTCAGCTTCCTTATTTCAGCAGCATTGGAAATGCGATGTGGCTTGCAGTCGTGACATTCAGTACAGTAGGGTATGGAGACATTACTCCAAAGACAAAAACTGGAAAGCTTATCATTGCTTCCTGGATGGTCATCAGTATGATTACTGCTTCATCTCTGACTGCCGGGATTGCGGCCTCCTTTACTCTTTCAAGGATACAGAATCATGCAATTGATTCTCCTGAAGATATGAAGGAAAGGAGAATTTCTGCGATTCTAGGAAGCACGGGAGAGGAGATTGTAAAGGCTTACAAGGGTTATCTGGTTTCCATTCAGAATGCGAAAGAAGGAATTGAATCAGTCAGAGACAATAAGGCAGACGGTTTTATCGGTGATTATCCGATCATCAAATACAATCTGGAAAACAATGCATTTCCGACTGCAGCCATCGTGGAGTTCAAGACGGACAAAGATTCCTACGGATTCTGTATGTCGAAAGGAAACAGGAAACTCGAAAGGGTCAATCATACACTTCTGATTCTGGAAGAAAGCGGCACAATCAACAGCATTCTGCAGAAATGGGGCCTTTAGTTTTCTTTCAGAACTCTCAGGAAAATCTCTTCCAGGTCTTCTTCCAGTTTGTAGAAACTGATCACTTCCAGACTGTCTTTTCTGATTCTGTCCAGAAACCTGAATATCCCGTCTTTGTTTTTACAGTCTGCTGAAACCTCAGTATATTCTCCCTGTTTCGGTTTGGAAGTCAGAGAATATTCTTTAATGATATCTTCACTTGGATTCCACTCGCCTCTGAGTTTTACATTGTAGATATAAGTCTGAAAAATAGACTTGAGTTCCGCGAGTGTTCCTTCTACAACCAGCTGACCGTTTCGGATGATTCCCACTCTGTCAGCGAGTTCTTCCACAAGTTCAAGCTGATGAGTGGTCAGAAGAATTGCCTTTCCTTCTTTTTTGGCAAGAGCCAGGATCATATCTCTCATCTTTCGGGAGCTTGACACATCCATTCCCAAAGTAGGCTCATCGAGCAGAAGAAGTTTTGGATCAGTGATCAGTCCTACTCCCAGGGCAAGTTTCTGAAGCATACCTCTCGAAAGATGCTGACTCTGATTTTTCTTCTTTGCATCAATGTTCAGTTCTTCCAGTATTTTCTCAGCCTTTTCTTCTATCTGTGAACTGGGAACACCTCTCAGGTTGGCAAAATAGTGCAGATTTTCGAGAGGGTTCATTCTCCAGTAGACATTTCTGTTTCCTTCCAGAATCGCACTTAAGTATTTGTGCACAACCGAATGACCGATTGCAGATTTACCGTCCAGAAGGATCTCACCTGAGGTAGGACGGATGAGTCCTGCGATCATTTTGATTGTTGTCGATTTGCCTGCTCCGTTCGGACCGAGAAGGGCGTAGATTTCTCCCGGACGAATATTGAAGCTGATTCCCTGAACGGCCTTCATTGGCGGTTTTCTGGAAAATGGTGTACGGAAAGTCTTAGTGAGATTTTTTACCTCAAGAAACATCAGAGTATCCTTTTGGACTGAACAGCAAAATCAGCAAGTATTATAAAATTTATAAGGAAAAGATGAAATATGCTGAAGAAGAAAAAACTTTTTGCTGATTTTTCTTCTGTGTTCTTTACAAGTTTCCAGGAAAGGTAGATCATATAAATGCATAGAATAAGTGTGCTGATGAGATAAAAAGATCCTACCTGCAGAGTGGAAAAATAAAAACCGATACAGGAGGCAGAGTACAGAAGGGTATAGACAAAAATCGATCTGGCTGTTTTTTCCTTTCCGTGAATGACTGGAAACATCGGAAAATTTGCGGTGTCATAGTCCTTTTCGAGGAAGATGGCAAGTGCCCAGAAATGCGCAGGTGTCCAGAGAAATATCATTCCGAAGAGAATCCACGCAGGCAAGGGCAGGGAGTCAGATGCAGCTGCATAACCGATCAGAGGGCCGACGCATCCGGCTACGCCTCCGATGACTATATTCTGTTCTGTTCTGGGTTTGAGATATATTGTATATAAAAAGACATATGCAATGAGTGCTGCAAATGCACAGTAAAAAGAGAGCAGATTTACTTTCAGGAAAAATACGGCAAATGATGCTATGACCAGAATAAAACCTCCAGCCAGGGCACCGTTTATAGAAATATCTCCTCTGGGAATGGGTCTGTTTTTGGTTCTGTCCATCTGTGCATCTCTGTCTTTTTCAATCACCTGATTGAATACAAAGGACGCAGAAGACATCAGAAATGTTCCGAGCAGGGTCCATAGTACGAGTGCACCGGAAATATTCTCAAGTCCCAGATACAGACCGGGAAGTGCAGTGACGAGCACAAGGGATGTTACCCTCGGCTTGATGAGCTTCAGCCATACCAAAAGCCAGTGTTTCATCCAAGCCTGCTCTCTTTTACATAATAGGTGACATACATCACTGTCAGGAGCATTACACCGTTTCCGGTATGAAATGCAGTGAGAAGGATCGGGAGCGACCAGAGCACATTGAATACCCCCGCCGCAATCTGTATGCCGCCGATATAAAGCATCAGAGTGCAGAGTCTTTTATACAGTGTATTGTGTTTTTTATGAAATGCCTGAATGAAAAGAACGAGAAGGAAAACCATGATTGCATATGCCAGATATCTGTGTTCCATCTGATATCGGATGAGTCCCTTCATTTCAGGGAACCATTTTCCGTTGCACATCGGCCAGTCAATGCAGGCCATCCCTGCATAATTGGAACTGACTCTTCCGCCCATAAAAAGCTGCAGATAAATTAGTATGAATCCGATTTTCAGCATGATATTTTCCTTAGAAAATATCTCTCCGAATCCAAGACCTGTAAAATGCGGAGAATTGATCTGAACTCTGGATTTTAAAAATACTGTGACATTCAGAAGAAGAAAGAGAACTGCATTCAGAAGATGGGAATTGACTGTTCCTGGATCCAGGAGTTTTGTCACAGTCAGTGCACCGAGTGCGATCTGAAATACAAGCACAGCAGACGCTGTTATTCCGAGCACAGCATAGGACTTTCTCAAATACTCGTATCTGAAAATCATCACAAGCATATATATGAAAAGAATGGACAGAACTGCTGAGTAGATTCTGTGACCGACTTCCATCCAGATTCTGAATTCTGCTGGAGGGATGACTTTTCCGTAACATAATGGCCAGTCAGGGCAGGCGAGTCCTGAATTTGTGGCACGTACAAGCGGCCCAAAAAGAATATTCAGAAAAATCAGAATGGAAAGAACCAGGCTGATTCTCGAAAGTCTGATAAGAAGATCTCTTTCGGGCATTTATTCTCTTGCTCCGGACTGACGCAGAAGATTGATGATTTCGGGTCTTCCCGCTTTCATTGCATAACTCAGTGCGGACTCGTCAGTATTTGTTCTGGAATTTACATTTGCCTTGGCTTCCAGAAGAAGCTGAATCATATCTCTTCTCCCGTGAAATACAGCATGCATCAGTGCAGTTTTTCCTTCTCTGTCTTTTGCGTTGATCAGAATTTTGGAACTGTTCAGAAATACCCTCACTACATCAATATGACCGTGATTTGCGGCATACATCAGTGCGGTTTTCCCGTTTTCCTTGTTTTTTCTGTTCACATCGGCACCTGCATCCAGAAGAATCTGCACAACCTCTGCATTATTGTCATTCGATGCGATCATCAGAAGGGTCATTTCCTTGTTGTCGGTAACATCGGAATTGACCTTTCCGTTTTTCAGAAGATACTTGAGTTTAGGTACATTGGAATCTTTGACAGCCTCCAGAAGTTCATCACTTTTGGGCTGTTCTGCCGGAGCTGCATAAACGGAAAAGCAGCACAATACTGCAAAAATAGTAATTTTTAATGGGAACAGATATTTCATTTTGTCTGCCTGGTTCAATGTTCAACAGTCAGCATAGTTCAATGCAACATTTTTGCAATCGGAAAAAGGAAGCGAGTCCCCGTAGCCATCAGGCGCAGGGGACAGCTCGGAGAGCGAGGCTTGCCAGGTTTGCGCTTACAGCGCAAAGGGGGGTGTAAACCCGTAGCCATCAGGGGTGAACCTTCGAGAGCAGCCGTAGGCGTCAGCGAAGAAGGTGAGTTACCTCACCCCGCCTCCGGCACCCCTCTCCTTTACGGGTAAAAATGTCGCAACGGAGAGGGGCTGAGGTGGATGCTTTGCTTTGGGAAAGGGGAATCCGTAGAGACGGGTCTCAGATCAGTCTTCTGGAAAGGGCATTGTTCGGTCCAAGGTTCGTAAAGAAAAGGATGAACCACGAAGGACACGAAAAACACGAAGAAAAGGAAAAGGAATTCAGTTCTATGCCTTCGCGTTCTTCGCGGTTAAAAACTTGCAACTTGATGACATCGCATCTCTGTTTTCATCTGAACTGGCAAACCGCAACGGAGCCCAACTCACCAAC